>JANRIF010000308.1:0-16488 GCA_033765245.1 Lysobacteraceae bacterium
GGCTTGGGCGCATCGGCGGCCTTCGGGATGCGCAGGCGTTGGCCGATCTTGACCATGTCGTCGCGCAAGCCGTTGCGCTCGCGCAGGCTCGCCACGCTCACACCGTGACGCTGGGCGATCGAGGACAGCGTGTCGCCGCGACCGACGATGTGTTCGCTGGCGCGCGTGCGCGCCTGCTGCGCGGCAATCCAGGTGCCCGGCGGCGCCTGGGTGGAAAAATAATCGCGCACGCCGTTGAGCACCGCACTGGACAGTCGCTGCTGGTGCAGCGGGTCGTTGAGGCGCTTCTCCTCGCCGGGGTTGCTGATGAATGCGGTCTCCACCAGGATCGACGGCACGTCGGGCGAACGCAACACCACGAAATTGGCGCGCTCCACGTTGGGCTTGTGTGCCTTGCCGACCCGCTTGAGCGCGCCCAGCACGTGCGCCGCAACGTCCTCCGACGCCTTCATGGTGGCGCTTTGCGACAGGTCGAGCAGCACCGCAGCCAAGGTGTTGTCCTTGTCGTCGAGGCTGACGCCGCCAACCAGATCGGCGGCATTCTCGCGATCCGCCAGCCAACGCGCCGCCTCACTGGATGCGCCGCGTTGCGACAGCACAAACACTGAGGAACCGGACGCAGTCTGCTTGTTGAATGCATCGGCATGGATCGACACGAACAGGTCGGCCTTGGCTTCGCGCGCCTTGCGGTAACGGCCCTGCAGCGGAATGAAGTAATCGCCGTCGCGGGTCAGCACGGCCTTCATGCCTCGCTCACGGTTGAGTTGCCGCGCCAGCTCCCGCGCCACCGCCAGCGTGATGTTCTTCTCCCAGGTGCCGGTGGCGCCACGTGCGCCGGGGTCCTGGCCGCCATGACCGGCATCGATGGCGATCACGACGTCGCGCCCGGTATCGGGCACCAGATCCTGCACGGTTTTCCCTGGGGCAGCCGCGGATGCCGGATACAGCTCCACCACCAGCCGCTGCCCCACGCCCGCGCCGGGCGGCAACAGGAACGTCTTGGGCCGGATCGTATCGGCCAGATCGAGCACCACGCGCAAGTCGCCCGGACTCGGCGACCCGGTACGCACCGCCGACACCGGCCCGCTCAACGGCCCGGTGCGATAGCCCTCGGACAGGCGCGAGCCTTTGAGATCGAGCACCAACCGACTGGGGTTGTCGAGCGTGAACACCTTGTACTCGGCGCTGGCGCTGAGCGCGAATTCGACCTGCGCGTGATCGCCGACCTCGCGCAGTTCCATGCGGGTCAATTCCGCCGCGCGCGACGCCACGGGCAACGCCAGCAACAGCCCCGCGAACAGGCAAAAACGCACCAGTGATGAAGGGAATTGCGCCATGATGCCGCATTGGACCGCAACAGCGCGGAAAATGCAATAGTTTTCCCTTTGCAATCCGCAACCTGAGCAGGATTTCTCGATTTGTGCTCAGGAGATGGTGCTGGCGGCGAGTCGTACAAGCCAGTCACTGCCGGCGACGCTGGTCGACACCAGCTCCGCCACGCGCCCGCCGTCCTCCATTTCCAGATCGATCCGCAAGTCCAACGGCGGCAGGGCGCCAAGGCCGCGCTCGGGCCATTCGATCAGCCACAACTGCGCCTGCGCGGCATCGTCCAAGCCCAGGTAGTCGAGTTCTTCCGGCGCGCCGATGCGGTACAGGTCCAAATGCAGTGCCTCGCCGTCGGGCAAGGCATAGCGTTCTACCAAGGTGTAAGTGGGGCTGCGCACCGCGCCGGTCACCCCCATCGCACGCAACATCGCGCGCGCCAGACTGGACTTGCCTGCCCCCAACGGCCCTGACAGCGCCACCACAGCCGGTCGTGGCCGGGTAGCCGCAAGGGCCGCACCCAGCCGATCGGTATCGGCCACGGATGGCAGGATCACGCGCACGCCGCGCCCGGGTTGGCCAGTACGCGCAACGCCGGCAGCAGATCGCTGGCGATCAGGCCGCGCTCGCCGCCCTCGGCCGCCGCGAGATCGCCCGCGCCGGCATGCAGCAAGGCGCCGCACAACGCCGCCTCGTAGCTGTCGAGCCCCTGCGCACGCAACGCCGCGATCACGCCAGTGAGCACATCGCCCATGCCGCCCGAGGCCATTCCCGGATTGCCGGCATCGATCACCGCCGGGTGAGCGCCCGGCGCCGCCACCACCGAGCCGGCACCCTTGAGTACGATCGCAGCCTGATAACGCTCCGCCAGCGCCGCCGCTGCCGCGAAACGATCGCGCTGAATTTCCGCCACGTCGCAACCGAGCAGGCGCGCGGCCTCGCCCGGGTGCGGGGTGAGCACGGCATCGGGCAGCGGTTGCGGCGCCAACGCCAACGCGTTGAGCGCATCGGCATCAAGTACCAGCGGCAGCCCGGCGCGCAATGCTGCCCGCAGCACCCATTGCGCCCAGGCGCCCTGTCCCAATCCCGAACCAACCGCCAGCACGCTGGCACGTCTCAACAGTGGCTCCAACGTCGCCTCGTCTTCTACGGCGTGCACCATCAGCTCGGGACGCCGCGCCGCCACCACTGCCACGTTCTGCGCGCGCGTCGCCACACTCACCAGACCAGCGCCGCTGCGCAAAGCGCCCTGCCCGCACAATGCGATGGCACCGGGCATGCCGTGATCGCCGCCGATCGCCAGCACGTGCCCGAACGCCCCCTTGTGGGCGTTGCCCGGCCGCGGCCCGAGGAACGCCGCCAGATCGCCGACGCGATACAGCCAGGCGAACGGCGGCACCGCCGCGCAGGCGTGGTGGGGCAGATCAAGCGCATCGAGTTCGCGCTGACCCGAACACTGCCGCCCGTCGCCGGTGTGCATGCCACACTTGGCGACGATGAATTCGATCGTGAGGTTGGCGCGCACCGCGACACCACGCTGCGCGCCCGAATCGGCGTCGATCCCGGACGGCACGTCCAATGCCACTTTCGGCACCGGCTGCGCATTGAGGGCAGCGATCGCGGCCGCCGCAAACCCTTCCGGCGCCCGCGTCAGCCCGATGCCGAACAAGGCATCGACCCAGACGTCGACACTCGGCAAGCTGCCGCGAAACACTTCCACCGCGCCGCCCGCCGCGCACCACGCTGCGTGCGCCTGACGCGCGCTGTCGCTGCGCGGCTCGCCGCCGGGCAGCATCAGCACGTGCACGCTGGCGCCCGCTGCCTGCGCCAGACGCGCCAGCACATAGCCGTCGCCGCCATTGTTGCCGGGGCCGCACAGCACGCCGATGCGATGCGCCGCGGGCCAATGCGCCTTGATCCGATACCACGCCGCCAGCCCGGCGCGACACATCAGCGCATAAGGCGCAATCGACAGCGCCTCGGTCGCGTGGCGGTCGATCGCCTGCGCGTCCTGCGATCGATGCAGAGGAATGGGCATGCACACGTGTCGGGTGGGGGCTGAGCCGGAACATTGGCACAACGGCACCCGATACGAAAGCCCGCCCGGCGCCGCCGTGCGCTTTCTATACTGTGCGCATGACCGACCTCGCCGAACTTGCCGAGCGCATCCGCACATGGGCGCGCGAACTGGGCTTCGCGCAGACCGGCATCGTGCAACCCTCGCTCGACCGCGATCACCAGCACCTGCGCGACTGGCTGGCGCAAGGCCAGCACGGCGAGATGGCCTACATGGCACGCAACACCGAACTGCGCGCCCACCCAGAACTGCTGCAGCCCGGCGCCTGCCGTGCCATCTGCGTGCGCATGGATTACGGTAACGGCGACGACGGCGAAGCCTGGCGCACCCTCGAAACGGGCGAGCGCGCCTACGTAGCGCGTTATGCGCTGGGCCGCGATTACCACAAGCTGATGCGCCGACGGCTGCAGCAACTGGCCGATCGCATCGCGCAGGCAATCGGACCGCATGGCTACCGCGTGTTCGTCGACTCGGCGCCGGTGTTGGAGCGCGCGCTAGCACGCGATGCCGGGCTCGGCTGGATCGGCAAGCACACCTGTCTGATCCATCGCGCCGCCGGCTCGTGGTTCTTCCTCGGCGAAATCCTCACCGACCTGCCGCTGCCGGTCGACACGCCTGCGACTGCCCATTGCGGCACCTGCACCCGCTGCATCGAGATCTGCCCTACCGGCGCCATCGTCGCGCCGTATCGCGTCGACGCCCGCCGCTGCATCAGCTATCTCACCATCGAACTCAAGGGCAGCATTCCCGAAGCGCTGCGCCCGCTGATCGGCAACCGCATCTTCGGCTGCGACGACTGCCAACTCGTGTGTCCCTGGAACAAGTTCGCCAAGCGTCACGACGAGCCCGACTTCCGCGCCCGCAACGACCTCGACCGCGCCAGCCTGATCGACCTGTTCGCCTGGAGCGAAGCCGAATTCCTGCAGCGCACCGAGGGCTCGGCGATCCGTCGCGCCGGCTACGAGAGCTGGCTGCGCAACCTTGCCGTGGCACTGGGCAACGCGCCGACAACCCCGGCGGTGATTGCTGCGCTCAGCGCTCGCAGCGAGGATGCGTCGGAACTCGTGCGCGAGCACGTGGCGTGGGCATTGCGCCAGCACCTCGCCACACCCGACCGCACGTTGTAGGCAACGCCACCTGCCAGAGCATCACCGGGGCGACTTGGCACGCCGGCGCGGCAATCCGGTTTTCGGCATCGTCTCGCGCCATGCCATGGCATCGCGATCGACCACAAACTCGCCCAGCCGCCACGCCACCGCGGCCGCCGCCAACCGCGCACCCGAATCGAGACCCAGCTTGCGTTTGATGTTCTCGCGATGGCATTCCACCGTCTTCACGCTCACCCCCAACGCCATCGCGATGCTCTGATTGGACGCGCCGGAGCCGATGTGGGCAAACACTGACTGCTCGCGCGCGGTCAGCGGCAGTGGCGCCGGCTGCAGGGTGGGTCGCAGCGGACACGTGCGGCAACGCGGATCGTGTCCGGCGCGCGCGATATCGCACGCGCCAACCAGCCGCAACGCCGTCTCGATGTGCCGCAACGGCGCCCGCTCGCGCACGAAGCCGCAAGCACAGTCCCCGGCGCACGCGCCGTCGAGGCCGATATGGCGGCGCGGAGACACCAACACCACTCGAGGGCGCATGGCGAACTCGGCAAACGTCGCATTCAGCTTATCCGCCAACAACATGTCCAACACCAACACATCGACACGACGCGAACGCAGCACCAGGCGCACCGACGCCGCGTCGCCAACGGCGCCACGCAACGCGAACTCCGGCATCTCGCGCACCATCTCCACCAGCGCCCGCCGCACCAGTTCCCCCTCGACGGCAATCAACACGCGAGCCGGCGTTCCTTGCGTCATGGGCACCCCATCGTGTGGACAAAGCGACGTGCCAAGAGGGCGCTGCGACCGCGCCACGCTACCGGGCAAGCACGAAGGCGACACGACGACCGCGCGGCGTCCCGGCGGCGATGGTGGAGTCTGCTGTCATTCGCCCACCCAGCCTATCGGGAGTTCCCCGACTTCATTGCCCGCCTGCCGACCATCGCCAGAGCCAGGCCCGCCATCACGATCACGATGCCCGTCGCACACCCGCCATAGGGGTGTTCCCGATAGCCACTGCTGAATGACCGACGCATCATCGCGATGCGCCGCGGACGCCCACGATCTCACCGGAGACGGGAAGTGCGCATCGGCAGGAGAAGCCCAGCGCGATGTACACAAACCGACACGAATTGGCACCGAGAGCGGCCCGTGGGCACGATCCGGAAGCGCTACTCACCCGCACGAAGCATGTGCATGCCGCGTGGCGACAGTGGCGCACGAGGCGCTCGTGGCTTGGTGTCCACCGATAACACGCGATGCCGCCTTGGCGCGATCGCGTCGGGTCGGAATCGCCAGAACGGAATCGCCAGAGCCGGCGGGATTCTCGCCTCAAAGCGCATCCAAAGTACATGCACACCATCACAACAAGACGGTGGCGCGACACCGATGGGGACTCACAGGGGGGAGTGCAACATGCGCATCAATTTGCCGGTCGACAACCACGAACGCGAACTCAAGCACGGTGATCGCGCCGTTTCCATGGCCGACACCGGGGGCAAGCTCACCTACGTCAACAGCACCTTTTGCGAAATCAGCGGTTTCTCGGAAGATGAGTTGCTCGGCCAGCCGCACAACGTCGTACGGCATCCAGACATGCCGTCGGCGGTATTCGCCGACCTGTGGGCGACGCTCGAAGCCGGCAAGGCATGGCGCGGGCTGATCAAGAACCGCTGCAAGGACGGCGGGTTCTACTGGGTGGAAACCAATGCCGACCCGATCCACGTCGATGGCACGCTCGTCGGCTACACGTCGTTGCACACGCGCCCTTCCCCCCAACAGGTGGCGCAGGCAGAGCGCGTCCATGCCGCCCTGCAACGTGCCCAGGTATCGACGCAATGGCACCTGCGTAGCAGCCGCATCCGCAGTGCCGGATGGCGCGGCGTGTCCGATCGCCTGCGTCAACCGCGTCTGCGCGAACGCATAGCCGGCGTCGTCACGTTGCTCGCACTGGCGGGTCTTATCGCCGCGGCATCAGTCCTGACCTGGATAACGGCCGGCGATGCGGACCTCGCGTCCCAGCAGCGCGCCAAGCTGCTGGCCTCGCAGTCGATGGACACCATCCTGCACAAGACGATGGAAAACCGCATCCTGACGCTCGATGCGGCATCCCGCACCACGCCAGAAACCCTCGCCGTGTGCCGGCGTCGGGTGGCGGCCAACCACGTCGACATCGCCGCGCTCGTGGAGCGCTACCGCGCCAGCATCGACACGCCGGAACAGCAGCAGTTACTGAATCACTGGAATGTCGCACGCTTGCGCTACGACGCCAGCATCGATGCCGCCCTGGCGGCGCTCAAACAGGGTGAGCACGAGCGCGCCACGGAGATTCTCGTGAACCAACTGCCGCAGCGATACCGGCCGCTTGTGGACGACGCGACCGTGTTGATCGAACAGCACGCCAATGCCGTCGACCGCGCATTCCGCAACGCTGAGGCCCGCTCCGCGCGCCACTGGGTTTTTGCATCGATGTTGTTGCTGGCCGCCACTGCGTTGGCGGCGTGGCGAGGCGTCGCACGACTCCGCATGGCGACGCGCCCACTCGATGGCGCGAGGCGTTTACCCGGCGCGATCGGTACGGGCGGTCTCACCGCCGGCGTCACGCACCAAAACGACGGCGAAATCGGCGGCATGGTGCCGTCGACCTTGAACTTGCACGGGCTCGCCCGCGACGTCGCGATCGCCAGTGCCGCAACCGGCGAGAGCACGTCCCAGATCGCCACCGCGTCGCGGAAGATCGGTCTGCGCATGGTCGAGCAAACCCAGACGATTGCCCACATCGCCGCACAAGCGCGCGACCTGCGCGAGAACGCAACAGCCCGGCTCGAAGCCGCCCTGGCCGCTCACGCCGCAGCGGCCAAAACCGCTGAACAAGCGGACGCAGGGCGCTGGATGTTGCAGCAAATCATCCATTCAATCGACGACGTACGACAGACCGCCAACCGCATCGGCAACATTGCGGCAGCAATGACGTCGATCGCCATCCGGACCGACGTTCTCGCGCTCAACGCCGGCGAAAGCGCACGTACTGGCGCGCATCAACGCGCATTTTCGCAAATCGTTGACGAAATTCACAACCTTGCGCAGCGCTCGCACTCGGCATCGGGCGACGCATGTGCGCTGATGGCCGAGATCGTCGCCAGCCTGGATCGCGGTAGCGAGACGCTCAGCCGGTTTCGCGAGACGCTGGATGGCATTCGAGCGGAGTCGAGCCAGGCGGTGCAACTGATGACGTCGAATATTGAGGGCGCGCGGGCACAGGCCATCGGCGCGACTGCCGTCGACGCCGGACTGGCGCAATTGACGTGCGTCGCCGTCGAAGGTACCGAGCGGTCGCTGCGCGCCGTCGAGCGTGCCGCGCGCCTGCGCGGGTCGGCCGAGCGGTTGCTCAAGCGCATGTCGTTCCCCACGCCGCCTGCCGGCGCACCGCTGCCGGCAGACAACACCGCACCCGACCCAAAACCCCCGTTCGCGGCAAACGTCGCCGCCACCGGCGATTGAAGTTCGACACCGCCCAAGGCATGTATCAGCGACGGGATTCGGGATTCGGGACTTGGGACTTGGGACTTGGGACTTGGATGAGCATATCGATACGCAATAGGTAGCGCATCGGCTCTCGTGAGACGCCGCTTGCGGGAGACCGAGCGGCCGCTCTTGCGCATCCATGCGCTCGCGGCGACCGCAGGGAGTGCAGAGCCACTTGCACATCCCTGTGCGGCGCAGCGAAGGCATAGCATCGCGCAGCGATGCGCTGTCGCGAAGCGACTGACCGAGCGAAGCGAAGGCATAGCAGGCGCAGCCTGCGCTGTCGCGAAGCGACTGACCGAGCGCAGCGAAGGCGTAGCAGGCGCAGCCTGCGCTGTCACGAAGCGACCGACGCACACATGCGGCGCCAATACGCGGCGCAGCGCACAGAATAATCATTCCATTTGAAACCGTCCTAAAGCACGCCACACATCCGGCCGCTATATCGGCGCCGAGAGTGATATGGGCGGGTCGAACCGCAAACGCGCGAGCAGATGCCGAAGGCACGGGCGTCTTCCTGCGAACGGACCGGCTCCCTTCCTCCAAACACTGTTGCAAATCCTTCGGCACAGTCACACAAGCCAACCGGGCCGCAAGCTAGATTGGCCGAGCGATGGAACATCCGCGGCGCTGGCGATCATCGGCGCGCATGTACCGCCACGCGATCGGGTCAGACGACGCCAACGACAATCACGGAGCGACGAGAATCATGAAACTGCCCACACTGAAAATCGGCACGCGGATGATGAGCGGGTTCATGGCGGTCATCGTGCTAATGCTAATCGTTGGCGTATTCGCGCAGGCCACCATGCGCGATTTGTCCAATACCACCGACAAGCTTTACCTGCACCCCTTCACGGTAAGTACTGCAGTGCTGCGCATCGATGGCAACATTGCGCGCATCCATGGCGCCATGCGCGACGCCGCGAGCGCCGCGAGCGATTCGGAAGCCCAGGCGGCCTCCACCGCGATCGATAGCTATGAGGCGCAGGTCCTGGACGATTTCAAGCGTGTCGAGGAGCGCTTTCTCGGCGACAAGTCGCGCGTACTGGAAGCACGCCAACTGATGCTCGACTGGAAGGCGTTGCGCGATCGCGCTATTGCCGATGCGCGAGCCAACGAGGGTGCGGTGAGTACGCTCGGAGACGCCAACAGCGAAGCGGGACAGCACCTCGCGAAGATCCGCACCGCGATGGACTACCTGGTCGACTTCGCCCTGAACAAGGCGCAAGCCTTCATGGACAACGCGCACCACACCCGCGATACCGCGATCCGCACGTCATTGCTGCTGATCGGCGTTGCCATCATCGCCGCGGCTGTGCTGGCATGGCTCATCACCCGTAGCGTCACCGGCCCGCTGCATCAGGCCGTCGCGGTAGCGCTCAAGGTCGCGGCGGGCCATCTGGACAACCGCATCGACAGCCGGCGCCAGGACGAAACCGGACAATTGCTGGCAGCACTGAAGGCAATGAACGACAAGCTGCTGCAGGTAGTCGATGAAGTACGCACCGGCAGCGAAACGGTGAGCACGGCGGCAAACGAGATCGCACACGGCAATGACGATCTGTCGCAGCGCACGCAGCGACAGGCATCGACACTGGAGGAGACCGCCGCCAGCATGGAAGAGATGTCGGCCACGGTGAACCAGAATGCCGACAACGCCCGCAAGGCCCGCGAGTTGGCCGCGAGCACGCGCGATCAGGCCGAGCAGGGCGGGCGCGTCGTCACCGCAGCGGTGGCCGCGATGCGCGAGATCAATACCTCGTCCAAGCGCATCGCCGAGATCATCGGGGTTATCGACGAAATCGCGTTTCAAACGAATCTGTTGGCCTTGAACGCGGCTGTGGAGGCGGCGCGTGCTGGAGAGCAGGGCCGCGGATTTGCCGTGGTCGCCAGCGAGGTGCGCGCGTTGGCGCAGCGCTCCGCCGACGCCGCCAAGGAAATCAAGACGCTGATCCACGACTCCGACGACCGCGTGCGCAACGGTTCGGCACTGGTCGACCAATCCGGTCAGGCGCTGCTGCAGATCGTGGAAAGCGTGCGCGTGGTCACCGGCATCGTCACCGAAATCGCGGCGGCATCGCAGGAGCAAGCGGATGGCATCGCGCAGGTGAACAAGGCGGTGATCCAACTGGACGAACTCACCCAGCACAACGCCGCGCTGGTGGAGGAGGCGGCCGCGGCCAGCCGCACCATGGAGGAACAGGCGCACGGCCTGGTTCGGTCGATCGCATTCTTCAAGAACGACGGCGGCCATTCCGGCGTCGCCACAACGCCGGTGACGACGCGCGCGCAAGCTCACAGCGTCGGCAGCGTTGCCCAACTGGCCACCTGATCCGCCGATCACGCAACCCAGCGCACCATGACTCTGCGCTTGGCGCGAGTCGAGGACAGGGGGACAATGGCCGCCATCCATCCGCGGAGGGCGCGCCATGAAAAAGCTGCTGGTCGGCATTGCGGTTGTGGTGGTCGTCGCGGTCGTCGGATTGGCGATCGTGCTGCTGCGCGTGGATGTCGAACAGTTTCGCCCGCAGATCGAATCGAGCCTGAGCCAGACCCTCGGTCGCCCGGTGCAGGTAGGCAAGATGGCCTTGTCGCTGCAGCGGCTCGCATTCACCGCCGATGACATCCGCATCGGCGACGACCCTGCCTTCGCCAAGGAACCCTTCATCACCGCCGATCGGCTGGCAGTGCAAGTGGCGCTGTGGCCGCTGCTGACGCAGCGCGAACTGCAAGTGAAACAACTGCTGCTGCAACAACCCAGCATCCATCTGATCCAGAGCCGCAAGGGGCGCTGGAACGTGGAGAGCCTCGGGGATGCGCTGACCGCCAGCGCCGCGGCGCCGCCCAGCAGCGCCGCGCCGCAAAGCGTGCGCATCGACGCACTGCGGGTCGAGGGCGGTCGACTCACGCTGCGCTTCGACGACGGCAGCGAACGCCAGCTCACCGACTTGAGCCTTGCCGCCGATGGTCTCGCCGCCGACCGCGCCTTTGCCGTGAAGATCGAAGCGAACAGCCCCAGCGGCGCCAAAGCCCGCATCGACGGCACGATTGGCCCGCTGGCAGCCGGCGACATGTTGCTGACGCCGTTCAGTGCGCGCCTGGACCTCGACGGCTTCGACCTCACGTCCGGGATGCCCGGCGGTGGTCTCGCCGGCGCGCTCGATTACCGCGGCGACCTCGCCACACGCGACGGCGCCATCACGCTCACCGGCAAAGCCACCGTCAATCGCCTGCGTCTGTATCCAGACGCCGCAGTGGCACCGGCAGCGGTCACCTTCGATCACCAGGCAACGTACGACCTGAAATCCCGCCGCGGAGAACTCGGTCGCGGCGCCTTTGCGATCGGCGCCTCCGCGCTCGCGATCGGCGGCCGCTTCGATAACCGCAAGGCGCAGATGACGCTCGACCTCGGCATCGAAGGCAATGCGTTGCCGGTCGACGATATCCAGGGCCTGTTGCCGATGTTGGGCATGGTGCTGCCTGAAGATTCACGCCTCGAAGGCGGCACGCTGAAGCTGTCGCTGCATGCCCAAGGCAAGCTCGACGCGCTCACCATTGCCGGTCCGATGCGACTGGAACACAGCCGTCTGAAAGGCTTCAGCCTTGGCAGCAAGGTGTCCGGCGTGATGGCGCTGGCGGGTCTGCGCATACCGGACGACACCGTCATCGAGTCGGCCGCCGCCGACGTGACGCTCGATGCCGGCGGGGTGACGATGCGCAACATCGTGGCGGTGATCACCGACCTCGGACGTGTGACCGGCGAAGGCAGCGTGAACGCGCAGACGCAACTCGACTTCCGCCTGCGCATCCAGCCCGATGCCGCGCTCGCCAGCGGCAGCAGCGTAGCGGGCGGCTCGGTGGCATCCGCGCTGCAGGGGGCGATCGGCAAGAGCAACCGCGACGGCATCGGCCTGACCGTTGGCGGCACCGCCCAGCAACCCCAGTTCAAGGCCGACACCCGCGCGCTTGCCGGTGCGGTGCTTTCGGGGCTGGTGGCCGGCAAGACCGGCGACCCCAACGCCGCCGATGCCACGCTCGACAAGGCTGCCTTGAAGGAAAAAGCCGCCGACGCCGTGATCAAGAGCCTGTTCGGCAAGAAAAAGAAAGCCGAACCGGAGCCCGAACCGACAACCGAAGGCAAACCGTAACGCGCGGCATGCGAGTTGCCGAGCGGCCGCACCTGAACGTAGGTCGGGTCAAGCGCCAACGGCGCGGACCCGACTCCTCACCGTCGCGCGCAAGCGTGCGCGCACAAGGGGACTCGGGACTCGGGACTCGGGACTCGGGACTCGGAAAAGCATAACGAGGCACGATGGGTGGCGCCTCGGCTCTTGTGGGAGGCCGCCTGGGGGTTACGGATGCAGCCAGTCGCTGATGCCGTCGCGATAGTGTTCGCGCTTCCAGATCGGCACCCGCATCTTGATCTCGTCGATGATCCAGCGGCAGGCGTCGAATGCGGCATCGCGATGGCCGGCGCTCACCCCTACCCACACCGCCACGTCGCTCAGTTGCAAGGCGCCGACGCGATGCACCGCCAGCGCATCGGCGATGGCGAAACGCGCGCAGGCTTGCTCGACCACTCGCTGACCTTCGCTCTGCGCCAGCGCGCCGTAAGCTTGATAATCGAGCGCGCTCACGTCCTTGCCGGCATGGTGATCGCGCACCCAGCCCTCGAAGCACACGAAGGCGCCGCAGCGTACCGCGATCATGCCGCGCCGCAGCGCGTCGGCATCGATGGCGTCGTCGCACAACCGGAACGTGGGCATGCTCAACCGCCCGACACCGGAGGCACGAACACCACCGCGGCACCGTCGTGCAACGGGCAACCCCAGTCCACGAAGGCATCGTCGATGGCGACCCGCAGACGTTCGCGCGGCAAGGCGAATCCATGGCGCCGCTGCAATTCGTCGTACAACCAGACCAGGCTCGCGCCCGCCGGCACCGCGAGCGTCTCGCTGGCGCAGCCCGCCTGATCGCGCAGGCTGGCGAAATAATGCAAGGTGAGGTTCACCGCAGCCGCTCCGGTGCGATGTCGCGCTTGCCGCCGCGCTTGGCCAGCACCCGGGCAGGGCCGATCGCAATCGCGTGCGAGAGCGCCTTGCACATGTCGAACACGGTAAGCGCGGCGACGGTGGCGCCGGTCAACGCTTCCATCTCGACCCCGGTGCGATGCGTGGTGCGGACCTGACAGGCGATGCGCAGCACACTGGCGCCACTCCACTCGACGTCGAAACGGCAGCCTTCGATCGGCAGCGGATGGCAGAACGGTATCAGCGCCGCGGTCTGCTTCACGGCTTGCGTCCCTGCCACGATCGCGGTGTCGATCACCGCGCCCTTGGCGGTGGCCATGCCCTGCGCGCGCAGGCGTTCGGCCACCGCAGCGGGAAAGCGCACCTGGCATTCGGCGAGCGCGTCGCGCGCGCTGGGGGGTTTGGCCGAGACGTCCACCATCGCCGGCCGCCCGTGGCTATCGAGGTGCGTGAGTCCGCCACCGGTCTTGCGTGCCGCCATCGTTCAGCCCCCGACCATGAACATTTCGATGCGCCGACCCGGTGCCGACGCCGCGCCGCGCAACTCGCTGTAGCGATCGCCACGCGCGCCCCAGAGTGCAGCGATACGCGCCGCCAGCGCCGCCTCGCCTTCGCCGACGTGGGCACGCAGCGGCGTGCCGCGCGCGGCAAACAAACAGGTGTAGAGCTGCCCGTCGGCGCCGAGGCGGGCGCGGTGACAATCGCCGCAGAACGGCGCGCTCACCGAACTGACGAATCCGATTTCTCCCCCTCCATCGGCAAAGCCGTAGCGCGACGCCACCTCGCCGCGATATTGCGGCTGCAACGCGCGCAACGGCCAGCGTGCGTCGATGCGGTCGCGCAGTTCCCGCGACGGCACCACCTGGGTTCGCTGCCAACGGTTGCAGGTACCGACGTCCATGTACTCGATGAAGCGCAGCACGTGGCGGCTGCCGCGAAAATGCGCCACCAGCGCCAGCACATCGTCGTCGTTGACGCCGCGTTGCACCACGCAGTTGATCTTCAGCGCCTCGAATCCCACCGCCTGCGCCGCGTCGATACCGGCAAGCACGTCGCGCAATTCACCGCGCCCGCCCGACAACTGCCTGAAGCGCGCCGGATCGAGCGTGTCCAGGCTCACCGTGAGCCGGCGCAATCCGGCTTCACGCAACGCGCGCGCCTGTCGCGCCAGCAGGCTGCCGTTGGTGGTCAGGGCCAGATCGTCGATGCCGTCGATGCGCGCCAGGCGCGCCACCAACTGATCCAGATTGCGCCGCAGCAGCGGCTCGCCGCCGGTAAGCCGGACCTTGCGCACGCCCAGCCCGACGAAGGCGCGCACCAGCGTCTCGATCTCGTCGAAATGCAGACGCGCGGCGCTACCGGCGTGATCGGCGTCGGTCCATTCCGGGGTGCGCTCGGCCGGCATGCAGTAGGGGCAGCGGTAGTTGCAGGTTTCGATCACCGACACCCGCAAGTCGCGCAGCGGCCGGTCCAGACGATCGCGCACGGCGATGTCCTCCGGCGCGGAGTCGGCGACGGTCGGCGCAGCCATGTTCATGAACTCGCCTCAGCCTGCTCGGCGCTGGGTTCGGACAGCGCGATGCGATCGCCGGCGCGCGCCACGCGATAGCCGCGCGCGCCCATCGCGTCGGCGTCGCTCGCGTCGCCATAGTGGTACAACACCAGACGCTGCCGCAGCGCCGGTGGGTACTCGCGCTCGAGGTCGTCGAGCCCGCTATGCGAAGGGTTGCCGACCAGCGCGCAATCGTGCGCGATCAGCTCGCCGTGGTTGGCATGGTGCATCAGCATTTCCGGAATGGGGCGCGTGTCGCCGGTGTAGACCAAAGCGCCACGCAGAGCGAGCCCGAACGCGGTGTCGGGCGCATGGTGGCGTACTGCGAACACATCGTACCAGCGCCCGGCATGCCAGAAACCACGACTCACCGGCACCAGATGAAACGCATCCCAGAAATTGACCCCGCCCTCGGCAAGCATGCCGGGATAGTCGGCCAATCGCGCCTGCAGATGCGCCACGATACCGGCGGGCACGTACAACCGAACCTTGCCGCGGCGCGCCGGCTCGAACCAAGTGGCGAAAAACAGGCGCTCCAGGCCGGCGACATGGTCCATGTGGACATGGCTGATGAACAGCGCGTCGGGCATCCGCGCATAGGCCTGACAGTAGGCGGTCAGCGCTTCCTGACCGCAATCGATCATCAGCAGCGGTTGGTTGCCACGCTCGATCACCGCGCTGGCGGAGCCCAACTCGGCGGCGGCGGCGGCGTTGCCGACGCCCAAAAAATGCAGCACCCAGCTCATGACAGTTCCGCCCGCGCCAACGCCAGGGTGTAGCTCTCGTACAGTCGCGACCAGCCCGAGATCAGCGCGGCGCCGAAATAGCCGCCGATCAGCTTGTGGATCGAGCGCCGCAAACGTCGCAAGTTGGAGGCGCGCCAGCGCGGATGCTCGCTGCGCTGACGCGACCGATCAAAGTCGATCAACCAGATGCGACCGCCCGGGTCGACCAGGATGTTGTTGGCATTCAGATCGGCGTGATCGATGCCGGCACGATGGAAGCGTGCGATCGCCGCACCGACCGCCTCCCACGGCGCCGCCGCCAGATCATGGCGCAGCAGCGTCGTCAACGGCACCGCGCCAGCGATGCGCTCGATCAGCAGATCGGCGCGATACCACGGTCCCACCCGCTCGTAGTGCGCCGCCAACGGCACCGGCACCGGCAGACCCAGCGCGCTCATCCGCGCCAGCAGGCGAAATTCGGCGAAACCGCGGGTCCGATCGGGGCCATGCCACCCATACAGATCGCCCATCACGCGCGCGATCATTCCGCCTCGCCGGTAATGACGCAATACCGCGCGCGTCCACGGCGCTTCGACGAACCAGGCCGACCCGCGCCCGCTGCCCAGCACCGGCGACGCCTGCGGCCACTGCGCGACCTCAAACAATCCGGCCGTCGCTTGCGCTTGCGACACCCGCGCAGCGTCGAACACAATGCCCTCGGCCGCCGGCGACACGCCGATGGACAGGGACTGCGGGACGGCTGGTCGTGGCAATTCGGTCATGGGAGAACGGTGGCGCAATGCATGCGGATAAGTCTAGCTTGCATTTCCCGCTTCCGTCCGCTGCGATGGTGCTCGTTGCGCGCAGGCGCGCTCCCACAAGGGGCTCGGGACTCGGGATTCGGTCGCTACGCGACATCGCTCGCTGTGCCGGCTACGCAGCACATGGATGTGCAAGTGCTGCGGGCGCATGGATGCGCAGGAGCAGCCGCCTTCGCTTCACCGCTGCGCGGTTCGCTCGGTCGGGACTCGGGACTCGGGACTCGGGCGAGCATATCGAGACACGGTGGGTGGCGCGTCGGCTCTTGTGCGAGGCTGCTTGCGGACGACCGAGCGAAGCGAAGGCATAGCATCGCGCAGCGATGCGC
>JANRIF010000309.1:0-2546 GCA_033765245.1 Lysobacteraceae bacterium
CGCAGTGCCCACGCAGTGGTGGGCGAGCGCGCCGATTATCCGCCGGGTGTCAGGGTCAGCGTGTGTTCGGCGGGGCCGGGCAGGAACGGGGTCGGATCGCCCTGCGCCCAGGCAGCGTGGCCGGCGCCCCAGTAGGGTGACAGCGGGTTGCCGCTCTGTCCGCCGGGCATGTGGATCAGGCCGTCGGCTTCGTGTCCGGGCGACACCACCATGCGTTCGCTGGCGCCGAAACTGGGGCCTTGTACGCGCGGCATGTGGTTGTCGCCGGGCAGCGGATCGGCGGGCATGCACAGCAGGCGCCGCGCGAAGCTCGGCAGCGTGCCCGCCAGCGGGTGGCAAATCGCGGCCGTGTTGTGCTGGCCCCAATCGCGCTTGCTGTCGGGTGCATCAAGTACCTCGCGGGCAGCGTCGGCCAGCAGCGTTTCCCAGCGTTCGAAGCGCCGTGGCAACAGGTTTTCCGGTTGCCGGCTGGCCAGTGCATACGCCACGCCTTCGATCTGCGGCAGGCTGGGCATCTGGAACTCTTCGCCCAGCGCCACCCGCGCCGGAGCGACCAACCCGCGCTGGATGCGATCGATCACCGCCAGACGCCACGCGCGCACCAGCGGATAGGCGCGTGCGTCGATGCTGGCGCGGGGGTCCCAGGTGATCGCGGCGTTGGCCAGATCCTTCAGCGCGGCGTTGCCGGGATACTGGTCGGCCAGCCGCTGCAGCAGGCCATGCCAGCGCCGCAGGAACAGCGCGCGGTCGTCGAGTTGGATAGCGCGCAGCGCGCGTTCGTCGATCAGCTCGCGCGCCTGCAGATCGTCGCGGATCTGCGCCGCGCGCGCGCCCAGCGCATAGCCCGAATCGCCGATCATGGCGAGCGCGTCGCCATCGACCACGCGAGCGTTGGCGGTCCACAGACGGCCCCCAGGGGGATCGATCCAATGCGGTGGCTCCGCGTTCCAGCCATCCCAATCGCAGCCAGTCAGCGGCTCCAGCGGCGCGCTGGCATCGCAGCCGCCGACGCGGCGCGGAACGCGCCCGATCAACTGCCAGGCCGCATGACCGCGGCGATCGACGATCAGCAGATTCTGCGCCGGCACCCCGGCAGTACGCGCGATCGTCAATGCCTGCGCCAGATCGCCGGCACGGGCGAAGTCGGCGAGCCCGAAGTTGAGCGCACCGTGGTGTGTGGTCCAGCGCAGCGCCAGGCCATCGCCGCCGTCGCGTTCGATGATCGGGCCCCAGCGGGTCTCGCGCACGTTCAGCGCGAAAGCGGGCTCGCCCTTGATCGCAATGGTTTCGACGATCTCGCGCACCGGCGCTTCGCCTTCGGCGGTGCGATAGCGCGTTTGCTGCGGATCGGCGTAATGCACGCGCACCCAGTCGAGCCAGTCGCCGTAGCTGTTGGTGAAACCCCAGGCGACATGCGTGTTGCTGCCGACGATCACCGCCGGCACGCCGGGCAAGGTGAAGCCGCTGATGTCGACCGTGCCGTCGGGCGCCTGCGGATCGGGGTAGCGCAGGCGTGCACGGAACCAGATGTTGGGCGCGCGCAGGCCCAGGTGCATGTCGTTGGCGACGATCGCGCGACCATCGCCGGTGCGGCTGCCGTTTACCGCGAAATTGTTGGAGCCAGGCAGCATCGGTTCGCAATTGCCGCATGCGCGGGACTCGGCATCCCCGTTCCAGGTCAGCGGATGTGCCTCCAGCACGCGCAGCGGGGTGTCATCGGCCGGTGCCGGGAGCTTGCGCAGGTCCAGGGCGGCGGCGTCGGGTAGCGGCGGATCGCCGAACGCCGCACCCACCATCGGTGCATCCCAATCGCTGCCCGGCGCCGTGATCAGGCGATACAGCGTCTCGGGCAGCACCCGGCGCATGCGCCACAGCGCCAGTTCGCGCACGTTGCCCTCGTCCTGCAGGTCGAAGAACATCGCATCCGCGGCCAGCGCCGTATCGCCGACGCGCCACGGTTCGGGCTGGGCATTCAGCAGCAGGTAGGGCCAGGGCCGCGCGCGCAGCGCCGCCAGCCCCGCGTTGACGCCATCGCGGTAGGCTTCCAGCGTTGCCTTGCGCGAACCTTCGATGTCTTCCCATTCGGCGTCGACGCGCGCGCGCAGACGATGCACGCGCACCTTCTTGTCGCGTTCCAGCGCGATCTTGCCGAACAACGCCGATAACTCACCGGCCGCCGAGCGGCGCAGCAGGTCCATCTCGAAGAAGCGTTCCTGCGCATGTGCGAAACCCAGCGCGCGCATCGCATCGGTTTCATTTTGCGCCTGGACGCTGAGCACGCCCGAGGTATCGCGACTGAGCTCGACCGGTGCCGTCAGTCCTGCCAGCGCCAGTTGTCCATCGAGCAGCGCCAGCGAACAGCGCATCGCCCACCATCCGGCGCCGATCGCCATCATCAATAGCAGCGCAAGCGCCCATATCGCGCGAATGACCCAGCGTTTCATGCGGCGCTCCCCTGTGTAATCCGGGCATGGTGCCGCAATTGCGAGGTGTATGTCACGACGGCCCGGCAGTCAGTCCACAAGAAGCGGCGGCCCGCATTTTTT
>JANRIF010000321.1:0-3497 GCA_033765245.1 Lysobacteraceae bacterium
GTATCGACCTGCAGGAACTCCTGCTGCGGATGCTTGCGCCCGCCCTGCGGCGGCACCGATGCGACGGTGCCCTCGATCAGCTTGAGCAACGCCTGCTGCACGCCTTCGCCGGAAACGTCGCGGGTGATCGAGGGGTTTTCGCTCTTGCGCGAGATCTTGTCGATTTCGTCGATGTAGACGATGCCCATCTGGGCTTTCTCGACATCGTATTCGCACTTCTGCAGCAGCTTCTGGATGATGTTCTCGACGTCCTCGCCGACGTAGCCCGCCTCGGTGAGCGTGGTGGCGTCGGCGATGGTGAACGGCACGTTGAGCAGGCGCGCCAACGTTTCCGCCAGCAGCGTCTTGCCCGAACCGGTGGGCCCGATCATCAGAATGTTGGACTTGGACAGTTCGACTTCGTCGTTCTTCTGACGGCTTTCGATGCGCTTGTAGTGGTTGTATACCGCCACCGACAACGTCTTTTTGGCGCGCTGCTGGCCGATCACGTATTGATCGAGCACAGCCATGATCTCGCGCGGCTTGGGCAGATGGCTGCGTGCAGCCTGCGCCTTCTCCTCCAGCTCCTCGCGGATGATGTCGTTGCACAGCTCCACGCATTCATCGCAAATGAACACGCTCGGCCCCGCGATCAGCTTGCGTACCTCGTGCTGGCTCTTGCCGCAGAAAGAGCAGTAGAGGATTTTGCCGCTGTCGTTGGATCGGCCCTGGCGATCTTCGGTCATGCTGCGTGGCCCTAAGCTGGGGTCGGTCGTGAAGGGAGGATAGCACAGCCGCCCGGAACGGATATCCGGGCGTCGTGGGCCTGGGGCGGACCCGGCGCACGCCGGCCGCCCGCAGGATCAGGAGGCGTGGACGCTGTCGTCCGGACGGCGCTCGAGCACGTCGTCGATCAGGCCGTAGGCACGGGCATCCGCCGCTGCCATGAAGTTGTCGCGGTCGGTGTCGCGCGCGATCGTTTCGATCGGCTGACCAGTGTGCTTGGCCATGATGGCGTTGAGCCGATCGCGCAGGTTGAGGATCTCGCGAGTGTGAATCTCGATGTCGGTCGCCTGCCCCTGGAAACCGCCCAGAGGCTGGTGGATCATCACCCGTGTGTGCGGCAACGCATAACGCTTGCCGGCTGCGCCTGAGGCCAGCAGCAGCGCGCCCATGCTGGCGGCCTGGCCGATGCAGATGGTGCTGACGTCCGGCTTGATGAACTGCATGGTGTCGTAGATCGCCAGACCTGAAGTCACCACGCCGCCGGGCGAGTTGATGTAAAGGCTGATGTCCTTTTCCGGGTTCTCGGCTTCCAGAAACAGCAACTGCGCGATCACCACATTGGCGACGAAGTCGTCGATCGGACCGACCAGAAATATGACGCGCTCCTTGAGGAGACGCGAGTAGATGTCATAGGCGCGCTCGCCACGAGCGGTCTGTTCGACCACCATCGGCACCAGATTGAGGCCCTTTACCGGTTCCATCTTGCGCTCCCAGATTGACGACACGGCTCTCGATTCGGCTGCACGGCGGCGCCGGTCAGGCCGGCACACCACCGCGCATCACCTCGCTGAAACTGGCCTGACGCTCGGTCACGTTGGCGCGCGAGGCGATCCAGTCGATCACCTGCTCCTCCATCACGCGAGCGTGCAGCCCGGACATGAGTTGGGGGTCGTTGCGGTAAAGTTCAACCACCTGCTGCGGATCCTCGTAGGTAGAGGCGATCAGCATCATGGTTTCGTCAAGGCGCTTGCGATCCAGCACAAGCGCGTTCTGCCGCGCGATCTCGCCCACCAGCAGCCCCGCTGCGACGCGACGCTGCGCCGTCGCGCGCATGGTGTCGGCCGCTACGGTGACGCCTTTGCGACCCTGTTGTTGCGCCTGCTGCTCGGCCTGAGCGGCCAACGCGCGCGCCTCGGATTCGATCAGACGCGCCGGCAGTTCCACCGAACTGAACGCGGCGATCAGCTTGTCGATGACCTCGGTGCGCAGCGCGCCCATCAGCGTGCCTTTGAGCTCGCGCTCCAGGTTGGAACGCACTTCGTGCCGGAACTGCTGCAAGTCGCCGCCGCGAACGCCGAAACTCTCCATGAATACGCGGTCGACTTCCGGCAACACCGCCTCGGACACCTTGTTCACCTTGACGGTGACGTCGGCGCTCTTGCCGGCCAGCGCCGGCACACGCCAATCGGTGGCAAAGGTCACGGCAACGGACTTCTCATCGCCCTCGCTCATGCCGACCAGCGCCTGCTCGATGTCGGGATGCATCATGCCCGCGCCGACGATGGTGCCGCCGCGCTCGCTGCCTTCCGCGGGAATGCGCTCGTCGCCAGCTTGTGCGTGCGTTTCCACCAGCACCATGTCGCCGCTCTGGGCGGCGCGCGTCACCGGCTGGAAGGTGCGGCGCTGCAGACGCAGCGTCTCGATCATCTGGTCGACGTCGGCGTCGTCTACCGACGCGGCGACGCGCGTCACCGCCAGGCCGGACACGTCGATCTTGCCGAAGTCTGGCACCACTTCAAAAGTGGCGGTATAGCGCAGTTCGCCGTTTTCCGGCTTGCCGCTGGTCTCGATGCTCGGGGCCGCCGCCGGGCGCAGTTGTTGCTGCTCGACCGCCTCATTGAAGCTGGCGCGCACGATGTCGCTGAGGGCTTCGTTGCGCACCTGGCTGCCGTAGCGCTGCTCGACGACCTTGGCGGGCACCTTGCCGCGGCGGAAGCCCTTCATTTGCGCCGATCGCGCGATCTCGCGCAAGCGGTCGCGCACTTCGCCGTCCAGTCGATCCGCCGGCAGGCTGACCGTCAGTCGGCGCTCCAGCGAAGAAAGGTTCTCGATCGATACTTGCATGGTCACTCCTGCCCGTCCGCCCGCACGGCGGACACAAAAAACCCGCGGAGCCCGGCCACCCAGCGCCACCGAGTCCCGGTGGTGCGAAAGGAGAGACTCGAACTCTCACGGGTTACCCCACTGGAACCTAAATCCAGCGCGTCTACCAGTTTCGCCACTTTCGCCTTGCCGCGCGCCGATCCAACGTCGAGAGAAGCATGGTGGGCCGTGTAGGATTCGAACCTACGACCAATTGATTAAGAGTCAACTGCTCTACCAGCTGAGCTAACGGCCCGTTGTGCTTGTCCTGCCTTACGACAGCGAATGCGCATTATGCCGCATCCGTGGCCTGGGGTGGAAGACGGGACTCGAACCCGCGACCCTCGGAATCACAATCCGATGCTCTAACCAACTGAGCTACATCCACCGTCGAACCAGAACCTTTGCTACCACACCTAACCTTACAACACCACTCGCTGCGCATCGTGACAACGAGCGGTCTGCGGCACGCGCGAGCGACCTCGCAGTCCTTGGCGCGCCCGACAGGAATCGAACCTGCAACCCTCGGCTTAGAAGGCCGATGCTCTATCCGCTTGAGCTACGGGCGCGTTCCGGCGAACTATACCGGTACTGCCCGTCTGCCACCACAAACCACTCACCGACACCATCTGCGCTGCACTGCGGACGAC
>JANRIF010000082.1:0-11767 GCA_033765245.1 Lysobacteraceae bacterium
GGCCAGCGTCGGCAGGTCGTCGCGACGCTCGCGCAGCGGCGGCACTTTGAGTTCGATCACGTTGATGCGATAGAACAGGTCGTGGCGGAACTTGTTTTCGTCCACCAGCCGCGCGAGGTTCTTGTGGGTGGCGGAGAGAATGCGTACGTCTACCGGCGCTTCGCCGGCGGCGCCGATCGGGCGCACCGATTTTTCCTGGATCACGCGCAGCAGCTTGACCTGCATGTGCAGCGGCAGTTCGGCCACTTCGTCGAGGAACAGGGTGCCGCCGTTGGCGGCCTGGAACAGTCCTTCCTTGTCGGCGTGGGCGCCGGTGAAGCTGCCTTTGCGATGTCCGAAGAATTCGCTTTCCATGAGTTCGGCCGGGATCGCGCCGCAGTTGACGGGTACGAACGGCCCGCTGGCGCGTGAGCCCTGTTCGTGGATCAGCCGTGCCACCAGTTCCTTGCCCACGCCCGATTCGCCGCTGATGTACACCGGCGCCTGGCTGCGCGAGAGTTTGTCGATGGTGGCGCGCAATTGCTTCATCACCGGCGAGTCGCCGATCAGGCGAGCGCTGCTGCCAGTAGTGCTGACGCGGGTTTCCTGCAGTTGCAGGGCGTGCTGCACCAGGCGTCGCAGCACCGCCAGATCGACCGGTTTGCTGACGAAGTCGAAGGCGCCCGCCTTGAGCGCGGTGACGGCGGCTTCGACGTTGCCGTGCGCGGTGATCATCGCCACCGGGGTTTGCGGGTAGTGGCTGCCGATGTGCGCTACCAAGTCCAGGCCGTTGCCGTCGGGCAGGCGCATGTCGGTGAGGCACAGGTCGTAGCTGCGTTCGGACAGGTGGGCCTTGGCGCTATGGACGTCGGCGGCGGTATCCACGCGCAATCCCATGCGGCCCAGGGTAAGCACCAGCAGTTCGCGAATATCGCGCTCGTCGTCGACCACCAGTGCGGAGCGGTTACTGCCCATTGATCCTGAATGTCCTTGACGTGAAGCAACGCGAAGCGTTTCCTTAGCCCCCCTCTCCCGCGCGCGGGAGAGGGCTAGGGGTGAGGGGAACGGTCATGGCAAATGGCCGTTTCATCATCCAGGGCGGCGATTTGTCATGACCGTTAGCCGGGGGCAACCTTAACGCAATGCCGCAATCATGGGTAGCGCCGTTCGATCAGGAGTTGGATGCCGGTTCACGCGCCGGTTCGGACAGCGCGCCGGCCGCTGGCAGCACGATGCGGAAGCAACTGCCGCCGCCGGCGACGGATTCGTATTCCAGGCTGGCTTGATTGGCTTCGCACAATTGCCGGGCGATATACAGGCCCAGGCCGGTGCCGCTTTCGCTGGTGGTGAAGAAGGGTTCGAAAATGCTTGCCACCACCTTGGGCACGATGCCGGGGCCGCGGTCGATCACCTCGATCGCCGGTACCGCGAGATCGCCGAACTGGCGCACCGTCAGGGTGATCCGCGGCGGCTCGTTGGGCAGGCGGCCGTAGTTGATGGCGTTGTTCACCAGCGCGGTGATCACTTGGTGCAGGTGGCCGGGGTCGATCATGGCGTCGAGTTGGGCGAGCCGGGTGGACACCTGCAGTTGTTCGTCGCCCTGGCTGCGCGTGGCGCGGAATTCGGCGATGAAGCGGCGCGCCCACGACACCAGTTCCACCGGTTCGGGCTGGGCGCGTTCGCGCCGCGCCATGCCGAGGATGTCCTGGATGATGCTGTTCATGCGATGGCACTGGGTGTTGATGATTTCCACCATGCGCCGGTCGGTGTCGCTGAGCGGCGACTCCTCCAGCAACTGCGCCGAATAGCTGATCGCCGCCAGCGGATTGCGGATTTCGTGCGCGATCGATGCCGAGAGCCGGCCCAGGGTGGACAGGGTCAGTTCCTCGGCGCGTCGCGATACCATCGAGGTGTCCTGCAGAAAGATCAGCGCCAACCCCTCGCTGGTGGACAGCCGGGTGAAGCGCGGCAGCACCTCGGGTGCGTCGTCGGCCAGCGCCACCGCGACGTTCTTGAAAGCCTTGCGGTTGCGCCAGTGCCACAGGCGGCGCGACAGTTCCGGCGCGATTTCGGACAGGCTCTTGCGCTCCGGCGGTGGCTTGCCCAGCAGGTACCAGGCCGCTTCATTGATCACCTGGACGTGGTTGGTCTCGTCCACCACCAGCACCCCGGCGCGCATGCGGTGGATGATCAGTTCGTTGATCTGCGCCAGGTTGGCCAGGTCTTCGCCGCGCCGTTTGGCGAGCTGGTGCGAGGCGCGCATGTCGCTGCCCAACAGGTAGGTCAGCACCGCGGTCGCCAGATAGGTGACGATCACCATCACGGCTTGCACCGCCATGCCGCCGGTCTGCCCGGCGATGGCCGCGACCATCTGCGGCAGCGATACGGCCAGTGCCGCCAGCAGCGCCAGCAGCATGCTGCCGCGCAGCGACAGGAACAGCGCGGCGGCGGCGATGTTGAACACCAGCAGCAGCGAGACGCCAGTGCCGACGCCGGCGAGCGATTGAATCGCCAGCACCGAGGCGACGATGTCGGCGCCCAACCCGATCGCCGCTTGGTGCCGCAGCGGCCAGTGGCGCACGCGCGTCGCCAGCCACAACAGCAGCGCCACCAGCAGATAGGTTCCCGACGCCAGCCGCGCCAGCCCTGGGCGGCTGAGTTCAGAGACGATGCCGGCCAGCGGACTGAATGAGAAGAAGACGAAGATGCCGGCTTCCATCACCCGGTACAGCGCGAACAGGTACAGTTCGCGCCGCAGCGAAGCGTCGATCGGGTCGGCCGGCGGTGGAGGCGCTGGTGTGCGGGGGCTCACACGCAACCTGTCGGTGAGGTTCGCGCCAGTATAGGCGGAGTTGGGCGATGCGGGAGGGGGCTTGGAGCTCGGGATTCGGTCGCTGCGCGACATCGCTCACTTTGCTCGCTACGCCTTCGCTTCACCGCTACGCGGTTTGCTCGGTCGGGACTCGGGACTCGGGACTCGGGACTCGGGACTCGGGGAAAGCCTACCGGCAATCTGGTGCGAGCGCGCATTTTCGCGCGCTCGACCAGATGCGACGACGATACGCCGGCGCCTCAACCGTTGCGCAGCGCGGCAATGCGCTCGGCCAGCGGCGGATGGCTCATGAACAGGCGCTGCAGGCCGCTGCCGACCCCGCCCGAAATACCGAACGCGCGCACTTCGTTGGGCAAGGTGCTGACACCGTAGGTCTGCGCCAGCCGCTCCAGCGCGCCAATCATCTTTTGACGCCCGGCCAGCGTGGCTCCGCCGTGATCGGCGCGGAACTCGCGCCAACGCGAGAACGCCATCACGATCACCGAAGCGATCAGGCCGAACACCATGTCCAGCACGAACACGATGATGTAGTAGGCGAAGCTGGGGCCCTCGTCGCGGTTGCCGCTGATCCAGGCATCTACCGCACGGCCGACGATGCGCGCCAACAGGATCACGAAGGTGTTGAGCACGCCTTGCAGCAACGCCATCGTCACCATGTCGCCATTGGCTACGTGACTGATCTCGTGCGCCAGCACCGCCTCGGCCTCATCGCGGCTCATCGCCCGCAGCAACCCGGTGGAGACTGCGACCAACGAACTGTCGCGCCGCATGCCGGTGGCGAAAGCATTGATTTCGGGGGCCTCGTAGATCGCCACCTCGGGCATGCCGATGCCGGCCGCCTCGGCCTGGCGGCGCACGGTATTGAGCAGCCAGGCTTCGAGTTCGTTGCGCGGCTGGGTGATGACCTGCGCGCCGGTGCTGCGCTTGGCCATCCACTTCGAAATGGCCAGCGACACGAAAGCCCCGCCGAAACCGAACACCGCGGCAAATACCAGTAGCGTGCCGTTGTTGCCCAGGCGCACGCCGAACACGCTCTGCAGGATCGACAGCACGATCCCCAACAGCAGGAGCACCGCAAAATTGGTGGCGACGAGCAGAAGGATGCGCTTCATGATGATCGAAACTCCAATCGATGGGTCGTAGGGCACGCCGTCCGCAGCGGCGCCGTCGGGTCGGCGCCAATGTTACCGGACCGGTACCGGCGAACAACGTTCTCCCACAGATTGGGTACACTCCGCCCGTTTCAAGCGCGGCCCGTCCCGCCCACTGCGGCCGTGTTTCACCCGCGGTTCATCCCAGCCCCGGCCCTATCCAATGCCCGCCCCCGACTATCGCGGCCGCTTCGCCCCCTCGCCCACCGGGCCGCTGCACCAGGGCTCTTTGCTGGCGGCGTTGGCGAGTTGGCTGATGGCGCGGCGCGCCGATGGTCAATGGCTGGTGCGGATCGAAGACCTCGACCCCCCGCGTGAAGTGGCAGGAGCCGCCGATTGCCAGTTGGCCAGCCTGGCGCGCCTGGGGCTGCACTCCGACCTGCCAGTGGTGCGCCAGAGCCAGCGCCACGCGCTCTACCAGCGAGCCTTGGACACCCTGCTTGCGACCGGGCGCGCGTTTGCCTGCCATTGCTCACGGCAGACGCTCGCCGCCAGCGGCGGCATCCATCGCGAATGCCTGGGCGGCGCGCAGCGCGCCACGCCTGCGATCCGCCTGCGCGTCGACGCACAGGAAATCGTTTTTGCGGATCGGATTCAGGGCACCTGCCGACAGCGCCTGAGCGACGACGTGGGCGACTTCGTGTTGCGCCGCGCCGACGGACTGTGGGCTTACCAATTGGCGGTCGTCGTCGACGACGCCGCGCAAGGCATCACCCACGTGGTGCGCGGCGCCGACCTGCTCGACTCCACCCCGCGCCAACTCGCCTTGCAAGGGGCGCTCGGCCTCCCGACCCCGGACTACGCGCACATTCCACTACTGCTCGATGCCGACGGCCGCAAGCTGAGCAAGTCGCTCGGCGCACGCCCGATCGACGACATCGCACCGATCGAACTGCTGGAGACGAGCTGGCGCCTGCTGGGACAGGCGCCGTTCGGCGGCGCACAGGAAGTCTCCACGGCCCTCTGGTTGCAGCAAGCGGTAGCGGCGTTCGACCCGGATGCCATACCGCGCCACACCCTCGTCCATCCCGGCTGAGATCCGGCGCCCCCCTCCATGCGGCGACCGGGTACGATAATTTCTCAAGCACGTGGTGCTTGCCTGCGAACGAGCGCCTTACTCCCACAGGGCTGTGCGTACAATGATGGTCGGCAGCGCCATGGCGGCGTAACGGAGGGCGGATCATGCAGTCACGGATCGCATTGGTAACCGGCGGCACCGGCGGAATCGGCACCGCCATTTGCGCGCGTCTTGCGCAAATGGGGCATCGTGTCGCCACCAACTATCGCGACGAAGCGCGCGCGCGCGCCTGGCAGGCGCGGCTGCAGTCCAATGGCGTCCATGTCTCGATCTACCCCGGCGACGTGGCGCAAGTCGATTCGGCCAAAGCACTGGTCGATGCGGTGAGCGCCGACCTCGGCCCGGTCGATATCCTGGTCAACAATGCCGGGATCACCCGCGACGCCACCTTCCACCGCATGAGCGCATTGCAGTGGCAGGAAGTCATCAACACCAATCTCAATTCCTGCTTCAACGTCACCCGTCCGGTGATCGAAGGCATGCGCGAACGCAAGTGGGGCCGGATCATCCAGATCAGCTCCATCAACGGCCAGAAAGGTCAGTACGGGCAAGCCAACTACGCCGCCGCCAAGGCCGGCATGCACGGCTTCACCATCTCGTTGGCGCAGGAAAACGCGCGCTTCGGCATTACCGTCAACACCATTTCGCCCGGCTACATCGCCACCGAGATGGTGATGGCGGTACCCGAGGACGTGCGCGCCAAGATCGTCGCGCAGATCCCCACCGGCCGCCTCGGCAATCCCGACGAAATCGCGTATGCCGTGGCGTTCTTCGTACCCGAGGAAGCCGCCTGGATCACCGGTGCCAACCTCTCCGTCAACGGTGGCCACTACATGGGTTGGTAACTGCCGCGCTTGCGACATGCGATGAAACGCATGTCGCGCGGCAGTTACCAGGCGAGCCATGGATGGCGAGCGGGCGAACCCACCAAGGACGGTTACCCGCCCACACCCACCCGAAGCCGATGCCATGAAAGGCATCTGCTGCGGTGGTTACCAGGCGGTGAGGGGCAAGAACGCCTATCGGGAGCAATCGATGACTCACCAGACAACGCGTCGCATCATGCTCATCACGCTCACCCTGGCAACGCTGGGTTGCGTCACCGCACGCACCGCCGATGCGCCGATCGCTTCGCTGCAGGAAGCCCAATCCATGGACACCATCGTGCTTTCGCGCGGGACGCCAGCCCGTATTCCGGCCAAATCGCTCACCATCGAGCTGGTGTCGGTCAAGGATGATCGTTGCCCGGAAGGCGTTACCTGCATCTGGGCGGGACATGCAGCCGTCGCGTTGGCGGTGAGCAAACCGGGTACCGCCACCCACACGATCACCATCGGCACATCGGCACCGGCGCATATGGGGCTGCCCTACGACGCGGTTCACGCGGGTTACCGGTTCCACCTCGCGAAGCTCGAACCGGGCAACACCCAATCGCCGACAACGCTTTATCGCGCCACGGTGCAGGTGTCGCCGGCGTCGTTGGAAAATTCGCCGGAGGCGCAACCGCTGGACCGATGATGCCGGGGGGCTATCGATTCGCAGGCTGGTGCAGAGGCACAGCCGACTTGTCACGGCTGGGGTACGCCACGCGCACCCCAGCATGTCGGCGCCCGTACTCGTTAATGCGCAAGCGCGTTTCCACGCACGCTGGCAACGAGCCCGAGGTGTCACGCGCAAAGCTCGCTGCGCTTCGGCACCAGCCTGCTTGCTTGCGGCTCGGCGCTGGTATGCGTTTCACTCGTGATGCCGGGGCAACACGGGCACGCCTTACGTCCGCGGCAACGTCACCCCGGTCTGGCCCTGATACTTGCCGCCGCGATCGCGGTAGCTGTCGGCGCAGACTTCGTCGGATTCGAAGAACAACATCTGCGCTACACCTTCGTTGGCGTAGATCTTGGCGGGCAGCGGGGTGGTGTTGGAGAACTCCAGGGTCACGTGGCCTTCCCACTCGGGTTCGAGCGGAGTGACGTTGACGATGATGCCGCAGCGCGCGTAAGTGCTCTTGCCAAGACACACCACCAGCACGTTGCGCGGAATGCGGAAGTATTCGACCGTGCGCGCCAGCGCGAAGCTGTTGGGCGGGATGATGCAGACGTCGCTTTTCACGTCGACGAAGCTCTTGGGATCGAAGTTCTTGGGATCGACCACGGTCGAGTTGAGGTTGGTGAACAGCTTGAACTCGTCGGAACAGCGCACGTCGTAGCCGTAGCTGGAGGTGCCGAAGGAGACGATGCGGCTACCGGCGGCATCGGTCTTCACTTGCCGCGGCTCGAACGGCTCGATCATGTGGTGGCCGAGTGCCATGCGGCGAATCCAGTTGTCGCTCTTGATGCTCATGGGTGCTTCCGTCAGGTCAGGTCAGATGCCGGTGCCCGCGTTCGCCGCGCGGCCACAGCAACGCGAGCAGCAGCAGGTTCATGGTCAGCACGATCACGCCGGGCAGGTCCGGCGAGTGCCACAGATGCCACAGTTCCACCGGCAGGTACAGGCCCAGCGAAATCAGGCCGACCACCACCGCCCAGGCACGCCGGTTCCACAAGCCCCAGCCTTCGACCACTCGCAATGCGATATAGGCGAACGCAATGCCGATCACCCAGTTCAGGTCGGTGCTGGCGCTATCCACCACGGACACCAGCATCCGCGCCGGGTGACTGGCCGGATTGAGGTGGAAGTAGCCGATCAGATCCATGCCCAGGCGTTGCAGGCCATCGCTGCCCAGCGCCAACAGGCCGAACGCCGCCAATGCCACCAGCAGACCCTTGGCCCATTCGACCAGCGCTACCAGGCGCAAGCGGGATTGCGATTTCATGAGTGGCGGGCGCTGGTCGGCATACGTGTGGACGGCAATCGTGGAGGGCGATGGGTGTTACCGGACATGTGGCGGGGTGTTGATGCAGGACAGGAAGTTGCGTCGCAAGCGTTCACCCCACCCCAACCAACCCGCCCTGCCGGGCGTTCCGTACCGCGCGAGCTGCCACCGGCAGTTCGCAAACCGCGGCCCGTTACCCCCTGCAAGCAGATGAGGGAGTCAAAAAGCGCAAGCTTGGAGTCCCGAGTCCCGAGTCCCGAGTCTTCAAGTATTTTGAATCACAATGTTAGGGAACGCGATGCTCTTGTTCTTTGCCTGCATCGACAAGCGCGCGGCCGCGTTGCGGGCGATCTCGCGGTAGCGTTGGGCGAGATCGGAGTCGGGCTGCGCGGCCACGGTGGGGGCGCCGCTGTCGACCTGTTCGCGGATGCGGATGTCGAGCGGCAACGCGCCGAGCACCGGCACCCCATACTGCGCGGCCATCTTGTCGGCACCGCCGGCGCCGAACACATGCTCGGCGTGGCCGCATTGGCTGCACACGTGCACCGCCATGTTCTCGACGATGCCGAGCACCGGCACTTCCACTTTCTCGAACATCTTCAGCGCTTTCTTCGCATCGAGCAGGGCGATGTCCTGCGGCGTGGTGACGATGATCGCGGCCGACACCGGCACCCGCTGCGACAGCGTGAGCTGGATGTCGCCGGTGCCGGGCGGCAGGTCGATGATCAGGTAGTCGAGCCCCTGCCATTGGGTTTCGCCGAGCAATTGCTGCAAGGCCTGGGTGACCATCGGCCCGCGCCAGATCATCGGCGTGTCCTCACCCACCAGCAGACCGATCGACATGGCCTGCAGGCCGTGGCCGATCTTGGGCGTGATCTTCTTGCCGTCCGGGCTATCGGGGCGCCCGCTCAGACCGAGCATCTGCGGGATGCTGGGGCCGTAGATGTCGGCATCGAGCAAGCCCACGCGCGCGCCTTCGGCTTGCAGCGCCAGCGCCAGATTCACCGCGGTGGTGGACTTGCCGACGCCGCCCTTGCCCGACGCGATGGCGATGATGTTCTTCACCTCCGGCATCGGCGTGAGTTCCTTCTGCACGCGATGCGCGAACACGCGCGAACTGACCTCGACCGTGGCGGCAGCGATGCCAGGCACGGCCAACGCAGCGGCGCGCGCCAGTTCCATCAACGCGCCATGCCACCCGGCGGCGGGATAACCCAGCACGATCTCGATCGCCGCACGATCGCCATCGATGGCAACCCCGCGCACCGCATCGCCCAGCGGTTGGCCGGTGTGCGGATCGGGCAAGGCGGCAATGGCCGCGCGCAGACGGTCGCGAAGCTCGGTGGACATGGCGTTCCGTATCGAGGTGGGGGTGCAAATTGTAGCGGATGGTCCGCTGCGCCATGCGGATCGCGCGAAATCGCCGGTTCGGGCGCGCAGGTGCGCGTGCATCTGGGATAATCGCGCGAATATTTCTTCTCGCGATCCCACCCATGCCCACGCCTGCTCCTGCCCTGCTCACCTGCGCCCTGCCCTACGCCAACGGCCCGCTGCACCTCGGACATCTGGTGGGCTACATCCAGGCGGACATCTGGGCGCGGGCACGGCGCATGCGCGGCGGCACGGTGCATTTCGTGTGCGCGGACGACGCCCACGGCACGCCGATCATGTTGGCCGCAGAGAAGGCCGGCATTCCGGCCGAGGACTTCATCCGCGCCATGCAGGACGGGCACGAGCGCGATTTCGCCGAGTTCGGCGTGCGTTTCGACTTCTATCACTCCACCCACAGCACCGAGAACCGCGAGCTGGCCGAGCTGATCTACACGCGCTTGCGCGACGGCACGCACGGGGTGAAGGCCATCGCGCGGCGTTCGATCCAGCAACTGTTCGATCCCGAGCGCGGCATGTTTCTGCCCGATCGCTACGTCAAGGGCGAATGCCCGCACTGCGGCTCGGCCGATCAGTACGGCGACAACTGCGAAGTCTGCGGCAAGGCCTATGCGCCAACCGATCTGAAGAACCCGCACTCGGTCGTGTCGGGTGCGGTGCCGGTGCTGCGCGACTCCGAGCACTACTTCTTCGAGTTGGCGAAGTTCGAGGCGTTCCTGCGCGAGTGGCTCGCAGGCGACGTCGCGCATCCGGCAGTGAAGGCGAAGCTCAACGAGTGGCTGGAAGGCGGCCTGCGCGATTGGGACATCTCGCGCGATGCGCCCTACTTCGGCTTTCCGATTCCGGATGCGCCGGGCAAGTTCTTCTACGTCTGGCTGGATGCGCCGATCGGCTACCTTGCCAGCTTCAAGGCGCTGTGCGCGCGCACCGGCATCGACTTCGATCAGTACCTGGCGGCCGACAGCAGCGCCGAGATGCACCACTTCCTGGGCAAGGACATCATCAACTTCCACGGCCTGTTCTGGCCGGCGATGCTGCATGGCGCAGGCTTCCGCGCGCCGACCGCGCTGCACGTCAACGGCTATCTGACGGTGAACGGCGCCAAGATGTCGAAGTCTCGCGGCACCTTCGTGATGGCGCGCACCTACCTCGACGCCGGGCTCGATCCTGAGGCGCTGCGCTACTACTTCGCGGTGAAGACCGGCGCCGGCGTGGTCGATCTGGATCTCAATCTCGAAGACTTCGTGGCGCGGGTGAACTCCGATCTGGTCGGCAAGTTCGTCAACATCGCCAGCCGTTGCGCCGGCTTCATCGGCAAACGCTTCGACGGCATGCTGGCCGATGCGCTGCCCGAGCCGGCGATGTACGCGCGCTTCGTCGAAGGCGCGCAGGAAATCGCGCGCAGCTATGCCCGCGACGAGTTCGGCCAGGCGATGCGCCACGCGATGGCGCTAGCGGACGAGGCCAATCGCTACATCGACGAGCGCAAGCCCTGGGTGATCGCCAAGCAAGAAGGCAGCGATGGTGAATTGCAGGCAGTGTGTACCCAGGGGCTGAACCTGTTTCGCGTGCTCGCCGCCGCGCTCAAGCCGGTGCTGCCGCGCACCGCCGAGCGTGCCGAACGTTTCCTCGACGCGCCGGTGCCGCAGTGGGATGCCATCGCCCAGCCACTGCTGGGCCACCGCATCCATGCCTTCGAACCGCTACTGACGCGGATCGACCCCAAACAGATCGAGGCGATGGTGGAAGCCAGTACGGAATCATTGAAGCCTGCCGCGCAACAGCAACCCCTCCCCAGCCCTCCGCTGGTAGGAGAGGGAGTCCAAGCACGTAAGTCCGCCGCTTCTCCGAGTCCCGAGTCCCGTGTCCCGAGTCCCGTGTCCATCGACGACTTCGCCAAACTCGACCTGCGCATCGCCACCGTCACCGCCTGCGAATTCGTCGAGGGCTCGGACAAGCTGCTGCGCTTCGAACTCGATGCCGGCGAATTGGGTGCCCGCCAGATATTCTCCGGCATCCGCGCGGCCTATGGCGAGCCCGAAAAGTTGGTGGGCCGCAAGGTGGTGTTCATCGCCAACCTCGCGCCGCGCAAGATGCGCTTCGGCGTCAGCGAAGGCATGATCCTCTCCGCCGGCAGCGGCGATGCGGACCTGTTCCTGCTCGGTGCGGATGACGGTGCGCTGGCGGGGATGGCGGTGAAGTGAGTTAGAAGCCGAGACTCGATGAAGCCGGGACTGGGGACTGGGGACTGGGGACTCGGGACTCGGGACTCGGAAAATCAAGAGCAACAGCAACAGCAACAGCAAGCTACCGCGGCGCAAGTTTGTCGTTCCGAACCCCGAGTCGCGGTGGTCCTGGCTTTTCCGAGTCCCCAGTCCCCAGTCCCGAGTCCCGGCATCAATGACCGAAACCCTCCTCCTCCTCGTCAGCGCGGTCCTCGTCAACAACTTCGTGTTGGTGAAGTTCCTCGGCCTGTGCCCGTTCATGGGGGTGTCGCGGCAGATGGATTCGGCGTACGGCATGGCGCT
>JANRIF010000356.1:0-9903 GCA_033765245.1 Lysobacteraceae bacterium
CAACTGCCGTGGCGCCCGGAACTGCAGGCTTCGCGCACGCTGTCGAGTCGCGCGGCAATCTGGTTCTCGGCGAGGTCCACGGTGACGTTGTGGGTGTACGCCATGGCGCTGCCGGGCTTGCCGGATTCGCCGGCAACGGCCTGCGCATCCGGCTCCTCGGCTGGCTTCTTCGCGCAGCCGACGCTCAACAAGGCCAGACACAATCCGAGGGCGTAACCGTAACGATTCATGGCGACTTCCTTGTAGGGTGACGGTGGGCGTGAGCAGCGCGGCGGGTCATGATGCCGGGAGCCCGTGCCGTTGGCGGGATGGGACGCCCCTGTTCATTATGTCTTTACTTTGAAGGATACCAATATGCGCTGCATGCCCGAGTTTCCCAAGCTCTCCGCCGATGACTACGAGCGCGCCCTGCGCCTGCCCACCAGCGCCACCAAGCCCCTGCGCGTGGTGCTCGATACCGATCTCGATAACGAGGTGGACGACTGGTACGCGCTCACCTGGTTGCTCATGCAGCAGCAACAGCCGTCGGCGGGGTTGAATCGTATTGCGCTCGAAGCGGTGACCATCGAGCCGTATTCCTTCAAGACGCGGTTGGAGGCCTTGCAGGCGGCGTACCGCATCTACCTGATGCCGCCGGCGCAGCGCACGCCGGCGGAGCAGGCGTATCTGGCGCCTTACCTTGGGCAGATCGAAGGCATCCTGACGCTGGGCACCAATCCTTACGAACTGGGCAGCGATCCGCACCTTAATGGCAGCGGCGATCTGGGCGTGCAGGGCAGCTACGACAGCGCGCTGAGAATCTTCGCCACCATGGGCGAGCCCAGCGATGGTCGGGTGTTCAAGGGTGCCACCGAGTTCATGCGCGCGCCGTACGAGCCGGTGGTGAGCGAGGCCGCGAAGCGTTTGGTCGAGCTGGCGATGAGCGCTTCCCCGGACGATCCGCTCTACGTGATCGCCATCGCATGCCCGACCAACGTGGCCTCGGCGATGCTGATGGCGCCGGAGATCATCCGCAACATCGTGGTGGTGTGGGACGCCGGCTATCCGAGCAACGTCACCACGCTGGTGAACGATTCGTTGAACCTGGATGAAGACCTCTACGCCTCGCAACTGCTGTTCAGCAGTGGCGTGCCGTTGGTCTATGTGCCGGGCTTCTACATCGCGCAGCAACTGAACATGTCGCAGGCGGACATGCTGGGCTACGTGCGGCCGTCGGGTGCGATGGGCGAGTTGCTGTATCAGCGCTACATGCACAATCCGTTGTTCACGTTCTACGGCATCAACCCGGACGATCTGTTCGGCCGCAATTGGGTGCTGTGGGACGTGGCCAATGCCGCGTGGGTGCTCAGCCCCGGCAGCGTGTCGTCGAATCTGGTGACTGCGCCGATCCTGACCGACAGCAAGATGTGGCAACCCAATCCCGGCGGGCATCCGATGCGCGAGGCGTACGAGATTTCGGTGAACGCGATCTTCCCGACGTTGGAGCGGCAGTTGCAGGCGCGGGGGTGACAGGGGCGATGGCGATACGAAAGCGATGAATGCTGTGGCAACTCGCACTCGGACAACGTCTGCTCGTCATTGCGAGCGCTCAGCGCGAGGCAATCCAGGACGTTGGCGTGCCAGGACGTTGGCGTGGAAAGGTGAGGATGCGGGTCCGTCGCGCTGCGGCCCGCATGCCCGCTCCGTGCTACGAATCGATAAGCGCCAGCAAGGACGCAATACCGTCACTCATGATGGCCGTTGCCATGATCGCTTCGGGCATCATGCACACCATCACGTCAATCCACGTCAATCGTCACGTCGGTCGTCACGCCGATCGTCACGCCTGTCGTCGCGCTTGTCGTCATGCCTGTCGTCATGCCTGTCGTAACGTCGGTCGTAACGTCGGTTGTCGCGGCGGTTGTCGCGGCGATCGTGTCCGCGGTTGTTGTCACGGTTGTGGTAGTGGCGGTGGCGTTCCTGATAACGCGGGACGTATACGCGGTTGTACCACTCGTCCTGGACGAAGTAGACGCGCTCGTTGCAGGCGTTGTATTGACCGCAGTAGCGCCTCCAGTGTCTGGCGTGGCCGGGCTTGACGCGCAGGTAGATCGGATCGTGCCCTGCGTTGCGATACACATAGCGCGGCTGGCTGTATATCAGTCGTGGTGGTGGGTAGTCGCCGATGTCGATGCGGCCGTAAAAGCCGGGTTCGCCGATGCGGATCGAGACACCGACTTCCGCCGCGATTGCCGGGAAGGCGGTGGCGACGGCAAGTGTCGCTGCGAAAAGCCAACGTTTCATGGTGAGTCTCCTGGGGTTTGTGACTCGACTGGCAAGTGTGCAAACGCAGTCGTTGCGTGCGCCTGCCTTCATTGAGGCGCCTCACGCGGTTCCAGGCGCTCCGGTGGGCTGCATGGCGGCGTGACGGATTGGTTTGGTGAGGACGTTGAGAGTGGGCGTTGGTGTGCGCGGCGTCGGTACGCTGGCGCACGCAGCGCAAGTCGTGCCATGAACCGCGACGGCATCGCCGACCGACGAACGCGACCGTGACGCTGCGGCGGCATGCCAGTGCGCCGCCTGGTTTGCCGGAGACCCTGCTTCCGTCACCGTCTTGTGTACACGGCCGATGCCCGCGATGACGGTTGGGAAGTGGTTGGCGCCGTGCAACCCTTTCGCAGTCGTTGCGGGCGGGAGCAGGGAGTGCAAAGCCACTTGCACATCGCTGTGCGGCGCGCAGCGCGAAGCAATCCGGGACGTTGACGGACAAGCCGCTTGTGCGCTGCAAGCTGCCCGCAATTCGCCATAAATGCGCTGTGACGTTGTGCTGTAATGCGGCAGTCGCCTCGCTATGGCTGGCCGTCGCCGGTTGGGTGGGGTGGGGGAATGGGGATGGATATCGTGCGGGCGGCGCTGGTGGCGGTCGGGTCGTTGGTCGTGGCGGTGTTGAGGTTCATCGCGGGGGCGTTGGCGGTGGTCTTCGGGCGCTTCGACTGGCAGGCGCCGGGCTGGTTGCCGCCGATGCGGCGTGGCATTGCGGCCGGGGCGGCGGCGGTGCGGGCGCGGCCGCGACGCTATGGCGGAATCGCGGCGTCGGTGCTGGCGGTGGCGGCGCTGGGGATGCTGGGTTATCGCTGGTGGTTGGCGTTGCCGCGGCCGCCGGCGCCGGTGGCAGTGACGTTCGAGGTGTCCGCGCCGGGCCTCAGCGACTACCGCCAGGAACCCATCGTGGTGCGTTCGCTGCGGGTGAGTTTTTCCGATTCCGCCGCCGCGCTGGCGCTGGTGGGCAAGCCGGTGAGCGCCGGCATCCGCATGTCGCCGGAACTGGCGGGCACCTGGACCTTCAGCAGCGACCGCGAGCTGGTGTTCCGGCCGCAAGATGACTGGCCAGTGGGCCAGCACTTCGAGGTGCGCTTCGACAAGGCGGTCGTGTTCGCGCCGCAGGTGCGGGTGGCGGAGGACGAGTTCGAATTCGATAGCGCGCCGTTCACGGCGCAGGTCGCGCAGGTGGAGTTCTATCAGGATCCGCAGGACGCCACGCTCAAGAAGGCCATTGCGCAGGTGACGTTCAGCCATCCGGTGGACCCGTTGGCATTCGAGCAGCGCGTCGCGATGGCGCTGGGCGAAACCGGCAAGAACAAGCCCAAGCCGCTGCCGCAGAAGTTCGTGGTCAGCTATGACGACGACAAGCTCAATGCCTACGTGCATTCGCAGCCGCTGGCGCTGCCGCTGGATCCGGGGCTGTTGTCGCTGCGCATCGACAAGGGCGTGCACGCGGGGCGCGGCGGCAAGCCGTTCACCGAGGAATTGCAAGGGCAGGTGGGGATTCCGGGCAAGTACAGTCTGGCGATCGAAAACGTGGAGCCGACGCTGGTGGACAACGCCCGCTTCGAGCCGGAGCAGGTGCTGATGGTGTCGGTGTCGCAGGCGGTGGGTGAGCGCGACATCAACCAGAAGCTGTCGGCGTGGTTGTTGCCGGTGCATCACCCGAGTGCGCGAACGGAAGACCAGCGGTATCCCTACAACTGGTCCGGCAGCGCCAGCGACATGAGTGAGCAGGTGCTGGCGGGCGCGCAGAAGCTCGAACTGGATGCGGTTGCGACCGAACTCGAATACCAGACGCTGCACAGCTACAAGTACCGCGCCGACGTGGGGCGTTACCTGTACGTGCGGGTGGAGCGCGGGCTGACTTCGTTTGGCGGCTTCATGCTCGGCAAGCCGGCGGCATTCGTGGTGCGGGTGCCGGACTACCCACGCATGCTGCGCTTCATGGCCGACGGCGCCTTGCTCAGTCTCAAGGGCGAGCAGCGCGTCGCGGTGGTGGCGCGTAACGTGCCGGGCCTGCGCCTGGACATCGGCCGCGTGTTGCCCGAACAGTTGTCGAATCTGGCGGCGCTCAATTACGGCAGTTACGCCAAGCCGCAGTTGAGCGGGCTGTCGCCGGACCAGATCACCGAGCGGTTCGAGCAGACCGTTACCTTTGCCGATGCCGAGCCGGGCAAGGCGCACTACGAAGGAATCGACCTGTCGCGCTATCTGCGCGAGGGCGGCAAGCGCGGTGTGTTCCTGCTGGCGTTGCGCAACTACGATCCGGAGGCCGAGCGGCGCCAGCGCGAAGCCGCGCAACAGCAGGCCGCGGCCGAGCACGAATTCAGCGCCGCCGATCTGACCCCGACGCGCGATTACCCCAACGATTACGACTACGACAACTACCAGGCTGGCTTGCAGGACACGCGGCTGGTGGTGGTGACCGATCTGGGCGTGTTGTTGAAGAAGTCGATGGACGGCAGTCTGGACGTGTTCGTGCAGTCGCTGGAAAAGGGCGAGCCGGTGGCGGGCACCAGCGTCGAGATACTGGGCAAGAACGGCCAGCGTCTGCTCGCCATGGCCAGCGATGCGCAAGGCCACGCGCGCTTTGACGCGCTGGAGGGCTTCGAGCGCGAGCGCACGCCATCGCTGCTGGTGGTGCGCAAGGGCGATGACCTGTCGTTCCTGCCGCTGCGCGGCGGCGATCGTCAACTCGACACCTCGCGCTTCGACGTCGGCGGCATCCGCAATTCCGACGTGTCCGGCCAGCTCAGCGCCTGGCTGTTTTCCGATCGCGGCCTATACCGGCCCGGCGATACCTTCAACATCGGCATGATCGTGCGCACGCTCGACTGGCAACGCTCGTTGGATGGCGTGCCGTTGCAGGCGGACATCTACGACCCGCGCGGCCTGCGCGTGGATCGGCGCAGCGTGCGACTGGGTCAGCAGGGCTTCGAGGAGCTGAGCTACGCCACCAGCGAGGCATCGCCCACCGGGGCGTGGACGGTCAGCCTGTCGCTGGTACGCGATGGCAATCGTACCGAACGCATCGGCTCCACCACGGTGCAGGTGAAGGAGTTTTTGCCCGACCGCATGAAGGCCAGCGCGCACCTGAGCACCGAGGTGAGCGAGGGCTGGGTGAAGCCGGACGGACTGAGCGCGCGCTTCAATCTGCAGAACCTGTTCGGCACGCCGGCCACCGGGCGCCGGGTGGAAGCGACGTTGACGCTGAGCCCTGCGTTTCCCGCCTTCCGCAGCTATCCGGATTTTCACTTCTACGATCCGCAGCGCGCCAAGGACGGCTACAACGAGGCATTGGGCGATCAGACCACCGACGACAAGGGCGAGGCGGAGTTCGCGCTCGACCTCAGCAGGTACGCCAACGCCACTTATCGCTTGTTGTTCGTGGCGAAGGGCTTCGAGGCGGAAGGCGGGCGCAGCGTCAGTGCCGAAGCCAACAGCCTGGTTTCGTCGCGCGATTATTTGATCGGCGTGAAGGCCGATGGCGATCTCGACGCCATCCGTGGCGACGCCAAGCGCGTGGTGCGGCTGATCGCCATCGATCCGGGCGCCAAGCAGACGGGGGTGGACGGGCTCAAGCTGGTGCTGCTGGAGCGGCGTTATGCGTCGATCCTGACGCGGCAGGATTCGGGTGTGTACAAATACGAGAGCAAGCTCAAGGAAGTGCCGATGCGCGAGGACGCGCTCGGCATTCCGGCGGCCGGGCTCGACCTGCCGCTGCCCACCGATGCACCCGGCAGTTACGCGCTGCTGGTGAAGAACGCGGCCGGCGAAGAACTCAACCGTGTGCAGTTCACGGTGGCGGGCGACGCCAACATCAGCCGCTCGCTGGAACGCAATGCCGAGCTGCAACTCACGCTGGACAAACACGACTACACGCCCGGCGAGGAGATCGAGATCGCAGTGCGCGCGCCCTATGCCGGGTCCGGCCTGATCACCATCGAGCGCGACAAGGTGTATGCGCAGCAGTGGTTCAAGGCCGGTAGCACCGGTTCGGTGCAGCACATCCGGGTGCCGGCCGACTTCACCGGCAATGGTTATGTGAATGTGCAGTACGTGCGCGATCCGGGCTCGGAGGAAATCTTCATGAGCCCGCTGAGCTACGCCATCGTGCCGTTCTCGGTGAGTCGCGCCGCGCACCAATTGGCGCTGAAGGTGGACGCGCCGGCGTTGGTCAAGCCCGGCAATACGTTGCGGATGAAGGTGCACACCGGCCGTTCGGCGCGGGTGGCGGTGTTTGCGGTGGATGAGGGCATCCTGCAGGTGGCGCGCTACCAACTCGGCGATCCGCTCGATCACTTTCTGCAAAAGCGCATGTTGCAGGTGCAGACCCGGCAGATTCTCGATCTGATCCTGCCCGAATTCGCGCAACTGCTGGCCGCGGCGGCGCCGGGTGGCGATGCCGATGCCTTGCTTGGCCGACATCTCAATCCGTTCCGCAAGAAGCGCGCGGCGCCGGTGGCGTACTGGTCGGGGCTGATCGACGTCGATGGCGAAGGCGAAGTGAGCTACGCGATTCCGGAGGACTTCAACGGCCAGTTGCGGCTGATGGCGGTGGCGGTATCCGGCGAGACCATGGGCGTGTTCGAGGGCAGCACCACCGTGCGCGGCGATTTTGTGCTGTCGCCCAATGCGCCGGCGATGGTGGCGCCGGGCGACGAGTTCGAGGTGAGCGTGAGCGTGGCCAACAACGTCGAGGGCCTTGGCGACAAGACCTTGCCGATCACGGTGAAGATCGAACCCGAGGCGCAGTTGCAGGTCATCGATGCCCCCGAACAGACGCTGACGCTGGGCGGCATGCGCGAAGGCGTGCTGATCTTCCGCCTGCGCGCCAAGGGCGAGCCGGGCGCGTCGCGGCTGCGTTTCAGCGCCAGCAGCGGCAAGTACGCGGCCGGCCTGGGGGCCGATGTCTCGGTGCGACCGGCGCAGCCGTATCGCAACACGGTGAGCATCGGCAACCTGGGCGAGGGGGAGGAAGATGTCGGTCCGCTGCGCGAGATGTACGACGCCTTCGCCAAGCGCGCGGCGGCGGTCTCGTATTCGCCGTTGGTGCTCGCCAATGGTCTGAGCGGCTATCTCGACGCCTTCCCGCATCAATGCACCGAGCAGGTGCTCAGCCGCGCGATGCCGGGGTTGGTGTTGGCGCAGCATCCGGAATTCGGCACGCTGCAAACCACCGAGTCCGCCCATGCGCACACCGGGTTTGCCGATCTGATGGCGTTGCTGCGTTCGCGCCAGAACGCCGAAGGCGGTTTCGGCTACTGGATGCCGACCGTCGACGTGCAGCCGTACGTGGCGGTGTACACCATGCAGTTCCTGCTGGAAGCGCGCGAACGCGGTTGGGAGGTGCCGGCCGAGATGCTGTCGCGCGGCAACAATTATCTGAACCGCCTGATCAACGATGAAAGCGATGGCTCGCTGGCAGCGTTGCGCGAGCGCGCGTTTGCGATCTATCTGTTGACGCGCCAGCAGATGGTCACCACCAACGCGATCGCCGCCGTGCGCGAGCGCCTGGACGCGCAGTACCCGAAGCAGTGGCAGAGCGACAGCGTGGCCGCCTATCTGGCAGCCAGTCTCAAGCTGCTCAAGCAGGATCGCGAAGCCGACAAGCTGATCGCCGCGCCCGCTGCCCTGCTCAGCCGTGATGCGATCGAACTGGAATGGAACTACGACCGCTTCTACGATCCGCTGATCCGCGATGCCAGCGTGCTGTTCCTGCTCAGTCGCCACTTCCCCGAGCGCGCCGGCAAGCTCTCGCCCAAGGCGTTGGCGAACATCGTGCACGTGCTGGGCAAGGGCTGGTACAACACGTTGTCATCGGCGTTGACGGTGCTGGCGCTGGGCACCTACACCGATCAATTCGGCAGGCCCGAGGATGGCGAACTGCAGATCGCGCAGACTGACGCCAAGGGCGGCAAAACGCCGATCGGCAAGGCCGATGGTCTGGTGATGCGCGCCGCCTTCGATGCCGCTGCCAAGGCGCTGCAAGTGAGCAACGGCGTCGATCAACCGGCCTGGTACAGCGTCAGCGAAACCGGCTTCGACCGCAACCCGCCAGACAGCGAAATCCGGGAAGGCCTGGAGATCGTGCGCGAGTTCACCAATGCCGAGGGCAAGGTGGTGGATACCGTGACGCTGGGCGAGGAGATCCAGGTGCATCTGAAGATTCGTGCCACCCGCGGCAACGGTTTCGGCAACGTCGCCATCGTCGATCTGCTGCCCGGTGGATTCGAGCCGGTGCAGGAACTCGCCGGTGCCGCGCCGAAGCCGGTGTACGCGGATGCAGGCGACGAGGGCGACGGGACGGACGCGAGCGCAGACGAGGGCGAATATGAGGGCGACGACGAAGCCGAAACCGCACCGATCTCCGCATGGCGCCCATCCATCGGGCTCGACAGCTCCAACTTCGCACTCGACTACGCCGACGTGCGCGACGACCGCATCGTGATCTACGGTAACGCCGGGACCAGCGTCAGCCAGTTCGTGTACCGCATCAAGGCCACCAACGCCGGCCGCTTCGTGGTGCCGCCGGCTTATGCCGAGTCGATGTACGAACGCACCGTGCAGGGGCGCTCGCGCGGTGGTGTGATGACGGTGAAGCGGCCGTAGCCATGAGCGCTGAACGATGGCCGTCTCTGCGGGCGATGCCTTTGCTGTTTTTGAGGGAGCGCGCGCGACAGGCGCGTCACTTTGGCCGCGCAGCAGTCGTCCGCAAGCGGCCTCCTGCAAGAGCGGCAGCTCGTTTTTTTTGTGGGAGCGCGCTTGCGCGCGACAAGTGCAGCAAGGTTGCGAAATCCGCTTGGTCTTCGCTCGGTCGCCCGCTTCGCGGGAGCGCGCGCGTTGCGCGCTATGCCTTCGCTGCGCTCGGTCAGTCGCTTCGCGACAGCGCAGGCTGCGTCTGCTATGCCTTCGCTTCGCTCGGTCGCCCGCTTCGCGGGAGCGCGCGCGTTGCGCGCTACGCCTTCGCTGCGCTCGGTCAGTCGCTTCGCGACAGCGCAGGCTGCGCCTGCTATGCCTTCGCTTCGCTCGGTCGCCCGCTTCGCGGGAGCGCGCGCGTTGCGCGCTACGCCTTCGCTTCGCTCGGTCAGTCGCTTCGCGACAGCGCAGGCTGCGCCTGCTATGCCTTCGCTGCGCTCGGTCAGTCGCTTCGCGACAGCGCAGGCTGCGCCTGCTATGCCTTCGCTTCGCTCGGTCAGTCGCTTCGCGACAGCGCAGGCTGCGCCTGCTATGCCTTCGCTTCGCTCGGTCACAGCAGGAACTCCGGTGTTCCGTGTCATCCTGATGTTGCTCATTAGCCGGCGTCGCTGGCGTGTGCACCTGTTGGCGATGGTCGCCATCGGTCTCGCGCTGGTGTTGATCCGTCTGTGGCCGCACCCGCCGTTGTCGGCGCAGGTGCCGGGTTCGAGCGCGGTCTACGATGAAGGCGGTCGGCTGCTGCGGCTGGTGCTCAGTCGTGACGACAAGTTCCGGTTGTGGTTGCCGTTGGCGCAGATTTCGCCGCAACTGATCGAAGCGGTGCAGTTGCAGGAAGACCAGTGGTTCCGCTGGCACCCGGGCTTCAATCCGGTGAGCCTGTTGCGCGGCGCATACGAAACC
>JANRIF010000360.1:0-4901 GCA_033765245.1 Lysobacteraceae bacterium
CGGCCACCCGCGTGCCGCCGCCTTGGCTCGCACGGCTTCGATCAGCCCACGCGGGCCACAGACGTAGAGATCGGTCTCCTTCGACAGCGAATCGAGGATGGCGTCGATGTCGATGCTCGGCTTGCCGTCGATGTCGCAATACCGCCGACTGCGACCGGAATAGTCCGGCACCGCGAGAAAGTTTTCGACACTGCGCGCGGTGTAATGAAGTTCGAAGGATCGCGACGACCGTTCGAGCGCATCCATCATCGAGAAGAACGGCGTGATGCCGATTCCACCGGCGATGAACGCCGCATGGCTGGACGCCAACTGCAGGGGGAAGGCATTGAACGGGCCGCCGACCTTCAACGCGTCGCCCACGTTCAACCGATCGTGAAGATAGGCCGAGCCGCCACGGCCCGGTTTGGTGCGCAACACGCAGATTTCGTACCGACGCAGATCCTGCGGTGACGAGGTCAACGAGTAATGGCGCGTGAAGCCGGCGAAGCTCAACTCGACGTGAGCACCGGGTTTGAACGCCGGCAATTCGCTCCCGTCCGGCATCGCGAATGCAATACGCACGGTGTCCGCCGCGACGACGGCTTTTTCGATAACTGTCAGATTCATGCTGGCCAGGTCACGGGTTGAACGGCGATTCGTCGATGAACTTCCAGTCGAAGCTCTTGTTCAACGGCGAGACGATCCATTGGCGCGGCGTGAATTCCCACCAGCGCCCCGTGCCGCCGCTCTCACCGGCAGCGGCTCCGGCTTCCAGATCGAGCCGCACGTCGCCGGTCATCTGGAGCTGCCGGTTGCCCGCAAAGTCGATGAAGACGAGACCAGCCCGCGGATTGAGGGCAAAGTTTCCGAACGTGTTGAACAAACTGTTGCCGGGGTAGTCGGGAATGCGCAGTACGCCGTCGTTGACCGCGACGAAGCCCGGGGTGCCGCCGCGGTGCGACACATCGGCCGGCCCATGCGGATGGGCACTGGCGACAAAGAAGGTATCGGCACCGGCGATCCAGGCGATCAGGTCGTCGCTGAGCGACGCGCCGTCGCGGATATCGGTCGCCACTGGTCCGGACTCTCGCACGTCCAGTGCCCGGCGCTGGATGTATTTCGGACACAACGGGTAAGCCTGGTCGATGGCGATCGCCATCTCCGCGTCCGCGAGGTGCGCGGCCCGACCATTGACGCGCAGGCGCCGCCGCGTCGACAACTCGAGGAACAGCACCCCCAGATGATCGCCATCGCGGATACCGGCAAACGGCGGCACACCCTCTGGTACGCCTGCATCGGCGCCAACCTTCAGGTATAGCGTCCGGCAGTCCTCATCGGTCCGTGCAAAGCCCTGCGGACCGGCATGGAAGCTCGCCCAAAGCTCGCCGTCCGGCGAGCGCCATCCCAGGGCACAGTAATGCTGCTGCGTGACGAACAAGCGAGCAGCCGCGGGAATCCGGTCGGAGATCAGTTGCGCGTTCAGGAGTGCGATGTCACGCTCGCCCATCTTCTCCTGGATGGCCTGTTCGCCGGGGTGAAAAGGGTCGCGCATGTCGGCCTCCGTGCATTTTCCAGCCGCGCCGCCCAGAAAGGCGACGCGGCCGGACTCGATCAGAACGTCAGCAGGCGATAGCCGTCGTCGAGATACTTGGAGAGATCGATGATGCCCGAGGTGCCCGGGATGGCCTTCTCGTGGACGAGCTTCACACCGGTGGCCTTCACGTCCGCGGTGGCGCCGAACACGTCAGCGCAGCCGCCGCACACGCCGACCACGGTGTCCTTGACGGCTTCGTAGAGGGCGTGAGCCGGATGATCGGCCTTGACGATCTCGCTAACCCAACGCACGCCAGCGCCCTGGAAGATCAGCGCGACCTGCTGGCCTTTTTCCTTGAGCTCATAGGCGACGAACATCGCATTGAACAGGCGCCCGAGCGCTTCCTCAGAGCCGGACTTGGCATCAGACAGGATGACGATGGCGGTCTTGGACATAGAGCATCTCCTTGGTGTATTAGTATTATCCGGCAATGTTACCGAACGTTCGGTATGATATGGAGAGCGCTGCGCACTGTCAAGGCACGTAATGTACCGTTCGTTCGGTAATGTGCTAGATTCGTCCCAAAGAGGAGGCCCGCCATGGCGCGACCCGCGAAAATCGAAGAGTCGGCTCTGCTCAAGAAACTGAGCGACGTCTTCCGCGATGTCGGATATGAGGGCGCGTCGCTCGCCATGCTCTCGGAGGCGACCGGCCTCAAGAAGGCCAGCCTCTATCATCGCTTCCCGGGCGGCAAAGAACAGATGGCATGCGAAGTGATGACGCACGCCGAATCATGGCTGACCGAGCGCATCCTCACCCCGCTCAAGTCGAGCGATCCGCCGCAAGCCCGCACCCACGCCATGATCCGCAATCTCGACACGTTCTATTGCGGCGGTCGACAAGCCTGCCTGCTGAACATGATGTCGTCACCCCGCGCCGAACGCGGACCGTTCACGGCACTGATCAAAAAAGCCTTCAAGGCCTGGACGGACGCGCTCGCCAACGTCCTTACCGATGCCAAACTCGATGAAGAAACCGCGCGGTTCCGCGCTGAGCGCGCCATCGCGTTACTGCAAGGCAGCCTGGTCGTCGCCCGCGGAACCGGCTCCACGCGGCCATTCCGCAATTGTCTGACTCATCTCGAGCAAGAACTGCTGGCACCGCCGCCGAGCACACCGAGAAGCAATCCCTCCATCGCTGCATCGTGATCTCGGCGACGTCGACGTATTGACGTCAACGCCCAATCCGGGCCGCACACCGACGGGCCCGCGTCAACGCCACGGAACTGGCCCGCGCGGCGCGCTCGCCATGACGGCTCACGCCGACGGCACTCAGCACATCGGCAGCTTCAACCCCTTCTCGCGTGCGCAATCGATGGCGATGTCATAGCCAGCGTCGGCATGACGCATGACGCCGGTGCCGGGGTCATTCCACAACACACGGGCCAGACGCGCGTCGGCGGCTTCGCTGCCATCGCAAACGATCACCACGCCGGCATGCTGGCTGTATCCCATGCCGACGCCGCCGCCGTGGTGCAGGCTCACCCAGGTCGCGCCGCTGGCGGTGTTGAGCAGGGCGTTGAGCAGCGGCCAGTCGGAGACGGCATCGGAGCCGTCACGCATGGCTTCGGTCTCGCGGTTGGGGCTGGCGACGGAGCCGGAATCGAGATGGTCGCGGCCGATCACGATCGGCGCCTTCAGCTCGCCCTTGCGCACCATCTCGTTGAAGGCCAGGCCAAGGCGATGACGGTCGCCGAGACCGACCCAGCAGATGCGCGCCGGCAGTCCCTGGAAGGCGATGCGCTGGCCCGCCATGTCGAGCCAGCGATGCAGGTGCGGATCGTTCGGGATGAGTTCCTTGACCTTGGCGTCGGTCTTGGCGATGTCTTCGGGATCGCCGCTCAGCGCCACCCAGCGGAACGGGCCGACGCCACGGCAGAACAGCGGCCGCACATAGGCCGGCACGAAGCCGGGGAAGTCGAACGCATTGTTGCAACCGACGTCGAACGCCATCTGCCGGATGTTGTTGCCATAGTCGAAGGTCGGCACGCCCATGCGCTGGAATGCGAGCATGGCCTCGACGTGCACGCGCATCGATTGCTTGGCGGCGTCGCGCACGCGTTCGGGGCTGGCGACCTGTTCGGCGAACCATTGCTCCAGCGACCAACCAATCGGCAGGTAGCCGTGCACCGGATCGTGTGCGGAGGTTTGATCGGTCACCGCGTCCGGGCGCACGCCGCGGCGCACCAGTTCCGGCAGCACCTCGGCGGCGTTGCCAAGCAGCGCGATGGAGCGCGCTTCGCCAGTCGCTGTGTAGCGGGCGATGCGGGCGAGCGCGTCATCGAGATCATGGGCTTGTTCATCGACGTAGCGGGTGCGCAGGCGCATGTCGATGCGGCTTTGCTGGCATTCGATGTTGAGCGAACAGGCCCCGGCGAGGCTGGCCGCGAGCGGCTGCGCGCCGCCCATGCCGCCCAGGCCGGCAGTGAGTATCCACTTGCCGGTGAGGTTGCCGGCATAGTGCTGGCGGCCCATTTCGACGAAGGTCTCGTAGGTACCCTGCACGATGCCCTGCGAACCAATATAGATCCACGAGCCGGCCGTCATCTGGCCGTACATCATCAGGCCCTTGCGATCGAGTTCGTGGAAGTGTTCCCAGGTGGCCCAATGCGGCACCAGGTTGGAATTGGCGATCAGCACGCGCGGCGCATCGCTATGGGTGCGGAATACGCCGACCGGCTTGCCGGACTGCACCAGCAGGGTCTGGTCGTCCTCGAGTTCGAGCAGGGTGGCGAGGATGGCGTCGTAGCAGGCCCAATTGCGCGCGGCGCGGCCGATGCCGCCGTACACCACGAGTTCGGCCGGATTCTCCGCCACCTCGGGGTCGAGGTTGTTCTGGATCATGCGATATACCGCTTCCGTAAGCCAACTCTTGCAGCTCAACGCGGTGCCGCGCGGGGCGCGGATCTGGCGGGAGGGGTCGCGGCGGGAGGTCTGGGCCATGATGTGCTCCGGAGGATGGCGCAATTATAGGTGAGCGTGTCTGCCGGGACGGCGCAGGATGCGCGGCATCCATGTCCGAAAACGGCCAGACAGCGCTCGGCAGCGCGCGCAGACTGCGCCCATCGCACCGACACAGATCACACACCATGTCCACCGCATTCCGCTTCCGCGCCCTCGCCGCCGAGCCATTCGCTGCGCTGTTCGACTACAGCGATGCGCAGTTGCAGACAATCGACGCTCGCCGCATGACCGCCGATACGCATCCGGGTTTTCCGTGCCGGGTGAGCCTGCGCGATGCGGTAGTCGGCGAGACCGTGCTGCTGCTGCCGTACGCGCACCACAACGTGGCCTCACCGTATCGCGCTGCGGGGCCGATCTTCGTGCGC
>JANRIF010000009.1:0-3779 GCA_033765245.1 Lysobacteraceae bacterium
GCCGACGTCCGCCCACGAACGCTCCGTACCTCTCGCCATCCCGGCGAAAGTCGCGGACGAGCGCCGTTGCGGCTTGACGCCAAGCCGCAGAGGTGCGGGAATGATGACGACCAGCCGTAGAACCGTTCTGTTGGCTGCCTCGCACCGCGATGCCGTCATTCCAGTGGACGCGAGAATCCATCGCGAACAACGACATGGACGCCAGCCTTCGCGGGGGTGACGGCGCGATCGGAGCATCGCGAAGCGAACGGCTTGGCGGCCAGCCGAGCAGCGCCACACCGAAACGATTTTGCTGACTACACTCACCCGATGCAGGAGTGTGCCGCCATGAACACTGCCGGTGTGTCCCTCGATGCGGCGCTGACCCGCGAGCGGCTGCAAGCCGATACCCTTGTCGCTATCGACGAGTTGCCTGCCCTTTGCGCGGCGTTGTGGGATCGGCACGACACGACGATTGCGGCCATCGCGCTGCTGCACCTGTATGAGGAGCGCTGGAGCTACATCGACTCGGCGCACATGGACACACGCGAGCGGGCCTTGCTCGAACGGCTCGTCCGGGACGTCGGCAATGGGGTGTTCCTTGACTGAGCACGTGTTCCGGCGCGAGCGGCATCGGCTCATCGCCGAAGTGCTCACACGCTTCGATCCCGCGTTTCTCTCCCGCGCCGGCATCGGGTTCGGCGGCGGCACGCGGATTGCGCTCGAATTGGACGAGTATCGCGAGTCGATCGACATCGACTTTTTCTGCCCCTCGACCGCCAGCTACAAGGCGGTGCGCGAGACTGTCGACGAGCAGGGACTGGGCGCCTTGCTGCGCTCGCCGCTGACGTTCGCGCGCGAGATTCGCACCACGCGCGACAAAGTCGTCACCGCAATCGCTCACGGCGGCCAAGCGATCAAGTTGGAAATCATCGCCTTCGTGGACTGGCGCCTGGGAACCGTCACGCACCCACTGTTCCCCGTCCCGGTGCTCGACCGTGCCGCCTGTTTCGCCACCAAGCTGACCGCTGCGAACGATCGCGGCCTCGCCGCGCCATACAAGGACGTGATCGACCTGATCATGATGCGCGCCGGCTGGGGCGAGATTCCGGAAGAAGCGATTCGCGAGGCCGAACGGCACTACGGCAAAGCGGTGTTGACCAAGGCAGAAGCGGCTATCGAACACTTCCTCCAACTGCCCGACGCAGCCAAGCGCCAAGCGGCGGTGGCGTTGGGGATGGTTCCAGATTTCTTCGCCAACCCGAATGCTTTGGAGGCGCTGAAAAGTCGGGGCGTAGGTAATTAAGTCGCGCCGCATCGACGCCACCGCGCAACGTATGCCCGCCGCGCCCGCTTCGGCAACGGCTGCCGCAACCAGATCGGCGCAGTGCGCGCACAACCCTTGAGCGGTGAGGGCCTCTCCGGTACAGGTGTTGGCCTTGCTCTGGACGAATCGCGGCTCGGCGCGCCCTTGCGTGTTTTGTCGCGCAAGGCATCGAAGCCGACGATGCCAGCGCGCAGGCCACCAATCGGGTGTTTCTCGGTAGCGAAGCCTTTATCGAAAATGCCATCGCTTGCGCCTGCCCTGACCACTGACAGTGCCAAAACGGCAGCGTCGAAGGCAAAGCGTGGCCAACGTCCCGGCCGAAGCGCCAGATCGCTTCATCGCCATGCGCACCGCGTATCAATCGGGCAACTTCACGCTCAAGGAGACAGTCGCCCATTTCAGCCTGCACTATGCGACGGCCAGTTGGTTAGTGAGGAAATGGCCCACATACCTCCGCTTCTGTTGGCGCCCTTTGCTGCACTGTACGGACCCTCCGCTACTGGCAGGGAATTGCAGCAGTGAACACAGCATGCTATACATGCCAGGCGCTCATCAATGAGCGCGGCATGCAAACAACCAAATGGAGAACGACATGAGCGTTTATAAAATCGCATTTTTTGCAATTTTTGCATTATTGATGGCGACAAACGCAAGCTCCACGACTAAAACGAATTCTTCCGATTATGATTTATTCAAAGACAAGCCAACCGCTCCGCCGTTTTGGGAGAAAAGCACTCAAGTTGCACAGTTGCTTCCAGATTGCCCAACCATGGATGGTGGTTACTGCTCGACCCCAGGCACCCGCGCTCGTTGCTATTGGTATCAGTACCAAGAACCCATGGTTTGTGTATGCCAGCCCGACAATGTCTGGGTTTGCATGTAATAACTAGCAAAAGCCCTGCGCTCTGGCACTAGGGCCCAGGGCTTTACCTCCACGCATGCACCGTTTACCTTCACCGCGCTGCAGAAGATTGGGAAAGATTGCGGCCCGGCCTAACTTTGTAGCATCTCCGCTTGTCCGACCGCATCGTTGCTCTGCGGCCCCGGGGCGGGTCCAGATACTGTTCGGCTAGACGACAAAACACACATCGCCACCGCAGTGGCGGGCACACGACCGAAGCGCCACCAGGACAAAGAATAATAGAGGGAGTTGATTAAATGCTGCGGCGCCAACTGATCGTGACCTCGTGTAGTGCTGCGTTATCGATGGCGCTTATCGGCTCATAGGCCGGCGGTGAGCACAGCGAATCCCACCCCGATCTTCTCGATCTGGTGGCGGCGCAGGGGTTCGCAGCGCTCACCGCCAGCCTACTCTCGGCGAAGTGATGCGACGCGACGGGAAAAATGGGCCGGAGGTGATTAAACCGCTCACGCAAGGCGCGGTGCCGCGCTTTAGCTCATCCCGCCCGGACGCCCGTGTATTCGGCACCGCTGCGGAGGGTTCGGGGAGCCCGCGCGGCGTGATGGACTTGGGCTCCATGCGATGGCCACCGGCGGCTGGGGCAAGCGGCGCGACTAAAACCTTCACCACCCAAGCCGCTACCATCCGGACCACATGAAAGCCCCCGCCAGCCGGCCCATCAACGCCACGTTATCCCTGAACAAGTCGCACTGGGACCGCATCCCAGCCATCACCGGCCTCTACCATCTCGCCCAGCACGGCCGCGAGCCGCTTCTGGTCCGTGTCGCATCCTCCACGTGGCCGATCTCGGATCGCATGCGCATCCCGGTGGCGTTTGTCCCCGTTACCGAAGTGCAGGACCTATCCCAGCGGCTTGCTGCTGGCGCTCGGTTCGATGTGCTCGAATTGGCAGACGGTGTATGCATCGCGCGAGGCGAGGTGTTGCCGAACCACGTCCGTCGCGACGTTTCCTGGACGGTCTTTCTGGCAGTGATCTGTGGGTTGCTGGCGCTGCACATGATGTCGGCGCTGATCTTCGGCCTTGCGCTCAAGTCCGGGTTGAAGGCATTCGCAGGCTGCGCGTTGTTCACGCTGATCATCGCGTTGCTGTCCGAGATCACGGTCAAGGGCCGCATCGGCCTGTCCGCTTACTACCTCGAAAAATTGTTCCGCGTGCGCTGGGCACAAACGCAAGGCCACCCGTCGTTCCCCGACGGAAAGCAAGCCTATCTGCGGCTGCAGACGTTGATCGTCCTCGCGCTCTTGTCGATGCTGGTGTTCTACTTCCAGTTTCTTGCTCACGCGGCAGGCACCTGAGGGCTGGAGGCCCCGTCAGCCAGGGATACCCGCAGGGTGACGCAAGAATGTCCTGGCTCGCTGCACAACCTGGCGCAACGGGGCTGTCGCAACAGGCGTATCGCGTATCGTGAGGAGCCGACGATGGGGCAACGCATGTGATGATCGACGAGGCAATCGGTGCACGTATCTGCCAGGCGGCGGGAATGCAGGTGGAGCGCGCGGCGCGTTGCCTTAGTTGGGGCGGCAGCCGTGTGCACGACGGCGTGCACGAGG
>JANRIF010000018.1:0-2082 GCA_033765245.1 Lysobacteraceae bacterium
GCGCGGGTATAGCGCGCGCCCTTGCCGTTGACGTGTTGCGCGAAGCGGCGCGCCACGTCCACCGTGATGCCGGTGTACAGGCGGCCACCGCGGCATTCGAGCAGGTACACGAACCAGATTCTTGCAGTGCTGCTCGCTGCCATGGAATGTCGCTCGCGGCCTTCAGTCGACGCTGCTGACGCCGCTGGCCCAGCCTGCGCGTTCGTCCCGGCAGTCGGCGCCACCCATGGCGAACTCGCGACAGATCAACGGGCGTTGCGGGTAGATCGAGCAACACATGTTCTGGCGATCGAGCGCCACGCACCAGCCATCGTCGCCTTTCGCCATCGCTGCCATGCCGTGGCGATCCTCGGCAACGTAGCGCGCCGGTGGGAGATCGCCGGGCATCAGCAACACGGTCATGCGACAGCACACGGCCGCGCAGGCGTCGCAGCGGATGTGCGGGTCGGCGTGCGTCTCATTCATGGTTGCGCGCGCACCGGAATCGGCACGTTGCACAGTTCGACGTGGCCGACCGGATCGATGAACCAGTCCTCGCGTCGGTTGCGCCGTGCCTCGATGAGTTTGGCGAAGCTGGGGCTTTCGGTGCGCATCACCTGCAGGTGGCTGCGCTCGGCTTCGGGCACGTCGCTGGCGAGGCGCAGATGCGGAATCGCGAGGCGTTGCTCGGGGCGTTCGTAGAAGCCCAGCGCGCCGGTGCCACGCGGTAGTGTCGATAGCCACTGCATGCCATCGAGCACGCGGCCGACCACGGTGATGTTGCGGTCCAGATGGCGCGGGGCGTGGCCGATCACCACGTACAACTCGCTGCCGTTGCTGCTGTCGGCGGCGGCGTCGCGGCCGGCGCCCACCATTGCGTAGCAGTGCGTCAGCCAGGCGCGGCCGCTGGCGGGGTCGCGTGCCACCGGGAAACCTCCGCTCCAGCCGACCTGCGGCGCGTAGACGTCGCCATCGCTGAGCGCGATGAAGGGCAGGCCCTCGGCGGCGCGGTCGAACTCGGCCGGCAGTCTGGTCTTCGCTGGTTTCAGCGCGCGCGCCTGATCGCTGCCGGCGGCGGGATCGCCCCACTGCACCACGTAATTATCCTGCGAACGCAGGATCGCCAGACCGTCCCAGTAGCCGGCGTGGGCGAGCGCAGCGATGTTTTGCGCATGTGCCGGCGCGAAGTCGCTGGCCAGTTCGATCACCACGCGCCCGGCCGGCAGTTCGAGATACAGCGTGCGGGTCGGATCGGGGCTGCGCCAGTCTTCGGCCGGTGCCTGCGCCAACACCTCGGCGGTGGTGGGCGCTGCGGTCGGCTCGGCTGCGCTCGATGCGACCGGCGAGGCGAGCAGGGCGAGAGCGAACAGCGGCAGCGCGCGGGATGACGGCGACATGGCGCGAACTCCGATGCTAAGGTTCGCCGAGCATAACCGCAGGCCCACGCCCATGCACAATCCGCCTTCCACCCACACGCTGGCGATCGATCCACTGGCGCAATCGTTGCGCCTTTCCTGCGGCGCGACCTTGCGCAACCGCCTGGCGAAGGCGGCAATGACCGAAGGCATGGCCGATCCGCAACTGCGCGCCAGCACGCGACTGGAACGCCTGTATCGCGCCTGGAGCCACGGTGGCGCCGGCCTGCACATCACCGGCAACGTGATGATCGACCGTCGCGTGATCGAGCGCCCCGGCAACGTCGCCATCGATGCCAGTTGGCCGGTTTCGACCAGCGCCGAAGCGCGCGCTGCACTCAAGCGCTGGGCCGCGGCCGGCACCGAAGGCGGCAACCATTTGTGGATGCAGATTTCCCACGCCGGGCGGCAGTCGCCGTGGTACGTCACGCGCCAGCCGCTGGCGCCCTCAGCGGTGCGACTCGATCTGCTCGGCAACTACGCCCTCCCGCGCGCGCTGAGCGAGCAGGAGATTCGCAACTTCATCGGCCGCTTCGCATTCGCCGCGCGGGTGGCGCGCGATAGCGGTTTCACCGGTGTGCAGATACACGCCGCGCACGGCTATCTGGTCAGCAGTTTCCTGTCGCCCCACACCAATCGTCGCGACGACGGCTGGGGCGGCACGCTGGCGCAACGCGCGCGCTTCCTG
>JANRIF010000019.1:0-8883 GCA_033765245.1 Lysobacteraceae bacterium
CGGCCTGTACGAACTGATCGCCATCGACGACACCCTGCGCCGCCTGATCCACGAAGGCGCCAGCGAACGCGAACTCCTGCAACACGCCCGCCAACGCAGCCCATCGCTCGCCGACGACGGCTGGAACAAGGTTTGCGCGCGGATCACGTCAGTGGAGGAAGTGCTGCGGGTGTCGCGCGAGGGGGAGTGAGGCGTGGAGGCGAATTCCGGCGAATGCGCCAAGCCGCCAGTGCGGACCGAAACGCCCGCCTATCGATTCCTGCTGTTGGTCTCCATCATCAAGATCGCGAGCGGTCTGATCCTCATCGTCACCGCCGCGTATGCGTCGTTTCAGAACGTCCCGCTCTGGACGGAACGATTCCTTACCGCAGCAGCACACGTTCTGGTGAACGCCGACACTTTCGACGCCGACGTCGGTTCGGTCATGGTCGGCACCGTTGCCGCACCCGTCGTGCTGGAGGCGTTGATGCTCGCAAGCCTGCGGCTTCGGCACCTGCGAGCCATTCGAATAATGGCGGTCATCTTGTTTGCATTCGCCTGGAGCAGCGGTGGCTTGTGGATCGTTCAGATGTTCGTCGTGATGGCTGCATTCAGTGACGATCTGAAAGCGACGTGCGAGGCGCGCTGAACGTACCCGGCAGCCTCAACGCCCAGTGCTGCGAACTTGAGTCTGCCCGCCGCATTTTCGCGCGCGTCTTGGCGAGCCGCCTGTTCTGGGGCGGCTCGCCAAGACGCACAGAGCATTGCGACGGGCTGGCTTAAGTTCGGAGCATCGCATGGTGGCAGATTCCCTGGATGATTGGCGGGTCCGGTGGTGGGCATGGCGTGGCAGCAATGGAACGGACGGGTGCGGCTTTGTGATCAGCGGCCGCAGCGCGTGATCGGTGGTTACGGCGGCGGATGACTTGCGGGCTCGATGAAGCCAGGACTGGGGACTAGGAGCCTGTCGGGCTTTGGGGGTCAGACTGGCTGCCTGGTTGCGGAAGAACAACACCGGGTCCGCAAAGAACGCCAATGACGCAAAAAGTCCTTTGCGTCCTTTGCGCTCCTTGCGTCCTTTGCGGACCCCTGGGGCCTTACGATCGCCCCAGTCCCCAGTCCCGCTAAACTACCCCCCATGAAAATCGCCAGTTGGAACGTCAACTCGCTCAATGTCCGGCTGCCGCAGTTGTGCGAGTGGTTGCGCTTGCGCTCGCCGGATGTGGTGGCGTTGCAGGAAACCAAGCTGGAGGACCACAAGTTTCCGGATTCGGAGCTGGCGGAGCTGGGCTATCGCAGTGTGTTCGCGGGACAGAAGACCTACAACGGGGTGGCGATCCTCAGCCGCTCGCCGGCCAGCGAGGTGCAGGTCGGCATTCCGGGCTTCGCGGATGAGCAGAAGCGCGTGATCGCGGCCACCATCGATGGGGTGCGCGTGGTCGATCTGTACGTGGTCAACGGCAAGGCGGTGGGCGACGAGAAGTACGACTACAAGCTGGCATGGCTGGCCGCGGTACGCGATTGGCTGTCGCAGGAAATCCAACGTCATCCGCAACTGGTGGTGTTGGGCGATTTCAACATCGCGCCGGATGATCGCGACGTGTACGACCCGACCGCATGGCGCGATCAGATCCTGTGTTCGGAGCCCGAGCGCGCGGCGCTGCGTCGGCTGCTCGATCTGGGCCTGCACGACAGTTTCCGCCTGCATCATGACGAGGCCGGCCAATTCAGTTGGTGGGACTACCGCGCCGCGGGTTTCCGCCGCAATCTCGGCTTGCGCATCGATCTGGTGCTGTTGTCCGAGGCGCTCAAAGCACGCTGCCGCCATGCCGAGATCGACCGCGAGCCGCGCGCCTGGGAACGTCCCAGCGATCACACCCCGGTGCTGGTCGAACTATGAAGTGGTGGCTGGTTTCGTTGTGGTTGGCGTGCGCCGGATACATCCACCTGCGCGGCAAGGTGCGATTGCGGCCGCTGCGCCAGCTCACCGACCACTCCACCGTGCTGGCTCCGCTGAACGTGCTGCTGTGCGCGGCCTCGCCGCTGCCGGTGCGGCCGTATCTGCCGCGCCAGCTTTTCCCCGAACTCGACGTGCTGCGCGACAACTGGCAAACCATCCGCGATGAGGCGCTGGCGCTGCGCGCGGCCGGCGATATCCGCGCCGCCACTGGCTACAACGACGTCGGCTTCAATTCGTTCTTCCGCTGGGGTTGGAAGCGCTTCTACCTGAAGTGGTATGACGATGCGCCACATCCCTCGGCGCAGTCGGCCTGTCCGCGCACGCTGGCGCTGTTGCAGGGCATTCCGTCGATCAAGGCGGCGATGTTTGCGCAGTTGCCGCCGGGTGGTCAGTTGCGTCCGCATCGCGACCCTTACGCCGGCTCGGTGCGCTATCACCTGGGCCTGGCCACGCCCAACGACGAGGCGTGCTTCATCGAGGTCGACGACGAGGCCTACGTCTGGCGCGATGGCGACGACGTGCTGTTCGACGAGACCTTCGTGCACCGCGCCTTCAATCGCAGCGAACACGATCGCGTGATCCTGTTTTGCGACGTCGAGCGGCCGATGCGGTGGCGCTGGGCGACAACGCTGAATCGCTGGGTGGCGCGCTCGCTGCTGGCAGGCGGCCGCGCGCCCAACCGCGAGGGCGATCCGACCGGCGCACTGGGCCGGGCCTTCGGTGTTTTCTACCGCTGGCGGCTGAAGAACAAGGCGCTCAAGGAACATCATCCGCGCGTGTATTACGCGCTCAAGTACCTCGCGCTGCTGGGGCTGCTGGCATTGTTGATCGCGTGGTGAGGCGGGCACATGGCGGCCCAGCCTCCCAGGCCCGATCGACCTACGGTTTCAGGCAGCGCGCGAGGAAATCTTCGGTGAGCTTGAGCCGGTGCAGGTTGTCCTTGCCGCGCAGGCCGTGCTTGGCGCCGGGATAGGTCATCAGCTCGAATGCCACGCCACGCTGCTGCAACGCGCTCATCAGGCGGGTGGAGTGGGTGAACAACACGTTGTCGTCGGCCATGCCGTGCAACAGCAGCAGCTTGGCGGCGAGGCCGTCGGCATGCGCGAGCACCGTGGCATCACGGTAGCCGTCGACGTTATCGGCCGGCAGGCCCATGTAGCGCTCGGTGTAGTGGGTATCGTACAGGCCCCAGTCGGTCACCGGCGCGCCGGCCACGCCACAGGCGTAGGCGTGCGACGCCTTCGCCAGCAGCATCAGTGTCATGTAGCCGCCGTTGGACCAGCCGTACACGCCGACCCGCTTCGCGTCGACATAAGGCAACCCGCGCAGCATCTGCAGTCCGCGCAGTTGATCCTCCACCTCGACGTTGCCCTGGTGCCGGTACAGCGCGCTGCCGAAGCGCACGCCGCGGCGCGGGGTGCCGCGATTGTCGATCGAGAACACCAGGTAGCCGTGCTGCGCCAGATACTGGTTGAAATCGGGCGCCCAAGTGCGGCGCACGGTCTGCGTGGCGGGGCCGCCGTAGACGTACACCACCACCGGATATTTCTTGCCGGGATTGAAGTCGGCCGGCTTGATCAGGCTGTAGTGCAGGATCTGGCCGTCGGCGGCGCCGATCGCGCCGTATTCGATCGGCAGATGCGCGTCGCGATAACGCTGGTAGGGATGGCCCTCGCCGATGCGGTTTTCCTGCAGCGTTGCCACCAGGCTGCCGTCGGCGCGGAACAGTTGCGTCTGCGGTGGCGTCTGCGGGTTCGACCACAGGTCGACGTAGACACTGGCGTTGTCGGCGAAGGTAACATCGTGCCAGCCTTCCTCGGCGCTGAGCCGCTGCGGCTTGCCGCCGCCCAGCGGTAGCGCGTACACGTGCCTCTCCAGCGATGAGTCGAGGGTGCCGCTGAACCACACGGTGCCGGCATCCTCATCCACCGCCAGCACATCCTCCACCATCCACTCGCCGGAGGTCAGGGCGGTAGCCGCGCCACTATCCAGCTCCACCCGGTACAGGTGCGCAAACCCGCTGCGCTCGGACGTCCACAGCAATGCGTTGGTCTTGGACAGGAAGCGCAGGTTGTTGTGCAGGCTCACCCAACTGCTGCTGTCTTCGTGCAGCACGATGCGCTGGGTACCGGCTTTCAGATCGGCCAGGACCAGTTCGAGCCGGTGCTGATCGCGGCTCTGCCGCTGGAAGCTCAACTCGTTGCCGTTGCGCCAGTCCACCCGCGCCAGATAGATGTCCGGGTTGTCGCCCAGATCGATCCAGCGCGGCTTGCCGCCGGTCGGCGCGATCACGCCAAGCTGGATGCGCACGTTGGCATCGCCCGCCGCCGGGTAACGCTGCTCCACCACCTCGGTGCGGTCGGGATATATCTCGAAGCGTCGCTGCACCGGCACCGGGGTTTCGTCGATGCGCGCGAAGGCGATCGCGGAGTCGTCCGGCGCCCACCAGTAGCCGGTGTGGCGATCCATTTCCTCGTCCGCCACGAACTCGGCGACGCCGTTTCCGATCACGTCCGAGCCGTCGCGGGTGAGCTGGCGCGCCTTGCCGTCGGCCAGATCGATCACCCACAGGTTGCGCTCGCGCACGAAACTCACGTAGCCGCCCTTGGGCGACACCTTGGGATCGGTGGCAAAGCCTTCGCCATGGGTGAGTTGGCGCAACCGCGCAACCGGCGCGGGCGTGGCCTCGGGCGTTGCCTCGGCGGTTTCGGCGGCGACGGGCGCATCCAGCGCATACAGATACAGCTCGCCGGCCAGCGGGAACAACAGGGCGCGGCCGTCGGGGGAAAATTGATAATCGACGATGCCGCTCAGCGCGGCGATGCGCTGGCGTTCGCGGCGTGCCTTCTCGGCGTCCGACAGCACTTCCTCGCCATGCAGCAGTTCGGTCGAATCCACCAGCATCCGGGTCTCGCCGCTGGCGAGATCGTATTCCCACAGGTCGAGCCGGTTGCGGTCGTCGTCGCGTCCGCGCAGAAAGGTGACGCGCGTACCGTCGGGCGCGACCTTCGGCTTGACCAGGGTTGGGCCAGACAGCGGCGCATCGCCGGTGAGCGCTTCGAGCGTGAGTTTTTCGGCGTGGGCCGGGGCGATGACGGACATGGCACTCAGTACGAACAGCAGGATCGGAGTTTTCATGGCGGGTCAGGACTTTTGCGCGGCGCCCTGGCCGAACAGGTTGCGGCGGGCTTCTTCGCTCAAGTCGGTCAGGCGCGGGAAGTTCTGTTCGATCGCGTAGGCACGCACGGTGGCGGGGCGCGCCTTGATCGCATCGTGCCAACGCTGCACGTTGGGGAAACGCTCCAGCGCCACGTGATGCCAGGCATGCGCGGCGGCCCATGGATAGCAGGCCATGTCGGCAATGCTGTACTCGCCGCCAGCGACGAAAGCGTGGTCGGCCAGGCGCTTGTCGAGCACGCCGTACAGACGATCGGTCTCGCGCTGGTAGCGCTCGATCGCATACGGAACCTGTTCTGGTGCGTAGCGGGTGAAGTGGTGGTTCTGGCCCAGCATCGGCCCGAACCCACCCATCTGCCAGAACAGCCATTCCAGCACCGTCTTGCGCTCGCGCGCGGCGGTCGGCAGGAAGCGCCCAACCTTCTCGGCCAGATACACCAGGATCGCGCCCGATTCGAACACGCTGATCGGCTCGCCGCCGTCGGCGGGGGTGTGATCGACGATCGCGGGCATCCGGTTGTTCGGCGCGATCGCGAGAAACTCGGGCTTGAACTGATCGCCCGCACCGATGTTCACCGGCACGATCCGATACGGCAGGCCGGTTTCCTCCAGAAACAACGTGATCTTGTGGCCGTTGGGGGTGGGCCAGTAGTGCAGGTCGATCATGGCGGGCGCTCCGTGCGGGTTGGGACGGCAAGGGTAACATTCGCCCGGCGCCCTGTTGGCGCGCAGCCCCCGGCGCTCAAGAAACAGCGCCACTCATCCGCTGATTTTTCCTACCGCTTTGCCCGTGCGCGCGGTTGGATCGCGCACAAACCCGTGGGGTCCGCAAATAACGCAAATGTCGCAAAGGAACCGCTGTCAGGATGGAATCGAGCCACGCCAGCCACGAAGCGCGCAGTCGGGTGCGCCGCAACAACCGGGCCCAACGCAACAACGGACGTCATTCGCGTCCTTTGCCACTTTGCGTCCTTTGCGGACCTGCGGTCGTTCGCAAACCACTGGCCCACATGGCCGGCTGGATTGCTCAGATCCCTCAGCCCAACTGCAAGAGCATCAGGCCAGATAGCCGCCATCCACCGTGAGGCTGGTGCCGGTGACGTAGCTTGCCGCCGGCGAGGCCAGGAACAGCACCGCTGGCGCGATCTCGCCCGGCTGCGCGGCGCGCGCCAGCGGGATCAGGCGCAGCATCATGTCCATGATCTTGGGGTTGCCGGTCAGTGCCGAGGCGAACTTGGTGTCGGTCAGGCCCGGCAGCACCGCGTTGACGCGAATGCCATGGCCGGCCAGTTCCTTGGCGAAACCTTCGGTCATGTTGACGATGCCGGCCTTGGTCATCGAGTAGATGCCCTGCATCGGCGCCGCCCGCCGCGCGTTCACCGAGGCGATGTTGACGATGCTGCCGCCGCCCTTGGTTTTCATCCGCCGCGCTGCCTGCACGCAGGTCCAGAAATAGCCGCGCAGATTCACTTCCACGGTCTTTTCGTAGGTGGCCAGGTCCATGTCGATCATCGGCCCGAAATACGGGTTGGCGGCGGCGTTGTTGACCAGGATGTCGGGGCTGCGGCCAGCGCCTTCGAGCTGCGCGAACAGCGCTTCGATGGCGACCGGGTCGCCGATGTGCAGCGCATGCGCCTGCGCGGTGCCGCCAGCGGCGACGATCGCATCGGCGACCTGTTGGCAGGCTTCGACCTTGCGCGAGGTACAGATCACATGCGCGCCGTGCGCGGCCAGCAGATGCGCGATGGCTTCGCCGATGCCGCGCGAAGCGCCGCTGACGAAGGCAGTCTTTCCGGAGAGGTCGAACAAGGGATCGGTCACGTTTTCGTACTCGGATATTGCGGAACGGGGTGGGCCGCTTGCTATGCTCGGGAGCCTAGCACAGCACTTGGAATTGCCCCATGTCGCAACGTCGCGTCCTCATCACCGGTGCCGGCAGCGGCCTCGGCCGCGCCCTTGCCGAGCGCTACGCCCGCGCCGGCTGCGCCGTGGCCTGCGCCGACATCCATCCGGGCCGTGCCGCCGAAGCGGCCTCCAGCCTGCCGGGCGGCGAGCACTTCGCGCTGGCGGTGGACGTGGCGGACGAAGGCAGCTACGAAGCCATGGTGGCGGCGGTGGCCGAGCGCTGGCCGGGACCGATCGACGTGCTGATCAACAACGCCGGCATCGCCAGCGGCGGGCCGATGATCGGTTCGGACATGGACGAATGGCGGCATGTTCTGGACGTGAACCTGTTGGGCGTGGTGCGCGGCTGCATCGCCTTCGTGCCGGCGATGGCGGCATCCGGGCGCGGTCAGGTGATCAACACCGCGTCGTTTGCCGGCCTTGCCGGTGCCCCCAACATCATGACCTACGGCGTCAGCAAGGCGGCGGTGGTGGCACTGTCCGAGCAACTGCGCGCCGAGCTGCACGATCGCGGCGTGGCGGTGAGCGTGGTCTGCCCGGCGTTCTTCAAGACCAACCTGCTGGAGAGCTGGCAGGGCAGCCAGAAGCTCAAGAAATTCGCCGACAAGATGATGACGCAGTCGCTCGACACGCTCGAAGGCGTCGCCGACAAGGTATTCGCCGCCGCCGAGCGCCGCGAGTTCCTGATCCTGCCGACGCGGCGCGAGCCGATGCGCTGGCGGCTCAAGCGCTGGTTTCCCAAGCTGTACTTTCGCAAGCTGCTGCAAGCCACCCGTCCACCGGAATGACCACACGCGCAGGAAGCTGACATGCAATGGATGATCTACGGCGCCAACGGTTATACCGGGCGCATGATGGTGGCAGAAGCGGTGCGGCGCGGCATGCGCCCGGTGCTGGCGGGCCGCAACACCGCCGAGCTGGCGGCCTTGGCGGCGCCGCATGGGCTGGCCACGCGCGCCTTCCCGCTCGATCACCCGGACTCGCTGCGCGCCGCGCTCGACGGAATCGGCCTGGTGCTGCATTGCGCCGGCCCGTTCTCGGCCACCTGCGCGCCGATGCTCGAAGGCTGCCTGGCGGTGGGCGCGCACTATCTCGACATCACCGGCGAGATTGACGTGTTCGCGCACTGCCATGCCCAGGATGCGCGTGCGCGCGCCGCCGGCATCGTGGTGCTGCCCGGCGCCGGCTTCGACGTGGTTCCCACCGATTGCCTGGCCGCGCAACTCAAGGCGCGCATGCCCGATGCGCGCTCGCTGGTGCTGGCGTTCGATGCCGGCGGTGGGCCCAGTCCCGGTACTGCCAGGACCAGCATCGAGGGCCTCGGCAAGGGTGGGCGCATCCGTGAGGGCGGTGTGCTCAAGAACGTTCCGCTGGCCTGGAAGTCGCGCAGCTTCGTGCGCGATGGCGAAGCGCGTAGCGCCATGACCATTCCGTGGGGCGACGTCTTCACCGCCTACATCTCCACCGGCATCCCCGACATCGAGGTCTACATGGCGGTGCCGCCGACCACCATCCGCCGTGCACAACGCCTGCGCAAGCTGCAACCGCTGCTGGGGTTGCGCCCGGTGCAGGCTTTCTTGAAGGCGCAGGTGGCGAAAAAGGTACGTGGCCCCTCATCCGGCACCCGCGAGAAAACCGGCTGCACGGTGTGGGGCGAAGTGCGCGATGCCAGCGGCCGCGAGCTGAAACGGCAATTGCGTACGCCCAATGGCTATGAGTTGACCGTCAGCGCCGCGCTTGGCATCGTCGAACGCCTGTCGAGCGGCGCCGCGGCGCAACCTGGCTTCGCCACGCCCTCGCGGTTGATGGGCGCCGACTACGTGCTGAGCCTGCCCGGCGTCAGCGCGCGGGATGACTGAACG
>JANRIF010000020.1:0-18536 GCA_033765245.1 Lysobacteraceae bacterium
GCCAAGCGGTGGCAAACACACCACTGATGTTGGGAAGGTCGATATCCCAATCGGCCAGCGGCAAGACGTTGAGCCTGCCCACCCTGTTGCTTACGGTGTAGGCGCGGGTGAACGCCACCGGCAACGCGCTGTTGCCGGGCAAGCTGACGTCGGTTTGCGAGAACGACAGCGCCCCGTTCTCCAAACTGGCTTGGTCGCCGAACAAGGCCGGGCCCAGTGTCGCAACCGACTTCCTGGCGTCGATCAGCTTGCCGTACTCCTCCCACGGCAAGGCATCGTCCTGCGCTGCAGCAGACACGCTGATCGCGCACAGCACCAGTGCCAGTATCCAATGGATAGCCTTCATGGGATTCCCTTTCCTTTCCGTTCCGTGTTCGCTCACAACCGCTCGCCGCGCATGACGTGCACAGCGCGACTCCATTGCTTCGCCGCGTGCGCCGCTCATGGCACGCTCCCGGGCTTTGCCGGCAATACGAAGCACATCACCGGTTCGGTCACCGAAATCGCAATCGCCGGCGTGCTGGTGCTGGCATTGAGGTTGTCGGTGGCCTTGGCGGTGATCGTGTAGTTGCCCACCGGCACGTCGCGCCATTCGTAGGTGTACGGCGGTGCCGTTTCCGCCGCCGTACCCAACAAGGTGGCGCCGTCGTCCTTGAAGAACTCGACCTTGCTGATCGTGCCGTTGGCGTCGCTGGCGGTGGCGCTCAGGGTGATCGTCGCCGGCGCGGCGAAGTTCGCTCCGGCGCTCGGCGCGGTCAGCGTGATGGTCGGCGGCGGGTTGGTCACGGTGATCGTCACCGTGGTCGAGACCTTGGAGGTACTCAGCGAGCTGGTGGCCTTGGCGGTCAGGACGTGGGTACCAATGGTGGCGGTCGTCCAGTCCGTGATCGCATACGGGGCGCTGGTATCGGGCAGGCCAATCCGGACGGCGCCGTCGAAGAACTCGACCTGGGAGATGCTGCCCAGGGCGATGCTGGCGGTGGCGGCGAGCGGGATCGGTGCCTTTTCGGCGAAACTCGCGCCGTTGCTCGGCGACGTCAACATCGCCGCCGGATTGGGATTGAGCAGGGTGATCGTCACCGGAGTCGACAACGGTCCAACGGTGCCCAGCGAGTTGGTGGCGCGCGCGGTCAGGGTGTGGCTGCCGGCCGTCACGTTGGTGGTGTTCCAGGCCGTGGTGTCGGACGGGAACGTGTACTGCCCCGAGGCGTTCGGCGTGGTGTCGCTGCCGATCACCGCTCCGTTATCGAGGAACTCCACCTTCGTGATCGTGCCGGCGCTGGTGCTGGCGGTTGCGCTCACGATGGGGCCATCCGGACGGATGTAGCTGGCGCCATTCGCCGGCGCGGTCAGCGTCGCCGTCGGCGGCACGTCCGCCACCGTGAACGTCACCGAATTGGATGTCTTGATCGCACCGCGGTTGTCGATCGCCTGGGCGGTCACGGTGTGGCTGCCCAGCGCCACGTTGTTCCACCGGAAGGTGTACGGTGCGGTGGTGAGGGGCGGTGTGTGGATCGCGACCGCCCCTTCGAAAAACTGCACGCTGGCGATGCTGCCGTCGCTGTCGGTGGCGGTAGCGGTCAGATCGAAGGACGTCGGCTGGGTAGAGCCGGCAACGGGCGCGGTGATGTCGACCGTCGGCAGCGCGTTGCACACCGCGGTGACCGCGCTCGATGTCGTGATCGCACCACGGTTGTCGGTGGCCTTGGCGGTGAGCGTGTACGTCCCCGCCGGCACCGCGCTCCAGGTGTAACCGTAAGGCGCGCTGGTGTCGGGATTCGGGTTGCCGGTGGTGCCCGGCAGCGCCACCGCGCCGTTGAAGAACTGCACCTGCCCGATCGTGCCGTCGCTATCGCTGGCCGTCGCCGACAACGCCCACGTGCACGGCGCGTTCTGGATCGGGGGCGTCGGCATCGTCACGCTGGGCGGTGCGTTCACGATCACCGTGACCGTGCTGCTGCCGGTCCCACCCGCATTGTCGGTTGCCGTGGCTTTGAGGGTGTAGCTGCCCGCCGCCAGCGGACCCAACACGGCACTGTAGTTGCCGTTGCTGTCGGGCGTGGTGTCGGTGGCGAACGGCGTGGTCTCGGTCCCCTTGTAAAACGCCACTTGGCTGATCGTGCCGTCGGCGTCGCTTGCCGTGGCCGTCAGCGTGAGCGTCGCCGGCGCGGTGAACACGCTGCCATTCGTCGGCGCTGTCAGATTCGCCACCGGCGCCCCGTTCGGCGGCGCCGTCACCGTCGCATTCAACGTGACGTTGGTCGAGGCCAATACCGTGCTCGTCCCGGCCTGACGCAACTGCACGTTGATCACTGCCTGCGACGTCCCCGCCGCCGTGCGCGTCAACGTCCAGTCGCGCGGGGTCGCGTTGCCCAGGCTCCACCACTGATTCACCGTGCCCGCGCTCACCGCGCCACTCACCGGCACCGCCTGCACCTCGAACTGCGCACCGCTGGTCGCGCTCTCCGGCTCCAGCCACTCGTCGAACGGCGACTGCTCATCGTACGTGCCGCCCGCACTGGTCTGAAACCGGATTTTGCCCGCCGTCGCCAGCCGGAACGTCGCCGAGGCCGTGTTCCCGAACGCCACCGTCGAGCCCACCGTCTTGTTGCTCGCGGTCAGCTTCACCCGCACCACCGTCACCGCCACCCCGGCCGTGCTCGTCACCGCACCCCGTGCGTCGGTCGCCTGGGCGCTCAGCGTGTGGCTGCCCAGCACCGTCGGCACCCAACTCAGACTGTAGGGCGCGGTGGTATCGGTGCCCAGTAATGTCGCCCCGTCGAAAAACGCGACCTGGCTCACCCCGTCCGCATCGCTCGCGCTCGCCGTCAGCGTGGCCCCCGCGTTGGCGGTCACCACCGCCCCGCCCAGCGGCGCGCTCAGGGCCACGCTCGGACCCAGGTTGCCCACCACGTCCACCGACGCCTCGAACACCCCGTCCAGCAGCAACTCGAACCGCACCGTCTGCGTGTCGATCCCGCTCGCCACCTGCGAGCCCTGGCCCGATCCCGCGCTCGCGAACAACGTGTTGCTGCCCGTCACCAGGTTATGCCGCCACACCTGCGCCACCGTGGTGCCCGACGCGCCCCAGGTGATCGTCGCACTGCAGCTCCCGCTCACCGGATCGATGTTGCACACCGTCGGCGTCGCCGAAATGCTGCCGAACGTCTCCGGCGGACATGCCACCGTCGGCTGCGGATCGCTGCCGGTCGTGCCACCGGGCGTGCCTTGTCCTGGCGTGTCCGGCCCGTTCGGGCCGCCCGGCGTGCCCTGGCCCGGACCGCCCGGCTCACCCGGCGTGCCTTGCCCCGGCGTATCCGGCCCGGTCGGACCGCCCGGCGTGCCCTGACCCGGGCCTCCCGGCGCCGGATCGGTGCCCAACGGACAGATCACCGTCGCGGTCGGCTGCGTGCCGGTGTCGGTGCCGGGCGGCGCATCCGGACCCGCCTGCGCCCAGCCCGGCGCGCTCGCCAGCAGCCCAAAGAGCGACACCAGCACCGCCGCCAATCCCACGCCACGCACACGTCGGTGCACACGCCAAACCGCGCCAGCTTCCATACCACCCTCTCCTGATTGCGTTAATCGCGGTTTGACGTGCGCGTAAACGAGCACAAAAAGTGATGCGCTTCACACTGTGGTTTCAGCGACGTGCACCTTAGCCGGCCGCTGCCGGCCCTGTCTATAGGAAAACGCCGCGTCGGCGTGTAGGAGTTTTCTTACAAGGGGTAGGAAAATTCCTACCCCCCCCCCCGAGACCCTGAAGTTTCCCCATACCTCACGATCCAGGTGATTCGCATGGCGTCGACAAAACACCGTCGCGCACCAGCCCGCTCCCGCAAACACCCGCCTCCAACGCTTCCGCCAACACTCTCGGCGTAATGGGCTTGCGCAAAAACGCCACCATGCCGGCGGCGTGGGCTTCGGGCTCGGCGTCGGCGTCGGCGCGGGCGGTGATGGCGATCAGCGGCAGGGTATATCCGTGTTCGCGAATCAGGCGCGCGAGGGCGCAGCCATCGACGCCTGGCAGGTCGAGATCGATCAACGCGGCATCGAAGGGCGCGCCCGGCAACTCGGCCATGGCGGCAAGGCCGTGGCTGGCGTGCACGACGCGATGACCGTCACGCTGCAACAGGCCGGCCAGTACCTGCGCCACGGTGGCGTCGTCTTCCACCAGCAGCAGGTGTAGTGCGCGCGTGGGCGCCGGAATCGGTGCCGCGTCGGTCGCGGCGGGTGCTTCGGCTTGCGCCAGCGGTAACTGCACGTCGAAGCGGGCGCCGTAGCCAGGCGTGCTGCGCACACCGATGCTGCCGCCCATTGCGGCCGCCAGTTCCTGACAGATCGCCAGACCCAACCCGCTGCCGCCATAGCGCGCCGCGGTACGGGCGCCCTCGGCCTGTTCGAAGCGCGCGAAGATGCGCTGCTGCTGGTCGGCGTTGAGGCCGGGGCCGGTATCGCTCACGCTGACGCTGAGCACGCCGTCGTGCCATGCCACCGCGATGCCGACCTCGCCGCGCTCGGTGAACTTGATAGCGTTGTTGGCGAGGTTGAGCAGAATCTGCCGGATGCGGTCGGCGTCGCCAGCCAGCCACGGCGGCAGGCCGGCAGCAATCTCGAAATGGAACGCGAGCCCCTTGCGCTGTGCCAATGGCTGCAGCAGGTCGCGCACCTGGGCCAACAGCTCCTGGGTGTCGAACGGCGCCGTCAGCAAGGTGAGCTTGTCGGCTTCGATCCGCGCCAGGTCGAGTGCGTCGTCGACCAGCCGCAACAGATGCTGCCCGGCTTGGCGGATCGATTCGGCATAGCTGCGCTGGCGCGGCGCCAGTTCGGTATCGAGCAACAGCTCGGTCATACCGAGCACGCCGGTCATCGGGGTGCGCACCTCATGGCCCATGGTGGCGAGAAAGCGGGTCTTGGCGAGCGAGGCGTGCTCTGCCAGGCGCTGGCGTTGCGCTGCGAGTTCCAGCGCATGACGGCGGCGCAGGCGGGCGCGATAGGCCAACGCCGCGATCGCCACCAGCAACAGCATGGCCGCCGCATAGGCGGCTCGCGCGGGCGTGCTGTCCCACCACGGCGATGCCACGGCGACGGCGCGCGTCTGGATCGGCGACCATTCGCCATAGGCATCCGCCGCCTGCACTTGCAACCGGTAGCGACCGGGCGGCAAGCGCGGAAACACACGCTCACCGCTGGCGCCAACCGACACCCAATCGGCATCGTAGCCATCGAGGCGAAAGCGATAGCGGTGCGCCGAAGTGTCGGCATACGACAACAGGCGCGCCACCACGGTGAGATCGCGGTCCTGCGCTTCCAGCGCGAGATCGGCGTCGCTGGGCAGGACGAACCCGCCTTCGTCGCGCCGCACCTGCACCCGCTCGATGCGCAATTGCGCCCGCGAAAGCGCGCGGTCCAGCGTCGGCTCGGGCTCCGGATTGAACAGCAGCAGGCCACCCAGGGTCGCTGCCACGGCGCTGCCGTGGGGAGAAAGCAGCGGCGGCCGGTCGTAGAAAGCCTGGCTGGGCAGGCCGGCACGCAAACCGTACAGGCGCAGGCGGTTGTTGCTCGGCGAGTAACGCACCAGGCCGCGGGTCGTGGTGGCCCACACTTCGCCGGCGCGCCCCACCAGCACGCCTCCCGGCGCCACCGCGGGGAAACCGTCGCGGTCATCCACGCGCTGTTGCAGGTGCAGGCGCACGCCGTCCCAGCGATAGCGCTGCAATGCCCCAAGCAACGCCAGCCACACCGAGCCGTCGGGGCTCCGGGTGAAACCGTAGACGCGCTCGGCGGGCGCGCCGGGAATCGGATCGAGCCGCTGCGTGCCGCCGTTCCAGGTCAGCAGCCCTTGCCCGCCAGCCACCCACAGCGCCCCGTCGGCACCCGCCGCAATCTGTTCGGTATCGCCGATCTCCAACCCCTTGCCATCCCCGACCGCCACATTGACCAGCACATGGCCGGCGCTGTCGCGCGCCTGCAGGCCACTGCCGAGAATGAGCAACCACACGGTGCCGTCGGACAGTTCCACAAACTGGTCGACTTCGCCGGCAAGCGGCGCATCGACGGCATCGGTGGCGTGCCAGCGGCGCCAACGGCCTGAGGGGTATTCGCGCTGGGTCAATGCTTGGGATTCGCCGATCCATAACGTGCCGTTGCGGTCTTCCAGCACGCCGAGCAAGTTGGGCACCCGAGCCGCTGGAGCCCACGGCACCGGGCTGAGAGCGCCGGTGTCGGCATCGACGCGGTACAGGCCCTGCCGGCTGGCGGTGACCCACAGCGAGCCATCGGAAGCCATGGACACGCCGCGCATCAGCTTTCCGTATCCGAACGAACTGTTCTCGGGTTGCGGATTGGGGCTGGCGAAACGCCGCCAGCCAGGCGGCAGATGCTGCAGGCCGGCGCGGCTGGCAAACCACACGCCGCCTTCGTGATCGATCAGCACATCATTGATCGTCAGCGTGGGGATGCGCGTGACGTAGTCGGTATCCACCGCGATCGCCTGCGATCTGCCCGCAGGCATGCGCATCGGGCCTTTCGTTGTGGCAAACCACAGCTCCCCCTGGCTGTCGGTTCGCACCTTGGACACCATCGTGATGCCCGTTCCCACGCCCAGCGATTCGGGGTGAATCCGACCGTCCGGCTCGCGCCGATACAGGCCCTTGAAGGTGCCGATCCAGAGCCCGCCGTCGGCATCGGCACTGACGCTGAGCACCATGCTGCGGTCCGGCATGGGTGTGTCGAAGCGCTCGAAGCCATCGCCCTTCCATCGTGCCAGGCCGGCGTCGGTGCCTACCCACAGGTCCCCGTGCCGGTCCACTTCCAGCGACATCACGGTGTCGCCCGGCAAGCTGTCGGGTTGCGCCGGATCGTTCACGAAGCGCGAGAGCGTGCCGTCGTCCGCCAACCGGTACAGACCGCCCGCATAGGTGCCGAACCAGATCGCGCCGTCACCGGTGCCGGTGATCGCGAAGACGTCGTTGCTCAAGATCAGCGGATGGGTCTCGCTGCGCCAGTGCACGAAACCCGAACGGGTGGCATCGAGCATGCTCAAGCCACCGCCCTCCACGCCCACGAATATCCGATCGGCACGATCGATGTACAACGCCTGGACGTTGTTTCCCGTCAGCGCTTGCGGATCGCCGGGAACGTGCTGGAACGTGGAGAAGCTCACGCCATCGAAACGCGCCAGCCCGTCGGCGGTAGCAAGCCAGAGATAGCCTTCGCGATCCTGCGCCAATGCGGTGACGTTGGCCGCCGGCACACCCTGCGCCACCGAATACTGGCGCAGCATCGGAATCTCGGGCACCGGCATGGCGGCGGCGGGCAACGCGCCGAGCATCCCTGCCACCAGCCATCGCACCACCCATCGGCTCGCCATCGCCTTCCCCCGTCCTTCGGCCGCTCGTCGTCGAGGCCGCCCCGCTGCCATGGTGGCAACGCAGCGTTGCGGCGGCAAGCATTCGCATCGCGCGTATGCGTCCTACAATGCGGCCACGCCCCCGACGGAACCGCCGCCATGCGCATACGGTTTGTACTGATCGCGCTATCGATGATGCACGCCGCCGCCGCCGCGGAAGCGGAGTATGCGATCGACCCGGTGCATACGCGGGTGGCGGTGTTCGTCGACCACGCGGGGTTTTCGCACGCCATCGGCACCTTCTCCGGCGCCAGCGGTACGCTGCGCTTCGATCCGGACAACCCCGCGAACGCGCGAGTGGACGTGATATTGCCGCTGCAACGCATGGATTTCGGCGATGCCGACTGGAACAGGAAACTCGCTGGCGGCCTGTTCTTTGCGAGCAAGCGCCACCCGCAAATCCACTTCGTCAGTACCTCGGTGGAAGTGCTCGATGCCAAGCATCTGCGTGTGCATGGCTCGCTGGATCTCAAGGGTGTGCAACACGAGGTGGTGCTGGAGACCACGCTCAACTCGGCGCGCCGACACCCGATGAGCTTGCGTCATACCGTCGGCTTTTCCGCCATCACCACGCTGGACCGGCGCGACTTCCACATGGGCGCCTACCCCAACGTGATCGGCAACGACGTGCCGGTGCGCATCGAACTGGAAGCCACGCGCACCAGCGTGGAAGCCGACCCCGCCACACCGCAGGCGCCCGTTACGCGATGAACCTTGGCAATTCCTCCACCCATTGGGGCCCGGTCAGCCGCGCCCTGCACTGGCTGATCGCGGCATTGCTGATCGCGATGGCGTACCTGGGCCTGAGCATGACCGAACTGCCCAACGGCATCGACAAGCTCAAGACCTATGCGCTGCACAAGTCACTGGGCATCACCGTGCTGGCATTGGTGGTGCTGCGACTGTGGTGGCGCTGGCGCGCCGGCGCGACGCCGCAAGCGCCCGGTTCGCGCTGGCAGCGCCGCGCGGCCCAGGCCACGCACGCGGCGTTGTACGTGCTGATGCTGGCGGTCCCGCTCAGCGGCTGGGCCTTCAACTCGGCCGCCAACTTCGCGCTGCGCTGGTTCGGCTGGTTCAACCTGCCGCGGCTGCTGCCGGCCGACCCCGCGCTCAAAGCCGTGTTTCGCGAAGCGCACGAATGGTTGTTCTGGATGCTCGCGGCTCTGGTGCTGGCGCATGTGGCGGCGGCGCTGAAGCACCACTTCGTCGATCGCGACAAAGTACTCGCCCGTATGCTGTGGCGCTCGCGCCAACCCCACTCCGAGGAATGACCATGCGCCGATTCGTCCTGCTGGCACTGTTGCTGCCGCTCGCCACCTACGCCGCCGACTACGCGCCCGATCCGGCGCACTCCACGCTCGGCTTCGCCGGCACCGCGCAGGGCGAGGGATTCGAAGGCCGCTTCGGCACGTTCACTGCCGATATCCGCTTCGATCCGGCGGCCCTGGCCGACAGCCGTTTCGACGTGCGTATCGATCTCGCCAGTGCCGACAGCGCCAACGAGGAGCGCGACACCACGCTCAAGGGCGAGGACTTCTTCGACGTGGCCGGCGCCGCACAGGCGCACTACCAGGCGACGCACTTCCGTGCGCTGCCCGATGGACGCTTCGCCGCCGATGGCGAACTGACCCTGCGCGGCGTTACCCGCCCGGTGACGCTGACGTTTGCGTGGACGCCCGGCAACCCCGCCGTGCTCGTCGGCGAGAGCGCACTCAGGCGGCTCGACTTCAACGTCGGCGGCGGCGACTGGGCCGACGAGGAAACCCTCGCCAACGCAGTGCGCGTGTTTACCCGCCTGCAGTTGCGGCCGCGCTGAAGCACGCACCGTAGTCGCTCGCGCACGCAGACACAAAGAGCGCCTGGTCCGCAAAGGGCGCCAAGTACGCAAATCAAGAAGCAAAGCTCTTCCATTTGCGTACTTGGCGTCCTTTGCGGACTGGCTTTTGGCCTTCTGCCGGCGCCAATCGCCGAGCATCGTCGCGCTACGCCATGTCGCCGCGCAACAGTCCTTCCAGGTGCTCCAGGTACAGCTCCAGATAGTCGACGCCGTTGTTCTCGTCGTGCAGGAACGGATTCATCAAGGTGTGGCGCAGGATCAGCAGGCGGCCGTCCGCGTCGGCTTCCGGTGCATCCAGTGCCAGTTCGGCAAGAATGCGGCGGTAATCGTCGATGCCCAGCGACGACGGCTTGAGCGTGGTCAGCGAACCATAGAACGCGCGCGGCTGCGGCGAGGCATCGGGGGCGATCCGCAAGGGCTGGTGCAGGCGTTCGACGAAGGCGTTCATGGCGGCGATCGAGCGGTTGCCGCCGGGATTGATCGCCATGCACACCAGATTGCTGTCCGGCGCGAACGGTACGCACACCCGCGCCACATCGGCGACGCGCTCGGCGAAATGCGCGATGGCGTCGACGAAACGTTCGGCCGCCAGCACCGTCTGCTGCGGGATGCGTCCGAAGTGCTCGCGATCGAGCGGGAGCACGCGATGGGTGACGTACACCGCCGCCGCCGCCGCACCCGACTTGGAGCCTTCGAGAATGTAGCGCCCGAGGTTGCGGAAGCGCTCGCGATAACCGGCATCGCCACCGCGGAACACGTAGTCGGCGTCCTCCGCCAGCAAGTCCATGGCGCGATGATCGCGGCACACGAAGGCGCCAGCGCCGTATGGCAGGTAGCCCAGCTTGTGCGGATCGACGGTCACCGAGTCGGCCTGCGACAGCGCCGCGTACGCTTCGTAGACATCGCTGGCGGGAAACCGTGCAAAGCCTTCGGCCACCTGTGCGCGCGGCAGCAGCGAGCCATCCGGCGCGCGAAACAGCGTCGCCAGATAACCGCCCCAGGCGGCATCGACGTGCACCCAGTGACCCAGGCCGCGCCCGACGCAGCGATCGCGTGCAGCGATCACCCGATGCAGCGGATCGATCGTGCCGAATTCCGTAGTGCCCAGTACCGCCACGCTCATCAGCACTGGTCGCCGCGCGCGCCGGCAGTCTTCCAGGCGTTCTTCCAGCGCGTCCGCATCCAGCCGCATGCCGCGCTCGGGCACCGCAAGCAGATTGGCGCTGCCCAGGCCCAGCAGCTTCATCGCCTTGGGCCAGGAGTAATGCGCGGTCACCGGCGCCAGCACGCAGGCGTTGCTCAGCTCCGGGTGGCGCGCGAAGAACGTGCAAGCGCCCAGGGTCTCGTGGCGCTCGCCGTGGAACGCGCGCTGCAGCCGCGCGCGCTCGCCCGGCGTCGCCTGCGACAGACGCTGTCGCCATGCCGCCAACAAATCGATCGCGGTGGCCGGCGCCAGATGCGCCAGGGTCCAATCATCGAGCGCGGTCAGCGCATCCGGTAGCGCGGCGCAATGCAATTGCTCGCCTAACCCGCGCAGCGCGCTCGCCAGCGCCGGCGCGAACCACTTCAGCGCCTGCGCCAGCCGCAACGCCTGGTAGTTGGCGGTGGTGCCGCCGCTGGTGAGATACCCGAACGCGCAATCGGGGCGATGTTCGTCGGCGGCGTAGCCAAGCATGCGCGCCAGTTGCAGGCCGGCGCTGATCTCCATGTCGAGCGTCACCGGCGAAGCTTCGCCGACCACGTTGTTGGGGTTGTACGGCAGCGTGACGATCTGGGCCAGCAGGCCGGGCAGCAACAGGTCGGAAACCATGTGCCCGAGATAGCGCGGGCTGTGGAACGGCACTGAGCGCTTGAGTGCCGCCGACAAGCCGTGCAACTCGCGCCGCATGGCAGCGCTGAAGGCTTGGTAAGCCGGGGTCTGCGCCGCCAGGGTGGGGATCACCGGCGGATCCTCGGGATGCACGTTGCGGCGCCAGTACACGTGATCGCGCAGAAACTCCACGACCAGTCGTTCCAGCAACTCGTCGTTCTCGCCGTAGGGGCCGAGAAAGCAGGGATACAGGGCGGGATCGGACATCGGCGCGGTTCCTTGGCAACGCGGCTCAGCATAGGCGCGTGACGCGATCTCCTCCTTGATCATGATCAGGCGCTCCCTGCCGGACACGCTGCGCGGCCCAGCGCGCCCGCGCGATCGGCATTCACGCCCCACAAGCGTGGACGCGCCAATTTTCCCGCATGTTTTCATGGCGATGAAACGTACGCCGGCGTATTTTATCGGCCGCTGCCGACACCAGCACCCGACTTCATTTTTCCCAATACGGTGGCGCACAGTTGACAAGCGCCGACGCGATCCACAAGATCGCACGCCGATGACCCCAGCGCCGCCATTATTCAGCCGGCGTTGCGCGGCTCGCGGCGTTCCCGGCGTTCCGTAGCGTTGGCAGTCGTGACGCCCTTGTCGGTGCTTGCCGGCAACGCGATGTGTCGTTGGCATCTCCGATCCCGGATTATTTTCATCGAGTGATTCATATCGCCAATTCCTCGTTGCCAGCGCGATTAATCTAAAAGCCCGAAATACCACACCACTGAAAATCCGGGCAGCCATCGCGGTTATTCGCTTCTCCAATTTTCATACCACACGATTATTTGCCATGCCCCCTCGCCCCGCATCTCCATTCGCCCCCACCCGACGCCAGCCATCCGCGCGGCCCTGCGCGTGCGCCGCGGGGCGGCCGCAATGATCCGCTTCGATCCGCACCATTGGGCGCTGATCCTCGGCGGCTCCAGCGGCTTTGGCCTCGCCACTGCCCAGAAACTGGCGCGGCACGGCATGAACATCCTGGTGGTGCATCGCGACCGTCGCGGCGCGATGGCGCGCATCGATGAAAGCTTTGCGCAGATCCGCGCCAGCGGCGTCGGTTTTGCCGCGCTCAATCTCGACGCCCTGTCCGCAGAAGGCCGCACCCAAACGCTGATGCACCTGCAGCAGCTCATGGGCGAGTCCGGCAAGGTGCGGCTGCTGCTGCATTCGATCGCGTTCGGCAATCTCAAACCGATCGCACCGCTGGCGCCCGACCCGCGCACGCACGACGCGGTGACGAAACTCGCCGCCGCGCTGGAACTGCCGGCAGCGCGCGTCGCCAGCGCGATCGAGCAATTGCTGGAGGACGGCGTCGGCGCCCTGCACACGCTGCAGGACCCGCATTACGGCGAGACGCTGATGGATGAAGAAGACATGGCGCGCACCATCCACGCCATGGGCACCAGCCTGCTGGGCTGGGTGCAGGACCTGCATCGGCTCGGCCTGTTCGCCGATGACGCGCGGGTGCTGGGCATGACCAGCGAGGGCAACACCACCGCATGGAAGGGCTATGCCGCGGTGGCTGCGGCCAAGGTGGCGCTGGAATCGGTGTCGCGCGCGATCGCGGTGGAGTTTGCGCCGTTCGGCATCCGCTCCAACATCATCCAGGCCGGCGTCACCCCGACCCCGGCGCTGAAGCTGATCCCCGGTCACGCGCAGATGCAGGCGGTGGCGGAGCGGCGCAACCCGTTCCGCCGCACCACCACCCCCGAAGCCGTCGCCGATTTCATCGCGCTGATGTGCATGGACGAGGCGGCGTGGGTGAACGGCGCGTTGATCCGTGTCGATGGCGGCGAACACATCGCCCCGCTCTGAACCTGCGGACACCTCACCATGACTTACATTCACGGCCTTGGCCATTTTCATCCGGAAACGGTGATCGACAACGCCTTTCTGGAGGCACTGGACATCGGCACCGATCCGCAGTGGATCATGGAGCGGGTTGGCATCGAGCGTCGCCGCACCGTGCTGCCGCTCGACTACATCAAGACCACCCGTAACGCCGATCCGCGCCAGGCGTTCGAGGCGTCGCTGTACAGCAACGCGCAGACCGGCGCACGCGCCGCGCATGCGGCGCTGGCCGACGCCGGCTTGCAGCCGTCCGACATCGGGCTGGTGATTGCCGGCAGTTGCTCGCCGCAATCGAGTTGCCCGGCTGAGGCGTGCACGATTGCCGCCGCGATGGGCATCGATGCGCCCGCCTTCGATCTCAATTCGGCCTGCTCGACCATGGCCGCGCAACTGCATTTCCTCGACTCCATGCGCCCGGAGCGGCTGCCGGAATTCGTGCTGATGGTGCAGGTGGAGAACAGCACGCGCGCGGTCGATTACGCCGACCGCAGCAGTTGCGTGCTGTGGGGCGATTGCAGCAGCGCGATGGTGGTGTCGGCGCGAGTGCCGGCGCGGCTGCGCGTGCTGCACAGTCAGTTCGCCTCCGATCCGCAGGGCTGGGAAAAAGTACGCTTCATCGAAGGCGGCCACTTCACCCAGGAAGGCCGCACCGTGCAGACCTTCGCGATCAAACGCTCGCTGGCGCTGCTGGCCGGCTTGCGCGAGCGCGTGGGCGAGGCGCGCGCCGCCACCTTGAAATTCATCGGCCACCAGGCCAACCGCGGCATGCTCGAAAGCATCTGTCGCAGCGCCGGCATCACGCCAGCCAACCATTTCTTCAACGTCGACGAATACGGCAACTGCGGCGCCGCTGGCGCGCCCAGCGTGCTCTCGCAACACGCTGCGCACTTGCGCCAGGGCGATCTGCTGGCGATGGCGGTGGTCGGTGGCGGATTGAGTTGGGGCTCGGTGCTGCTGGAGGTGGGCACGTGAGCGCGATGTCGTACGCCGAATTTTTGCAGGCACGCACGCTGTCCAAACCGCAGTTGCTGGCCTGGGGCAAACAAACGCTGGTGAGCGATGCGCCCGGCCCGATCCCCTCGCTGCCGACGCCGCCAATGCTGATGTTCGATCGCATCACCGCGATCGCGCACGAAGGCCGGCGCGGACAGATCGTCGCGGAGCAGGACATCCATCTCGATGCCTGGTATTTCCTGTGCCACTTCGCCAACGATCCGGTGCAACCGGGTTGCCTGGGCGTGGACGCGATCTGGCAGATGCTGGGCATGTACTGCGCGCTGCGCGGCGCGCTCGGCGCCGGCCGCGCGCTGGGCTGCAAGGAGGTCGATTTCTTCGGCCAGATCCGCCCGCACGACCACGTGGTCACCTACCGCGTCGACGTGCGCCGTTATTCGCAGATGCAAGGCGGCGCGGTGGTGATCGGCGATGGCACCGTCAGCGTCGATGGCGAAACCATCTACCGCGTGCACGATGCCAAGGTCGGCGTGTATCCCGGCATCGCGTACACCGACTACCCGGCGCGCTCGGCCAACGCTGTGGGCGGAGTGCTCAAGCGATGACACCCGAGCAAGTCCTGCAGGCGCTGCCGCAGCAGCCGCCGTTCCGTTTCCTCGATGAAATCCTGTCGCTCGACAGCGAGCGCATCGTCGGCCGCTACACCTTCAAGCACGACGAATTCTTCTATCGCGGCCACTTTCCCGGCGATCCGGTGACGCCGGGCGTGATCCTCACCGAAGCGATGGCGCAAACCGGCGTGGTCGCGCTCGGGCTGTATCTGACTGCGCTGACGCTGCCTGCCGAAGAACTCGGCGCGTGGACGACGCTGTTCACCGAGTGCCAGATGGAATTCCATCTGCCGGTGCTGCCGGGTGCGGTGGTCACCATGCACGGCGAGAAACTGTTTTTCCGCCGCATGAAACTCAAGAGCCGGGTGCAATTGTTGCTGGCCGATGGTCGTGTCGCCGCCGAAGGCACCCTGGCGGGCGTGGGAGTGAAACGTGGCAAATAACACCGAAGCAACGCGCGTCGTCGTCACCGGCATGGGCGTGCTGGCGCCCAATGCGCATGGCTTGACCGCTTACGAAGCAGCGCTGCGCGGCGGCGTCTCCGGCATTCGTCACATCGAGGCACTGCGCGAGTTGAATTTCGCCTGTCAGGTGGGCGGCGTGCCGCAGGGCGTAGACGCGCTCAAGCACGAGTACCTCGGTGCCGAAGACCTGCTGGCGATGAACGACGCGATGATCTACACCGCGATCGCCGGCATCGACTGCTGGCGCGATGCCGGGCTGCGTCCGATCGCCCCGGATTCGGAGGTGGACTGGGACACCGGCGCCATCGTCGGCACCGGCATCGGCGGCATGCAGACCATCGGCACGCGGCTGATCCCGATGGTGGACAAGGGCCGGGTCGGGCGGTTGGGCTCGACCATGGTCGAGCAGGTGATGTGCAGCGCGGTGTCGGCCAAGCTCGGCGGCCTCTTGGGGTTGGGCGGCCAGGTCACCACCAACAGCTCGGCCTGCACCACCGGCACCGAGGCGGTGGTGATGGCGTGGCAAGCGATCCGCAGCGGCCAGTGCCAGCGCATGCTGGCTGGCGGCGCGGAGGGTTCCTCTCCGTACATCTGGTCCGGCTTCGACGGCATGAAGGTGCTCAACAGCCGCAGCAACGATGTCCCGGAAAGCGCGTCGCGGCCGATGAGCGCCAGCGCCGCCGGCTTCATTCCCGGCTCCGGCGCCGGCCTGTTGATGTTGGAAAGTCTGGACAGCGCGCAGGCGCGCGGCGCCCGCATCTATGCCGAAGTTGCCGGCGGCCACGTCAACAGCGGCGGCCAGCGCGGCGGCGGCTCGATGACCGCGCCCAATCCCGAAGGCGTGATCCGCTGCATTCGCGGCGCCATGGCGATCGCTGGCGTGAGCGCGCACGAAATCGATGCGATCAACGGCCACCTCACCGCCACCTTCGCCGATCCTTACGAACTGGAAAACTGGCGTCGGGCGCTCGACGTGGCGCCCGCTGCGCTGCCTGCGATCAACGCCACCAAGAGTCTGATCGGCCACGCGCTCGGCGCCGCTGGCGGGCTCGAATGCGTAGCGGCGGTGCTGCAACTGCATCACCGCTTCCTGCATGGCTCACGCAACTGCGACGACCTGCACCCGCTGATCGAACCGTTCCGCGCCTCGGTGGTGCAGCACACCCGCGCCTTCGACGGCGACGTGATCGCCAAGAGCAGCTTCGGCTTCGGCGACGTCAACGGCTGCCTGATTTTCCGTGCCTGGCGCGACTGATCCGCGCCCCGCCACCCCCCGTAACCCCACCACGCCACAGGAGCACCCCCATGAACGAAGCGCAGATCACCGAGAAGGTCGTCGCCCTGATCACGCCGTACGTCAAGAATCTCGACGCACTCAAGACCATCAACAAGGACACCAGCATCCTGTCCGATCTCGGCGTCAATTCGGCGCGGCTGGTCGACATCGTGTTGTCGTTCGAGGACGAGTTCGGCATCGAGGTTGACGACGACTCCGCCGATTCGATCGCCACCATCGGCGATGCGGTCGCGCTGATCGGCCGTCTGGTCGCCTGAGATGCGATTACCGCTGCGCGCGCTGCTGGCACTGCGCGCGCAGCGCGCCATCAGCTACGTTTGCTTTGCGCTGTTCGGGCCGGTGCTGGTCGGCCTGTTCCGTTTCCGCTTCCGTTTTTCCGCGCACCGCATCGATGCCGTGCGTGCGCAATATCGCGCCCTGCGCGCCGCGCATCCCGGCCCGCTGCTGATCTGCAGCAACCACCTCACCTTGATCGATTCGATCATCCAGGCCATCGTGCTGGGCTCGTTGTGGGACTACCTGCGGCACCCGACCTCGCTGCCGTGGAATTTGCCGGAGGTGAAGAACTTCTATCACCGCTGGCATTGGCGGCTGGTGTGCTACCTCGGCCGCTGCATCCCGGTGCAACGCGGCGGCTCGGCCGAGCAGGCGCGCAGCGCGCAAGCGCGCATGCGCCATGTGCTGGCGCTGGGCGATGCCATCGCGATCTTCCCGGAAGGCAAGCGCAGCCGCGACGGCCGCGTCGACGACCGCGACTTTTCCTATGGCGTCGGGCAACTGCTCAATCAGGTGCCTGAAGCGGCGGTGCTATGCGTGTACTTGCGCGGCATGCGCCACGGCGGCTTCGCCGACTTCCCTGCCCCGGGCGAGCGATTCTACGTGCAATTGCGCATGTGCACCCCGCGCTCCGTGGAGCAGGGCCGGCGCCGCGCCCGCGAGCTATCGGCGCAAGTGATCGCCCAATTGAAGGCGATGGAAGCGGATTACTTCGCAGCGCTCGACGCCGGCGCACTAACGCCGTGACCACGCGGATCGGCAACGACGTGATCGACCTGCGCGCCGCGCACAATCGCGGGCGTGCGGACCACGCGCGTCTGCTGGCGCGGGTACTGACCGCCAATGAACGCGCGCAACTGCTCGCCGACGATGGCGGCGATGCCGGCTTTGCGCTGCTGTGGTCGGCCAAGGAAGCCGCCTACAAGGCGCTGAAGAAGGCGCGCCCGACACTGGTGTTCGCCCCCGGCCGCTGGCAGGTCGACTGCGCCTCGCTGCGCATGACCGACGCCACGCACCACGGCCGCGTGCAGATGGATGCCGATACCTGCATTGCGGTGAGCTGGCAGTGTCGACCGCACTGGCTGCATTGCGTCGCCACGTTCGGCCCCACGCCGGAACAGCTCGACAGCGCCGTGCGCACACTGGCCGAAAGCACCCCGCAACAGCCTTTCAGCGCCACCGAACTTGCCAGCTTCAGCCGCACCGAATCGGCACACGTGCGCGAGCTGGCGCGGCAACTGCTGGCCGCACACGGCATCCACGACATCGAGATCGTCCGCATGGGCGACGGCGCGGCGAAACAGCCTCCGCAGGTGTTTGCTGCCGGCGTCCCACTGGCCCACATCGAATTGAGCCTGTCGCACGACGGCGACTACGTGGCAGCCGCAATCGCGCTATGCGCGCAAAATCACGAACGCTGATTTCGCGCCGGCTCAGGCATAGATCCAGTGCCGCGAGACGAAGAACGCGATCACCGCCAGCACGAATTCCACCACCGGCTTGGCGGCGTACACCGACTGCTCGCCGAACGCGCGATGGCACGCCCACAACACGCCGGTGCTGATCGCGGTCATCAGCAACCACCACGCCAGATAGCGCCCGAAACGGATCGCATGCGGCCGCGCTTCACCGTGGCCGGCAAAGCTGAAGCGGCCATTGAGATAGAAGCTCACCAGCGCCGCCGCCACACGCGATGCCATGTTGGCGGGCAACAAGGCCAGTCCCAGCCAGTGCAGCAGACTGAACACGCCGGTGTCGATGGCCATCAGCACCACACCGATCACGGTGAACACGGAAGCCTGGCGAATCAGTACACGCATGCGATAGTCCCTAACCCCAATACTGTTCCGTTAGTCGCTGCAGACTTCAATGTCGTCATTCCAGCGACGAGGCGCGTAGCGCCCGAACGCCGAAGGCGGCCCGAAGCGCGAGCGCGCAGTGCGAGTAAAGCGGGAATCCAGTTTGCTGTTGATTTGC
>JANRIF010000074.1:0-19725 GCA_033765245.1 Lysobacteraceae bacterium
ACCGGCACCCTGTTCGCCTGCGAGCAGGCAGGCATCGCTCCGGATTTTCTGTGCCTGTCCAAGGGCCTCACTGGCGGTTTTCTGCCGCTATCGGCGGTGCTCACCACGGCCGCGGTGTACGACGCCTTTCTCGACGACTCGCGCGAGCGCGCGTTTCTGCATTCGCACAGCTACACCGGCAATCCGCTGGCGTGTGCGGCGGCGCTGGCGGCGCTGCGCATTTTCCGCGACGAACCCGTGTTGGCGCGCAATCGCGCGACAGCCGCGCGCATGGCGGAGCTGGCGGCGCCACTGGCGCAACACGCACACGTGGCGCAAGTGCGCCAGACCGGCATGATCCTGGCATTCGAACTCGGAGAGCGCGATGGCACGCCACTGCCGGCGGCGCGGCGCACCGGCCTGCGCGCCTACCGTGCAGCGCTGCGACGCGGCGTGCTGCTGCGCCCGCTCGGCGACGTGCTGTACTGGATGCCGCCCTACTGCGTGAGCGACGACGACCTGGCGCATCTGGCGCAGGTCACCGCTGCTGCCATCGAGGAGGCCACATGCGAATGATCGAACCGGTCGCCGTGTCGTATCCGCGCCTGTGCCGCACAGGGATGCGCGGGTGGCCCGGCGCTCTCTACGGTCGCCGCGTGCGCAGGATCGGCCTGTGCTTGTTGCACACCCACAATACCTGCGTGATCCCATGCGCCTGACCCGTACCTATCTTGCCCAGCCGCTCTCCCCCGGTGCCCGCGTGGCACTGCCGGAAGCTGCCGCCAATCACCTGTTGCGGGTGCTGCGCCTGCCGCTGAACGGCGAACTGTTGCTGTTCAACGGCGATGGCTTCGATTACCGCGCGCGCATCGTTCAAGCCGAGCGCCGCGCGGCGCAGGTCGAGGTGGGCGAGCGGCTGCCGGCACGCGCCGAATCGCCGCTGCGGATCGTACTGGCGCAGGGCATTGCGCGCGGCGAGAAAATGGACTGGGTGCTGCAGAAAGCCACCGAGCTTGGCGTGCAGGGGATCGTGCCGATCCGCACCGAATGGACTGAGGTGCGCCTGGATGCCGAGCGCGCCGAGCGCCGCCATCATCATTGGCAGGGCGTGATCGCCTCGGCCTGCGAGCAGTGCGGGCGCGCCGTGTTGCCGGAACTGGCCGGCGCGTGCGAACTCGCTACGTGGGCGGCCGAACTGCACGACGCCGACTTGCGCCTGGTGCTCGACCCGGATGGCGAGCAGGTGTTGAGCGCGTGCCCGCGCCCGGCGCCGGAACAGCGCGTGGTGTTGGCGATCGGGCCCGAGGGCGGATTGTCGGGACGCGATCTGGCAACCTTGCGCGCGGCCGGCTTCACCGGCTTGCGGCTGGGTCCGCGCGTGCTGCGCACCGAGACCGCCGGCCTCGCTGCACTGGCGGCGCTGCAGGCGCTGTGGGGCGATCTGGGGCAGTAGTCGCGCGCGAGCGCGCTCCCGCGAACAGCAAAGGTGCCGCATGCTCTTGTGGGAGGCCGCTTGCGGGCGACCCAGCGATCCGGCGATGCAGCAAAATTGGCGCGCTAGACCCAATGCTGTTCAGTTAGACAACAGAACATCAGGTCGTCACCCCAGCGACGAGGCGCGCAGCGCCCGAACGCCGAAGGCGGCCCGAAGGGCGAGCACACAGTGCGAGTAAAGCTGGGGTCCATTTTGACTTTAGCTTTGCAAATCAACAGCAACCTGGATTCCAGCGTTCGCTGGAATGACGACATTGACGTCTGTGGCGACTAACGGAGCAGTATTGGCGCTAGACCGCAGCAGGCATCTGTTCGGATTCGGCGAACAGGGCTTCGTCCAGCAGCATCTCGACCATGGTGAGGTCGGGAATCAGCGCGCTGTCGTCGTTGATCAACACCGGCACCTTCACACCCAGCGCGTGTGCCTTGCCGTCTCCGGTCTCGATCACGCGCTCGCGCGCGACGCTGACCAGGCGCGGGAAGCCCTGGGTCAGCACGGCGAAAAACGGCAACTTGGGATTTCCGCCGAGCGCCTTGATCACCACTACCTTGGCGCCCAGCCTGCCCTTTTCTTCGGCCAGTCCCGCCAACCGCGCAAACGAGATCACCGGGATGCGCCAGCCGCGCCAGCGCACCCGACCCAGCAACCACTCCGGGGCGTGCTGCACGGCTTCCGGATCGGACAGGGTGATGATCTCGGCGACCGAGGCGTTGGGCAGCAGCAGGCGCGAATTGCTGATGGCGATCAACACGCCGCGGATGTCGCGCTCGACCACGGATTCGGTATTGCGGGCCTCACTCATGATTTCCACCGTTTCACCGCTTGCGCGGTCAGTTCGCCCACTGCGCCGATGCGGCCACCCAGTTCCTTGACCCGATCGGCGGCCGCGCAGTCAAAGCAACTGGACGGCTCCTGACCGATCACTGCGGCGCCTTCGCCCATGCAACGCGACAGCGCGTCCGCCATGTCGCGATCGGCGCCGCTGGCGACCACCACCACCAGGTCGGGGCCGAATTGCGCCAGTTGCGCGAGTATGTCGCTGCTGCTCTGGCTGCGGGCGGCGAAGCGGACGTCGCCGTGCCGGCCCACGTCCACACCCATTCCGGTAGGCAACACCGCCACCGCACCGCCAGCGGCGGCACGCTCGGCTTCCGCCAGTATCACCGGCATGGCGCATACCTTGGCCAATTGCGGCACCAGGCGGTCATGGTTGCCGGCTTCGAGCCGCTGCATCACCAGCACCGGCACCGACAAGTCCTCGGGCAGGTTCGACAGCACTTGCCGCACCGCGTCCGGGCCGCCGGTACCGGCAAACACCGCGACCACGCCACGGCGCGTGGATACCACCGGCGCATCCGATTCCACCAGCGACAACCCCGCGACCAGGGCGTCGAAGTCGAGCACGTCCAGGCCCGGACCGGCCGACGGCTTGGCCGCCACCGGAGTGCTGACGCTGTCGTCCACCAGCGCGAGTTCGAGCGCGCCGAACATGCTGCTCTTGCTGGCCGGTGGTGGCGCGGCGGTCTCAGGCGCCTGCGCCGCAACCGGCGCGTCCGGGACGGGCTCCGGCTCCGGTTCCGGCTCGCGTTCGAGCGGCGTGCGCTGCAGGAAATCCGGCTCGTTCACGCGCTCGGGGATTTCGGTTTGCTGTGCATCGAGTTCGGCCGCCATCGCGACCAGCGCCGGATCGAGATCGAGCGCCACTTCGTCGGGTTGCGCGTACTGCGAGAAGTTCACGGGGGCGCTGTCGTCGCCGACGTCGATGTCGAGCAAAGACAGGTCGATGCCGTCGTCGGCACGCCCCATCGACTCGTCCACGTCCGCGACATCGGCGTCGCCGATCTCGATCACCTCGATCAGATCGAAGGTGTCGTCGCTGGCTTCGGGTGTGGTGGCGGCGTCGAGACTGGCCTGCAAGGCGCTCAACTCCGCCTCCATGTCCACCGCGTCTTCGTCTTCCGCTTCCTGCAACGGTTGCGGCTCGGCTTGAAGCGGTGCCGGTTCCAGCTCCAGTTCCGGCGCAGGTTCCAGTTCGAGTTCCAGGGCGGCTGTCGGTGCTGGCGGCGTCACGACGGCAGCCGGCCGTGGCGGCGGCGGTGCTGGCGCGGCCAGGCCGAAATCGCCAAGGTCGAACCCCGCCTCCAGCGCTGCCCAGTCCATGCCGGCGTCCGTGCCGACCGTGGTGGCGGCTGTATCCGGCGCGCTGGCGCCCCCCTGATCAAGCGCGGAGAGATCCACGTCGAGGGAGAATTCGTCGAGCGCCGGTGTCGGCTCGCTCGGCCGGGTACGCTCCACCTCCAGCGGCGCGCGCCCCTTCAGCGCCAACTCGATCGCGGCGTTGTTGAGATCCAGCGCCATCGCGTCGAAGGCATCGTCAGCGGGCGCAGCGGCGGCAGGAACGTCAGCGTAAGCAGTGGGGGCGCCGCGTCCAGGCGGCTCGTTGACCGGCACGTCGCGCGCCAGATGCGCCGTGTCGTGGGTGTAGTCTTCCAGACGCGCATCGCGCATCGTCTGCTCGGGACTGATCGGCGCGCCCGGCCGCGGTTGCAGGTCGTGGTTGGGCAGGCGCGCTGCATCCGCGGGTGGCGCCGGCAGGATCGCCGACTGGTCGCCCAGCAGCTTGCTGGTCAGGTGCCGCGCCCAGCGTGCCAGTTCCCATCCGCCAAGCTCGCGCGTCACCGCGGCTTCGTCGAAGATCACCGTGACGTTCGGGTCGTCGAACACGCTCTGGTACGCATCGAGAGCGTCCTCGATGGCCTCGTCCAGACTGACCAGGATGAATGTCGGCGCGGCGCGGCTGACCGATTGCGGATCGAGCTGACGCGGGTCGCCCTCGATCGCGATGTCGGCGCCAAACTCGGACAGCGCCCGGCGCAACTGCGCGCGGGCGTCGCCCTCGACGCCCAGCACGGCGACACGGGTGGCGGCTTCACTCATGATCGCCGCCGCCCAGCAACTCGCCGACGTTGCGCAGCAGCTCGGCTTCCTGGTACGGCTTGCCGAGATAGCGGTTGACGCCGATCTCGAAGGCGCGCTGACGATGCTTCTCGCCGGTGCGCGAGGTGATCATGATGATCGGGATGTGGCGCAGGCGCGGGTCGTTGCGCATGTGCGTGGCGAGTTCATAGCCGTCCATGCGCGGCATCTCGACGTCCAACAGCATGATGTCGGGCAGGTGTTCGACCAGCTTTTCCAGCGCGTCCACGCCGTCCTTGGCGGTCAGCACTTCGTAGTTCTGGCGCTCCAGCACGCGGCTGGTGACCTTGCGCATGGTGATCGAATCGTCCACCACCATCACCAATGGCACCCGATGTTCGACCGCGGCGGCGACCGGCGCCAGCGGCTCCACGATGTCGCTCTCGGCGGCGGTACGGCGACGCACCAGCGGCAGCACGTCCAGGATCACCACCACGCTGCCGTCGCCCATGACGGTGGCGCCGAAAATGCCGGGGATCGAACTGACTTGCGGGCCGACCGGCTTCACCACGATTTCGCGGCTGCCCAGCACCTGGTCCACCGCGATCGCAGCCCGCAACTCGCCGGAACGCGCCAGCAGCAGCGGCATCTGCAGGCTCTCCGCGGCCTTGGCGGGCGCGTGCCCGATCAACAGACCGAGGTCGTGAACGGGATACTTTTCCCCGGCGTACTCATAGCTCGCATCGCCACGCGCCAGGCCCAGTTCGAGTTCGGTGCGGTCCATGCGGCCGACGCCCTGCACGGAGGCAATGGGCACCGCGAAGCTGGTCTCGCCGATCTTGACGAACACCGCCTGAGTCACCGCCAGGGTGAACGGCAGGCGGATCAGGAATTCGCTGCCGCGCCCCTTGCGCGACCGGATGCCGAGGCTGCCGCCAAGCTGGCGGATTTCGCTGTGCACCACGTCCATGCCGACGCCGCGACCCGCCAGTCGACTGACCGACTCCGCAGTGGAGAAGCCGGTCTGCAGGATGAAGCCGTACAGGTCGGAGTCGCTGACGTTGGCGTCGGGCTTGAGCAGGCCGCGCTCGATCGCCTTGTTGCGGATGGCGCCGGCGTCGAGGCCGCGCCCGTCGTCGGACACCGCGATCACCACTTCCGAACCTTCGCGCGATACCACCACGCGCACCAGGCCCTCCTCGCCCTTGCCGGCAGCCTTGCGGTCCGCCGGCGTCTCCAGACCGTGTGCGACCGCGTTGCGCAACATGTGCTCCAGCGGCGCGGTCATGCGTTCGAGCACGCTGCGATCCATTTCGCCCTGCGCACCGTCCACCTTGAGCTGCACCGCCTTGCCGGTTTCCGCACCGGCCTGACGCAGCACGCGGCGCAGGCGCGGCACCAGCGAATCGAACGGCACCATGCGCGTGCGCATGAGACCTTCTTGCAGATCGGAGCTGACGCGCGACTGCTGCAGGAGCAGGGTTTCGTGCTGGCGCGTCAATTCGTCCAGCGACGACTGCAGGTTCATCAGATCGGCCGCCGATTCGGACAGGCCGCGGGTGAGTTGCTGCAGGGTGGAGAAGCGGTCGAGTTCGAGCGGATCGAAAGTGGTATCGGCGCTGTCGGGCTCTCGCTGGAAGCGGGCCATGATCTGCGCCTCGGTCTCGATTTCGAGTTTGCGAAGCTGCTCGCGCAGACGCGACGTGGTCTGGTCGAGTTCGACCAGATTGCCGCGGAACGCGCCCAGTTGCTGCTCCAGGCGGGCGCGATAGATGGCGACTTCGCCGGCGTAGTTGACCAGGCGATCGAGCAGGTCGGCGCGGATGCGGACCTGCTCCTGCGGCGCGCGGGTCTGCACGTCGTCATCGGCGTCGCCCGTATCGGCGTCCAGCGGCGCCGACAACGGTGCCAACGCCGGAGCGCCTTTCGCCCTGGCGGGCGGCGCCGCGACCGGGGCCGTATGCTCGATCACAGCAGCGGCGGTTGGAGCGTGCGCTGGCGCGGGTGCGGGCGCGGCGGCGGTCCGCGCTGCGGGCGCGGCGCGGCGGATGCCCGCCGCCTGCTCGAAGCGCGCGATCAGCGCCAGCGGCATCGCGATCGCATGACGTCCGGAAACACGCGACAACATCCCGTGCAGGCGGTCGAAGCCGCGCTCCAGCAACCGCATGCCGGCGCCATCCAACTCGAGCCGCCCTTCGGCGATCGATTCGAGCAGGGATTCCATGATGTGGCCCAGCTCGCCCATCTCGTTGATGCCGGCCATGCGCGCGCCACCCTTGAGGGTGTGCAGGTCGCGCTGCAGGCCAACCACCGGCTCGCGATCGGACATGCTGTCGCGCAGGCGCGTCAGCAGGGCGTCGGAATGGTCGAGCAGATCGGTCGACTCCTCGATGAAGATGTCGAGTAGGTCGACGTCCAGGTCGGAGGTGTCGAGCGCCCGATCCGGGTCGGGCTCGTCCTCGTCGGCGCTCGCTGCATGCGGAGCTTGCGCGACGTCGCTTTCGGGGGCGATGGACTCGGGGGATGCGGCGGCGGCGGCGGCAGCGATTTCAGCAGCGGCAGCTTCGGCGGCGGCGACTTCGGCGGCAGCGAGTTCTGCAGCGGCAGCTTCGGCGGCTGCCGCTTCGGCAGCGGCGGCTTCGGCCGCGGCGGCTTCAGCGGCGGCGGCTTCGGCGGCAGCGAGTTCCGCAGCGGCAGCTTCGGCGGCTGCCGCGTCGGCAGCGGCGGCTTCAACGGCGGCGGCTTCAGCGGCAGCGAGTTCTGCAGCGGCAGCTTCGGCGGCTGCCGCTTCGGCAGCGGCGGCTTCGGCCGCGACGGCTTCGGCGGCAGCGAGTTCTGCAGCGGCAGCTTCGGCGGCTACCGCTTCAGCAGCGGCGGCTTCGGCGGCGGCATCAGCAGTGGCAGATTCGGCTGCGGCGGCTTCTGCGGTGGCAGTTTCTGCGGCAACAGCCTCGGCTACAGCGGGTTCTGCGGCCACAGCTTCGGCTGCGGCGGCTTCAGCGGCGGCAGTTTCCGCAGCAGCGACCTCGGCTGCAGCGGCTTCTGCGGCAGCGGCCTCGGCTGCAGCGACTTCTGCAGCCACAGCTTCGGCAGCGGCGGCTTCCGCAGCGGCAGTTTCTGCGGCAGCGGCCTCGGCTGCGGCAGCTTCTGCAGCAGCAGCTTCGGCTTCAGCGGCGGCAGCCTCTGCAGCAGCGGCTTCTGCGGCCACAGCTTCGGCAACGGCGGCTTCCGCAGCGGCAGTTTCTGCGGCAGCGGCCTCGGCTGCAGCAGCTTCGGCTGCGGCGGCTTCAGCGGCTGCGGCTTCGGCTGCTTCGGATGCAGCAGCCTCAGCGGCAGCCACCTCGGCGGCGGCGCCAGCGGCTGCAACTTCGGCAATGATTTCGCTGCCGGGTTCCGGCGCGTCGAACACCGGCAGGCCCGAGATATCCGGTGCCTCCAGAGGCACCGCCACAGTCAACCCGGTGGGGTCGTGATCGTCGCCCAGGTGCATCGGCACCGTCGGCAGCACCGGCTCCGGCAGCGTGTCGCGCTCGGCGCGCATGCGCGCGGCCAGTTCCGACAGATTCGGCAGCCCGCGCTCAGGAGTTTCCAGCGCCAGCATGACCTCGCGCACGGCGCCAACCACTTCGGCAGTCAGCCCGACGCCTCTGACGGTGGCGATGCGCTTGTGCGCCAGCAGCCGCTTGATGTACCCCTCGAGCGGGCCCACCACCTCGGTGATCACCGGCACTTCGGTCATCGCGAAGGCGCCGTTCATGGTGTGCACGGCACGCAACAGCGGGTCGGTGGCGGCGATGCCACGACCGCCGGCGGTGCGCAACCAGTCATCGACGGTCGCCAGATGCCCGGCCACTTCCGCGCGCAGAATCTCGAACAGCACGGTGTCGATCGGCGGAACCGCGACGCGCTCTCCGGTGAACGCGGGCTCAGTGGCGACCGCAACCGGTGCGGGCTCCGGCTCGACCGCCTCGACCACCGGAACCTCGGTCGATACGCCCGTCTCGCTGGCCACCGCCGCGACGCTTGCGGGATGTTCCGCGCTCGGGTCGAGCCAAGCCTCCTCGCCCGCGGCGAGTCGGTCGGCCACTGCCTTGATCCGCCCCAGATCGGCACTGATTGCAGTGCCGTCGCGCAGCGCTGCGTGCAATTGCGGCAACACCGCGCAGGCGGCATCGAGCATCGCCACCACCGCAGGACTCGGCCCGCGCGTGCCATCGAGCACGCGATTGAGCATGTTTTCGATGCGCCAACTGAACTCGCCCAGGGTCAGCGCGCCGACCAGGCGTCCGCTGCCCTTGAGGGTATGGAACACGCGGCGGATCGGGCGCAGCAGATCCAGCGCGGCGACGTTGGCGCGCCAGGCCGGCAGCAGCACCTGCAGGTTCTCGATTTCCTCCTGAAACTCCTCCAGGAAGACTTCGCGGATCTCGTCGTCGATGTCGTCGGCGGCGCCTTCGAAACCCATCGGCGCGACAGCGGCAGCCGGCGGCGCGCTGGCGACCGGCGCCGCAACGGCTTCGGCCGGTGTGGGTTCGGACGGGAACGCTGCCGCCACGTCGGGCGACGCGGACACGGTCTCCGGCTCGGCGATTTCGGTGACTTCGGTGCTGGCAGGTGCGAATGGCTCGACGCTTTCCGCCTCCGGCTCCTCGACTGGCGTCGGCATCGACATCGGCGCGACGACGACGGGGGGCTCCGCGCGCGCGGCCGGCGCCGGTGCGGTCGGCAGCGGCCAGTAGCCGAGTTGTTCGATGCTCAGACGCGCCCGGTCGAGCACGCTGTCGCGCCCTGCGCGATGATCGCGCACGCCCTCCAGATAGTATTCGAGCGCCGCGATCGCGTCCGCCAGCGTCTCCATCTGGGTGCCGTCGGGCACCCGCCGCAGGTCCAGCAGTTCGCGCTGCACGAAGGCGCCCAGTGCATGCAGCAGTGGCGGCGCGACGGGCACTTCGAGAATGCTCAGCGCGCCCGCCACTTCGGCCAGCAGGCGCGGCACGTCGCCCAGTTGCGCGTGGTCCCAGTTGGTTTCGATGAAGGCGACGAAGCACTGTCGCGCCTGCGCGAAGTTGCCGATCGCTTCCTTGATGACGGTGTCCAGCAGGCGCTGCGCCTCGGACGACGGCATCGCCAGGCGCGTGGACGTCTCCGCCTCCGCATCGGCGGCACTGGCCTGACCCAGCCGCGCCACCTGATCGTCCAGCGAGGCTTCGACGTAGAGCAGTGCGCCGGCGATGTCGAGCAGGTTGGATTCGTCCGCCGCACGGGTGCCGCTCGCCACGTCGGCGATGGCGTGACGCTGTTCCTGTACCACGCGGCGCGGCACGCCCAATCCGAGCATGCCCAAGGTGTCGCCGACGCGATCGAGCACTTCGACCTGGGCGTTCAGGTCCGACGCCGGGTTGCTGGGCGAGCGCATGTGCAGATCGAGCGCGTCCTTGACCCGCAGCAGGTCTTCCTTGATCGCGCCGCACACGGTATCCAGCAGGGCGCGGTTGTGTCCGGTCATGCTGCCCTGGGCGTGCGCCAGTTCGGCCTCGGACGGCAAGTGCGCCTGCAGGCCGAACACGTCGCGCAGTTCGCGGATGCGGCCGTAGTCGGTAGGCGCATGGGCGACGAAATACAGCAGTTGCTTGGTCAGATCGAGCGGCGGATCGCTGCGGAAGGCGTTGTCGCCAACGTCGGCCAGCCGTTTGATCTCGCGTTCCACCCGCGCCAGCGCCTGCTTGAGCGGCTTGGAGGCGGCAAAAGCGCCGGCCCGCAGCGCCTCCAGCGTACCGGCCGCCACCCAGAACAATCGGCGCGCGTGTTCGGCGTGGGTTACCTGCACCAGCGCATCGCACACCTCGGTCAGCGCGGCGATGTGCTCGGCATTGCTGTCGTCGCGCAGCCAGCGCAGCAACGCGGCCTGGAAGCGGTTGCGCAGCGTCTCGGCACGCTGGCGCAGTTGTTCTTGCGGCAATGGCGACGCCGGCCCGGCCGCCGAGTCCGGCAACGGTCGCGACAGGTCCGGCGAGAACAACACCGCCTCGGACAGCCCGCGCTCGCCGCGCGCCGCGCGCAATTCGTTGAGCAGCGGCAACAGCACGATCGGGATGTCCTTCAGGCCCGATTGCAGCCGCTCCAGGTAATCGGGCAACTGCACGATGCCGCGCATCAGCACGGTATAGGCTTCGTCGCGCTGAGTGGGCGCGCTGTCCACGATCGCGCGCGCCAGATTCTCCATCTCCTCGGCAACCATCGCAGCGCCATACAACTCGACCATGCGCAAGGTGCCGTGCACCTGATGCAGGTAAGTGGCGCAAAAACGCATCTGGCTCGGATCGCCGGGGTCTTCCACGTAGGCTTCGAGGGCAAAACGCGCCTGTCGCAGCGTCTCGTCGAGCTCCGGTTTGACCCAGGTGAGGGTGGTGAAATCGATGTCTTCGTGCAGCCTCATGCCGGGGTCTCATCCTCAGTAAGGCGGGGACAGCGGTGTCGCTGCGCCAAGCGTGGCGAACCGGCAACCGGCCGATTCCCGCCGCATCGGAAGGCCGCGTCGGCACCAGCGCGCGGCAACTGCCGCGCAATCCGGGCAACCGCCGCGATCGCCACTCCCGAGCACCCTTTCATGTCCGTATCTAGCCTCAACCCGGCAGCTTGAAGTCGGCGACCGAGCGCCGCAGGTCGGCGGCCAATTGCGCCAGGTTGCCGATCGACTCGGCGGTCTGGCTGGCGCCCTGCGAGGTTTGCGAGGTGATCTCCTGAATCACGCTCATGGTGGATGTGATGTTGGTGGCGGCCGCGGACTGCTGGTTGGCCGCCTTGGAGATGTTCTGAATCAGTTCGGCAAGGTCGGTCGACACCTTTTCGATCTCGCCCAGCGCCAGGCCGGCGTCCTCGGCCAGACGCGCACCGGCCACCACCTCGGCGGTGGTCTGTTCCATCGAACTGACCGCCTCGTTGGTATCGGACTGAATCGTCTGCACCAGGGTTTCGATGCGCTTGGTGGCGTTGGAGGCGCGTTCCGCGAGTCGCTGCACTTCGTCGGCCACCACCGCGAACCCTCGTCCTGCCTCGCCGGCCGATGCGGCCTGAATGGCGGCGTTGAGCGCGAGGATGTTGGTCTGCTCGGAGATGTCGTTGATCAGTTCGACGATCGAGCCGATTTCCTGCGAGCTTTCGCCGAGGCGCTTGATGCGTTTGGAGGTCTCCTGGATCTGGTCGCGGATCGAGTCCATGCCCTGGATGGTCTGGCGCACCACTTCCGCACCCTTGGCGGCAATCTGCACCGAGCGTTGCGCCACGTCGGCCGATTCGGCCGAGGTGCGCGACACCTGATCGATCGACACCGCCATTTCGTTGATCTTCGACGAGGCGGAACTGATCTGCTGCGCCTGATGTTCGGCGGCCTCGGCCAGGTGCATGGCCGTGGCCTGCGTTTCCTGGGCGGCGGCGGCGACCTGCACGGCGGTCTCGTTGATCGTCTGCACCAGGCTGCGCAGCGCCTCGACCGCGAAGTTGATCGAGTCGGCGATGGCGCCGGTGATCTCCTCGGTCACCGTCGCCTTCACGGTCAGATCGCCTTCGGCGAGCGAACCCATTTCGTCGAGCAGGCGCAGAATCGATTCCTGGTTGCGCTGGTTGTGTTCCTGCTGGCCGCGGAAGCGCTTGCCCTGCTCGCGCCACAGCGAACCCAGCAGGCCGGCCAGCGCGATCACCACCGCAACGCCGGAAATCACGCCCACCAGCAGGCCCGGGAAGATGCGTGTCTGCGGCAGGCTGTTGAACGCGGTGTTGAGATTACGCGCGGCGTCCAGCAGCAGCGCCGAGTCCTGGAAGATCTGCCCGGACGCTTCCTTCACCTCGAACAGGTCGGTGGACGATTCGAGAATGCTGTCGACGTCCGCCTTGACCTGCGTGTACAGCTCGGACACTTGCGACAACGTGCGCTGTCCGGCGGCGCTGTCGACGCGGCGCACGCCCATGTCGGCGTTGCCGCGCTCGAGCCCGGCCAGCACCTGCGCAAACGCCTGCGCATCGCGCGAGAACGCATCGGCCGCCGACACCGCGCCGGCGCCGCCCTGCAGGATCACCGTCACGCGCCGCAGCATGCGGTCGGCCAGCACCAACTGGCGTACCGCGATGTAGACCTGCGAACTGGCGGAACCGCTGTCCATCATCTCCCGCACCACTTCGTCCATCTTGGCCTGGAGCTGCGGCACGCGGCTGGAGAACTGTCCGGCGGTGTCGGCCAGACCCAGCACCAGTTCCTCGCTGTCGACGATCTTCTGCGCGCTGCGATCGACCGGCTCCCAGGTATCGACCAGACGCTTGAGCGCGTCGCCCACCGCCGGCTGACCCTCGTAGGCGGGCATGCCTTCCTGGGCGTTGCCGGTACGCAGGCTCTGGATCAGCGTGACGATGCGGCCGCGGGTGGCCTTGAGTTCGGAGAACGCCTCGAAGCCGCCGGAGACCGCCTCCGCCGAGAACTTGGCGATCTGCTGCGACAGCACCTGCACCTCGGCGATGTACTCGCGCGCCTTGTTTTCCTCGGTGTTGCGCTGCGCGCCGAAGTAGAAGTTCAGACCGAACACGAGCAGCGTGAGCACCAGCAACATAGTGAATATGTTGGTGAATGCGCTTCGGTCCTTGCCTGCCTTTGCGCCAAATACAGTGCTCATGTTTCGACCTCGTTGCGTAGTTGATCCATGGTCAGGCTAGGCTGCCGCCTGACGGAACTCGGGAGTGCGGGTAAGCAGCGCCATGCTGAACACCCCCCACGTGATGTCGCCGATGCGATATGCCTGATTGATGAAGCCGGTGAAGCGCCCATGCGCCAGTTCGGTCGCATCCGCCTCGTGCTGCTGATCGAAGCTGCGCTGGCCGAACAGTTCATCGATCAACACCGCCACGTTGCCGCCGGCTTGGCGCACCACCAGCACGCGGGTGCCTTCGTGCAGTACGGTGCGCTCGCCGTCCATGAACTGCTTGAGGTCGACCACCGGCAGCAAGGTGCCGCGGACGTTGGCCACCCCGAGCATCCAGGGGGCGCTGCCGGGCACCGGCGTGGTGGGCGGCAGCGGAATGATCTCCACCACTTCTTCGAAACTCACCAGCAGGCGGCGCTCGCCCACGCGAAAGCCAACTCCACGCCAGTGTCCCGGCGCCTCCATCTGATCGGGGCGTCCGGGATCGTGGGCAACGCTCAGCCGCTCGTACTCGAGCAGCAGGTCGAAGGGCGACTGTCGTGTGGCGGCTTCGGGCATCGCTATCGGCTCAGTGTGGTGCCAGCAGGGTGGCGATGCGGTCGATCAGGTCGCGCTCGCTGGGCGGCTTCACCACGTAGTCGCGCGCGCCCTGGCGCAAACCCCACACCCGGTCGGTTTCCATGCCCTTGGTGCTGACGATGATGATCGGGATCGATGACGTCTGCGGGTCGCGCGTCAACGCGCGGGTCGCCTGGAATCCGTTCATGCCCGGCAAGATCACGTCCATCAGGATCAGATCCGGCTGCTCGCTCTTGGCGGACGCGATGCCGTCCTCGGCGCTGCCTGCGGCTAGCACCTGATGGCCGTTCCTCTCCAGCAGGGTGGTGAACACCCGGGTATCGGTAGGCGAATCTTCGATGATCAGTATCCGAGCCATTTAGCCTCCCCCATAAGGCATGTCAAACCGCATCGCGACACCTCAGTCGGTCGCCACGAAGCGGCGGATCGCGGCCAGCAATTCGTCGCGGGTGAACGGCTTGGTGAGGTATTGCTCCGAGCCAACGATACGCCCGCGCGCCTTGTCGAACAGACCGTCCTTGGACGACAGCATGATCACCGGCGTGGAACGGAACAGTTGGTTGTTCTTGATCAGCGCGCAGGTCTGGTAGCCATCCAGACGCGGCATCATGATGTCGACGAAGATCACCTGCGGCTGCTGATCGGCGATCTTCGCCAGCGCCTCGAAGCCGTCGGTGGCAGTCACTACCTCGCAACCCTCCTTCTTGAGCAAGGTCTCGGCGGTGCGCCGGATGGTCTTGGAATCGTCTATCACCATGACCCGGAGCCCGTTGAGGCTGGCGGACTGAGTTGCTTCGTTCATCGATTTCCCCGCAAGTACCGCGCCGTGTAGGGCATCGCCGAGCGCCATGGCGTCCCATCAGCCACTAGCTTATATCCCAACGAGGCCCAATGCTGTCAAGCATTGGCCGAATTTAGTGCCGAACGCCGTAGCGCCCCTGCTACGATACTAGCAACCGAACCCGAACGCCTACCGATGCCACTCAAGGTTGCTGTGGTCATGGACCCGATCGGGTCCATCAAGATTGCTAAGGACTCCACTTTCGCGATGCTGCTCGAAGCGCAGCGTCGCGGATTCATGCCCTACTACGTGGCCCCCGGAAGCCTGGGCGTACGCGATGGACAGGCGATCGCGCGGCTGGCACCGCTGCGGGCGACCGACGATCCGTCGCACTGGTACGAACTCGGCGCGTGGCAGGACCTGCCGCTAGCGCAGATGGACGTGGTGCTGATGCGCAAGGATCCGCCAGTAGATTCGGCGTTCCTGCACGACACCCACATCCTGAGCCTGGCGCAGCGGCAGGGCGCGCTGGTGGTCAACGATCCCGCCGGCCTGCGCGACCTGAACGAGAAACTGGCGGCGCTGCTGTTTCCCGATCTGTGCCCGCCTACACTGGTCAGCCGCAGCATCGTGGACCTGCGCGGCTTCATCGCCAGCCATGGCGACTGCGTGATCAAACCTCTGGACGGCATGGGCGGCCGCTCGATCTTTCGGGTGCGCGCCGGCGAGGACAACCTCAACGTGATTCTGGAAACGCTGACCGGCAACGGCCAGTTGGCGATGGCACAGCGCTATCTGCCCGAGATCCGAGATGGCGACAAGCGCGTGCTGCTGATCGATGGAGAGCCGGTACCGTACTGTCTGGCGCGGATTCCACAGGGCCAGGAGTTCCGCGGCAACCTCGCTGCCGGCGGCCGTGGCGAAGGCCGACCGCTCGGCGAGGAGGAGCGCCGGATCGCCGCCGCGGTGGGCCCGGAAATGCGTCGCCGCGGCATGCTGCTGGTGGGCCTGGACGTGATTGGCTCGCATCTCACCGAGGTCAACGTCACCAGCCCCACCTGCATCCGCGAACTCGATAGCCAGTTCGGCCTGAATATCGCCGGACTCCTGTTCGATGCCATCCTCGCCCGCCTCGACGACCGCCGCTGAGCTGGTCCGGCGCACGCGGATCGGGCCGGGCGACCGGCTCAGCGCGACGCTGGCGCTGTCGGTCGCGCTGCACGGCGTGATCCTGCTCGGGGTCGGCTTCAGTCGCGACGATCCGGCGCCGGTGCTGCCCACCCTCGACGTCCTGCTCACCGAAACCCGCACCGAGCAAGCGCCCGACAAGGCCGATTTCCTGGCCCAGGCCAGCCAGCGCGGCGGCGGCGATGCCGATGTCGCCGAACGCCCGCGCGAGCCACAGGTCGGCACCGTGGTGCGCGATCAGCCCGGGGTGGCGCGGCAGCCGATCCAGGCGCAGGCGCCCGCCCCACAACCGGCTAGCGTGACGCGCGTGCTGATGGCCAACACCGGTGAGACCACGGCGCGATCCCCGGAAGACACCCCGCCCGACCCCAGCCAACGGCTGCCACTGGGGCCGCAGTTGATCGAGCGCAGTGTCGAGATGGCGCGGCTGGCTGCCGAAGTGGAGCGACAGACTCAGGCCTACGCGCGGCGCCCCAACGAAAAGCGCATCGCCGCCAGCACCCGCGAATACGCCTGGGCCACTTACATGCGCGCCTGGGTCAACCGGGTGGAGCGCGTAGGCAATCTCAATTACCCGGAACAGGCGCGCCAGCGCCGCCTGCAGGGGCGCTTGGTGCTCACGGTATCGGTGCGCCGGGATGGCTCGGTGCAGGGCGTCGACATCGTCGAACCCAGCGGTATCGCGCTACTCGACCAGGCCGCCGCGCGCATCGTACGTCTGGCCGAGCCGTACCCGCCGTTGCCCGACACCCAGGAACGGATCGAAGTGCTGCACATCACCCGCACCTGGGAATTCGCCCCGAGCGGCAGTTTCCGCGACTTGCCGCGTTGAGTCTCGCTGTGCCTCAGGCACTCAACAACTCGCGCAACACCGCCATGCGCACCGCCACGCCGTTCGCCACTTGCCGCAACACCTGCGACTGCGCGCCGTCCGCCACCCGCGAGTCGATCTCGACGCCACGATTCATCGGCCCCGGATGCAGCACCACCGCGCCCTTGGCAGCACGCGCCAGCCGCTCCGGGGTCAGCCCGTATGCACGGAAATAATCGTCCAGCGATGCCACCAGCCCCTGCGCCATGCGCTCGCGCTGCAAGCGCAGCATGATGATGGCATCGGCACCGTTCAGCGCGGCGTCGAAATCCGCAAACACGCGGCATCCCGCCAGTTCGCCCACATCCGGCAACAGATTGGCCGGACCGCACACCCTGATCTCGCCGGCGCCGAGCGCGCGCAGCGCATGCAGGTCCGAGCGCGCCACGCGCGAATGCAGGACGTCGCCACAGATCAGCACGCAACGCTGCGACAGATCGCGGCCCAGCGCCTGGCGCAGCGTCAACATGTCGAGCAGGCCCTGGCTGGGGTGATTGCTGCGGCCGTCGCCGGCGTTGATGACCACGCGCCCGGGTCCCGCCGCAGCCGCCAACTCCGCCACCGCGCCGTCGCGCGCATGGCGCACCGCGAACGCCTGCACGCCCATCGCCGCCAGCGTGTTCAGGGTGTCGCGATCGGACTCGCCCTTGCCGCTCGACGAAGTCGCCACGTCGAAATTCAGCACGTCCATGCCCAGCCGCGTCGCCGCCAGTTGGAAGCTGGAACGGGTGCGGGTGGATGGCTCGAAAAACAGCGTGCACAACGCCTGTCCCGGCAGTTGGCTGCGCCAGCCGGTACCGCCGTGCGCATGCGGCAACGCCGCCTCGGCGCCCGCCAGCAGGCGCTCGATGATCTGCGCCGGCATGCCATCGAGCGTGATCAGGTGACGCAAGCGGCCGTCGGCGCGCAGCCAGGGATAGCTCATCGAGACTCCAGGGCAGATGCAAAAGACGGACGCGCGTGCGCTCCGCGCCATGCAACACCACCACCAGCCTGCCGCAGCAGTCGCGGCGGGCGCACGGCTTCCTTCACAGGCTCTCCAGCGCGGCGCAATGCTCGGGAGCGGCAAGCCAGCGTTCGACGATCACCACCGCCGCCAGCGCATCGAGCGTGTCGGCATCGCGCCGGCGCCGGGTACCAGCCGCACGCGCCTGGGCGAAGCGCCGAGCCGCTTCCAGCGAGCTACGGCGCTCGTCGACCAGCTTCACCGGCAAGCCAAAGCGTCGCCCGGCTTCACGCGCGAAACGCAGCGCGCGCTGGCGCGCCGGCTGATCGCCGCCCTCCAGCGTCAACGGATCGCCCACCAGCAGGCAACCGGGCTGCCATTCTTTCAGCAACTCGGCCACCCGCGCCCAGTCGACCGCGCCCTCGCGCACGTCCACCACCGCCAACTCGCGCGCGCCGCCGGAAATGGCGCTGCCCACGGCCACACCGATCCGGCGCGAGCCAACGTCGAATCCCAGCACGCAGGCCGATTCCATCATGCGTGCCCGGCATACCCGGCGAGATTGCGCGGATCGAATCCGAGCCGGCTGTTGGCGGCGGCCCAGCGCTGCTCCAACGGCACGTCGAACAGCAGGTCGGCATCCGCCGGCACCGTCAGCCAGGCGTTCTCCGCCAGTTCCGCCTCCAACTGGCCCTCGCCCCAGCCGGCATAGCCCAGCGCCAGCAGGAAGTGGCGCGGACCCTCGTCGCGGGCCAGCGCTTCGAGCACGTCGCGCGAGGTGGTTACCGCCAGCGACGCGCCGACCCGCAGCGACGAGTCCCACTCGCGCTCGCCATCGTGCAGCACGAAACCGCGATCGGAATGGACCGGTCCGCCCTGCAGCACCGGCTGCTCCAGCAACGGCGGCCGCTTGACGGTGATCTGCATCTGCTCGAACACGTCGCGCAGGTGATATTCGGCGAGGCGGTTGACCACCAGCCCCATCGCGCCATCGCTGCCGTGCTGGCAGACCAGTATCACCGAGCGTGCGAAACGCGGATCGTCCATCGACGGCATCGCCACCAGCAAAACGCCGACGAGGGAATCCAGATCATGGCGGGCTTCGTCGCTCATGAGCGCATTGTAGCGCTTGCGAAGGCACCGGCGGCGATGTGCGCCGCCGAGCCCGCGTTCTCAGCGCGGCTCGACCAGATCCACGCCATCCATCCCCTGCGACAGCGAATGCGCATCGCCGCCCTGACTCAGCTTGATCTTCAGACGCACCTCGTTGGTGCTGTCGGCATAACGCAGCGCATCCTCATAGGAAATCTCGCCCGCCGAGTACAGCTCGAACAACGACTGGTCGAAGGTCTTCATGCCCAGGTTGGTGGACTCCTTCATCACTTCCTTGAGCTTGTGGATCTCGCCGTCGCGGATGTAGTCCTGCACCAGCGGCGTGCCCAGCAGGATTTCCATCGCCACCCGCCGCGCCTTGCCGTCCGGGGTGGGTACCAACTGTTGCGCCACCACGCCCTTGAGGTTGAGCGAGAGGTCCATCAGCAACTGGTTGCGGCGATCATCGGGGAAGAAGTTGATGATGCGATCCATCGCCTGGTTGGCGTTGTTGGCATGCAGGGTGGCCAACACCAGATGTCCGGTTTCGGCGAACGCGACCGCGTGGTCCATACCCTCGCGGGTACGGATTTCGCCGATCATGATCACGTCCGGCGCTTGGCGCAGGGTGTTCTTCAGCGCCGCCTCCCAGCTATCGGTGTCGATCCCGACCTCGCGCTGGGTGACGATGCAGCCCTCGTGCTTGTGCACGTACTCGATCGGGTCCTCGATGGTGATGATGTGGCCCGACGAGTTCTGGTTGCGGTAGCCGATGATCGCCGCCAGCGAAGTCGACTTGCCGGTACCGGTGGCACCGACGAACAGGACGATGCCGCGCTTGGTCATCGCCAGCGTCTTGAGCACCGGCGGCAGGTTGAGTTCGTCGATGGTCGGAATGCGCGACTCGATCCGGCGCAGCACCATGCCGACCTGATTGCGCTGATAGAAACAGCTCACGCGGAAGCGGCCGACGCCTGACACACCGATGGCGAAGTTGCACTCGTGCGTCTTCTCGAACTCCTCGCGCTGCGCCGGCGTCATCACGTTCAGCACCAGATCGCGGCTCTGCTGCGGACTCAGCGCCGTCTGCGTGATCGGCGAAATCTTGCCGTTGACCTTGATGGAAGGCGGCACGCCCGACGTCACGAACAGATCGGACGCCTTCTTGTGCGCCATCAGCTTGAGGTAGGA
>JANRIF010000083.1:0-19854 GCA_033765245.1 Lysobacteraceae bacterium
GTGCGTCGGACCCCTCGATCCGGCTCAACGTACCGTCGAGTACGTCTTCGCCGTCTCTCAGTCCGCGCGGCACACCACAACGGCGTCTCGACGCCCTCGCTACGGATCAGCGTGAGAAATGCGGGCTAGCCCCCGATTTCATAGCCCGCGGGTTATGATTCTGCGCATGAACAAGCGCGAGATATTCCAGTCCATTGCTGCCGACGTCGCCAAGGGCGACCTGGCATTTCCCACCAGCGCGCGCGTGGCGCTGCAGGTGCAGCACGTGCTCAACGATCCGGAATGCCAGATCGGGACGGCAGTCAAGTTGGTGCAGGCCGAGCCGCTGCTGGCGGCGCGCATCGTCGCGATGGCCAACTCGGTGGCGTTCAATCGCTCCGGGCGCGAGGTCACCGACGTCAAGACCGCGGTGACCCGGCTGGGCTTCAAGACGGTGCGCTCGTTGGCCGCGGCGTTGGTGACCCGGCAGATGGCCGGCGCTCCGGATTCGGCGGCGCATCAGCATTTGGCGGCGAGCCTGTGGGAGCACACCACGCACGTCGCCTCGCTCGCGCACGTGATCGCACGACACGTCACCCACGTCGATCCGGATACCGCGATGTTCGCCGGCATCGTGCACGAGGTCGGCGGTTTCTACCTGTTGTCGCGCGCCCATGATTTCCCCGGCCTGCTCGAAGGCGGCTTCGACGAGTGGCTGGACACCGGCGAAACCGAAGTCGGGCGTGCCGTGCTCAAGACGCTGGCGGTGCCCGAGCCGGTGCTGCAGGCGGTCGACACTTACTTCGAAGGCTATCTGGAAATTCCCTCGACCACGCTGGGCGACACGTTGCTGCTGGCCGAAGAACTCGCGCCCGTGCGTTCGCCCTTGCATCTGCGCGCTTGCGACGAGGGCGAAAAGGACATCGCCGCCAGCGTCGACATGGTCATCGGCGAAGAAACGCTGAGCAGCATCCTCAAGGAATCCGCCGACGAAGTCGCCTCGCTGATTGCGGCGTTGAGGTTCTAGCGGCGTTTCGTGCGCAGGCCAGCTACGCGCCGGACACCCGAATGCAGGATCGCTGGGTCCGCAAAGGACGCGAAGGACGCAAAGGAGGAGCCGGAACGGCGTTCAACACAGCGCAGGGGCTCACCCATGATCGATCGGATCAGCCGCGAGGCAGCTTTTCACCTTCGATGCAGTGGCCTCTTTTTGCGTCCTTCGCGTCTTTTGCGGACCCCAATGCGTTTTGACGCCTTGCGCGGATCGCGCCGCAACACACACATCGCGCGTCTGCGCAGGCGGGCATGAGCTCTTACAATACGCGGTCTGCCACCATCGAGTCCGCCATGTCCTTCTGCCCCATTCCCGAACTGCTTGATGAGATCCGCGCCGGACGCATGGTGGTGATCGTGGATGACGAGGATCGCGAGAACGAGGGCGATCTGATCATGGCGGCGGAGTTGGTGAAGCCGTCGGACATCAATTTCATGGTCACGCATGCGCGTGGGTTGGTGTGTCTGTCGCTCATCCGCGAGCGTTGCCGGCAGCTCGATCTGGCGCCGATGGTCAGCGACAACCAATCCGCCTACCACACCAATTTCACCGTCAGCATCGAGGCCGCAGAGGGCGTCACTACCGGCATTTCCGCCTACGACCGCGCGCATACCATTCGCACGGCGGTGCGCCCCGACGCCAAGGCGCGCGATCTGACGCAGCCAGGCCATATCTTCCCGCTGATGGCGCAGCCCGGCGGGGTGCTGACCCGCGCCGGGCATACCGAGGCGGCGTCCGATCTGGCGCTGCTGGCGGGGCTGGAGCCGGCCGGGGTGCTGGTGGAAATCCTCAATCCCGATGGCGGCATGGCGCGGCGGCCGGAACTGGAACGCTTTGCCGCCGAGCACGGGCTCAAGATCGGTTCGATCGAGGAACTGATCCGTTACCGGCTCGCCACCGAGCACACCGTCGAGCGCGTCGACGAGCGCAACATCGACACCGCATTCGGCGCGTTCCGGCTGGTCACCTACCGCGACCGCCTGACCCACGATCTGCATTTCGCGCTGGTGCGCGGGCACCTCGAAGCGGACACGCCGACGCTGGTGCGCGTGCACGTCAAGAATCCGCTGGCCGACGTGCTGCAATGGCGGCGTCCGGATTTCGGTGTGGCGCTGAGCGATGCACTGGCAGCGATCGCCAAGGCCGGCAGCGGGGTGCTGGTGGTGCTGGCCGATGCGGTGAGCCCCGACGCCCTGCTCGAACGCCTGCGCGCCCCGGTGCCGGCACACGATGCGGACGCCGATGGCGAACGCCACGACGGCGAACCTCACGGCCCCGCGCACTGGCGCCGCAACGGCGCCGGCGCACAGATCCTCGCCGACCTCGGCCTGCGCCGCCTGCGCGTACTCGGCACCCCGCGTCGGCAAGTGGGGTTGGCGGGGTTTGGGCTGGAGGTGGTGGAGTTTGTGGAGGGGTGAGGAAATGCCGGGACTCGGGACTCGGGACTCGGGACTCGGGACTCGGGACTCGGGACTCGGGACTCGGGACTCGGGACTCGGGACTCGGGACTCGGGACTCGGGACGACCAGCTAGCGAACACTCGCGTGGCGCCTAGGAGGCCGGCGGTGGGCGCAGCGAACCCCACCATCACGAACAGTGCCACGGCGCTGGGGGTCGCTGCGCTCACCAACAGCCTAACGCCCAGTGGCGTTTACCAGTCCCCCGTCCCGAGTCCCGGTTTCATCAGCGTCCCCAGTCCCGTCATCACCGAGTCTCGGTCGCTGTAAAGAAGTGCGGAGCCGGCCTGTAAGCCGGGTTCTGTCGAGGGCAGTCATTCCTCTCGGTGCCGCGTCGCCACGGCACTCCAGCAGCCTACCCGGACGCGGTGCGGGCCACACCATTGCGTCCCTATTTGGCCTTGCTCCAGGTGGGGTTTGCCGTGCCGTGCGGCGTTGGCCCCGCACGCGGTGCGCTCTTACCGCACCATTTCACCCTTACCGCTTCGCGCGCTGACGCGCGGCGAAGGTTGGCGGTTTGCTTTCTGTTGCACTTTCCGTCGGCTCGCGCCGCCCAGGCGTTACCTGGCACCTTGCCCTATGGAGCCCGGACTTTCCTCGGCGTGCTCACGCACGACGCGACTGCCCGGCCGACTCCGCGTGGCGATTGTACGCGCTTAGTGGGACTCGGGACTCGGGACTCGGGACTACAGGCTTGCGAACCCTCGCATCGAGCTTTTGCTTTGGCTTTTCCGAGTCCCCAGTCCCGAGTCCCGTGTCCCGGCTTCACCAGAGCCCCTAGCCTGGCTTCACCAGAGTCCCGCGGTCCCGCGCCACCCACAACCCCCACCAATTCAACCGCTCCCAAACACTTCTTAACCTTACCTCTGAACTTCGCCGCAAGGTCTTGATGCGAAAAGCGATTTCGCCTCGGGGAATCGCTTGACAGCCCCCAACCTCAGGTCTAATGTGGGCAAGTAGGGGAAAACAGGGATTTTAGTGGGGTTTTGTGGCTATGTTCCAGGGCGAGACCGCAGTGGCAATCGACGACAAGGGGCGGCTGGCGATTCCTACCGCCTACCGTGACGTCGTCGCGCGCGTCTGTGGCAATCGTCTGGTGATCGCCTACAACCCCTACGAGCAAGGTTGCCTGTGGCTGTATCCCGAGAAGGTGTGGGAGCAGGTGCGCGACCAGGTCAACGCGCTGCCCAACGCCAAGCAGGTGCATCGCAACCTGCAGCGCAAGCTGGTGGGCGCGGCGACGCCGTTGGAGCTGGACGGCAATGGTCGGGTGTTGTTGCCCGCCAGTCAGCGCCTTGCCGCCGGGATCGAGCGCAAGGCAGTGCTGCTGGGCATGGGTTCGAAGTTCGAGTTGTGGAGCGAGCAGGCGCACCTCGCGCAGATCCGTCAGACCGTTGGGGAAGACGAGATCAGCGAGGACATGCTCGACCTCAGGCTGTAGCCGGTCATGGCAGGCGAGCGCCACGATGCGCTGGTCACAAGCCCCACGCCGCTGCATTTGCCTGTGTTGTATGCGCAGGTCATGGAAGCGCTGCGGGTGACCAGGGACGGCGTCTATCTCGATGGCACGTTCGGGCGCGGCGGTCACGCGCGTGGCGTGCTGGAGCGTCTGGGACCGAACGGGCGACTGCTGCTGATGGACAAGGATCCGGAAGCCATTGCGCAGGCCGAACGCGAGTTCGGTGGCGATCCGCGCGTTGCGATCCGGCGCGACAGCTTCGCCGAACTTGCGTTGTGGCCGGAAACCGTTGCTGGGCTCGATGGCGTGTTGTTCGATCTGGGCGTGTCCTCGCCGCAGCTCGACGTGGCCGAGCGCGGTTTCAGCTTCGCCAAGGACGGTCCGCTGGACATGCGTATGGACCCTGACGCCGGGGCGAGCGCGGCGCAGTGGCTCGCCACCGCCGGTCGCGACGAAATCGCCGACGTGCTCTGGACCTACGGCGAGGAGCGCATGAGCCGGCGCATCGCCAGCGCCATCATCATGCAACGCGAGCAGGCGCCGATCGCCACGACCGGCGAGTTGGCCGCGTTGATTGCGCGTGTGGTGGGGCGCGGCGATGGCGACCGCCATCCCGCCACCCGCAGCTTCCAGGCGATCCGTATCCACATCAACCGCGAGCTGGACGATCTCGAGCGCGGGCTGGAGGCGGCGTTCCGCGCGCTGCGGCCGCAGGGACGCCTGGCGGTGATCAGCTTCCATTCGCTCGAAGACCGCATTGTCAAGCGCTTCATCGCCGCGCGTGCGCGGCCGCCGGCGGCCAATCGCCGTTTGCCGCAATTGGGTGTGTTCGTGCCGAGCCTGCGCGAGATCGGCGGCGCCCAGCGCGCCGATGCCGAGGAACTGCGCGCCAATCCACGCTCCCGCAGCGCGGTATTGCGGGTCGCCGAGCGTCTGTCGGAGGCGGCATGAGCGCGCGCCTGTTCCTCCTGCTGTTGCTGTCGCTGGCGGTGATCGGCGCCGCGTTGGCGGTGGTGTACCAGCGCCACCATCATCGCCAGTTGTTCATCGAACTGAGCCGATTGGAGAACCAGCGCGATGAACTCAATGTCGAGTTCGGGCGCCTGCAACTGGAATTGGCGACCATGGCGGCCACCGACCGGGTGGAGCAGATCGCCAGCAGCCGTCTGGGTATGCGCATTCCGCAGCCGGAAGAACAGACCGTGCTGGTGTCGCCATGAACGCGCGCGGACGCAACGTCAACGTGCGCGGCCGCTTGCTGGCGGTGGCCGGCGTGCTGGCCCTGGCGGGCGGCGTGCTTGTGTTGCGCGCGGCGTGGATGCAGTTGTTCGACAGCGAGTTCTACCAGCAGCAGGGCGATGCCCGCTTCCTGCGCGAGTTGCCGATCGCGGCGTCGCGCGGCGTGATCCTGGACCGCAATGGCGAGACCCTGGCGGCTTCGTCGCCGGTGGCGTCGATCTGGGCCAACCCGCAGGAACTGCTGCAGCATCCGGAGCAGTTGCCGGCGCTGGCGCGCGCGCTGGGCATCGATCATGGCGCGCTCACCGAGCGCCTGGCGCAGCGTGCCGACCGCGAGTTCGTCTACCTGCGCCGTCACCTGAGCCCGGACGATGCCGCCGCAATCGCCGCGCTGAAGATTCCGGGGGTGTTCTCGCAGCGCGAATTCCGTCGCTTCTACCCGCTGGGTGAAGTGACGGCGCACGTGCTCGGCTTCACCAACATCGACGACCTGGGTCAGGAGGGTCTGGAACTGGCGTTCAACGATTGGCTGACCGGCAAGCCCGGCGCCAAGCGCGTGATCCGCGACCGCAAGGGGCGGGTGGTGGAGAACGTGGATCTGTTGCGTCCGGCGCAGCCGGGCAACGATCTGGTGCTGGCGATCGATCGCCGCGTGCAGTACCTGGCCTGGCGCGAATTGACCGCGGTCATGCACGAACACGGCGCCAGCGCCGGCAGCGTGGCGATGCTGGACGTCGACAACGGCGAGATCCTGGCGTTGGTCAATCTGCCTTCGTACAACCCCAACGCGCGCGAAGCCGCGGTCGGCGGCAATCGTCGCAACCGCGCGCTGACCGATGTGTTCGAACCGGGTTCGGTGATGAAGGCGCTGACCATGGTGGCGGCGTTGGAGAGCGGAAAATTCACCCCGCAGACCACGATCGCGACGTCGCCCGGCTACACCACGTTGCGTGGCGGTTACACCATTCACGACTTCAAGGATTACGGCACCCTGACCATGGCAGGCGTGCTGATCAAGAGCTCCAACGTCGGCGCGATCAAGATCGCCAACGAGCTCACCGCGCAACAACAATACGATGCCTATCGGCGCTTCGGGCTCGGCCAGACCAGCGGCAGCGGCTTCCCCGGCGAATCCGCCGGCGTGTTGCCGCCGGTGGCGAGTTGGGGGCCGGTCGAGAAGCAGACCATCGCCTACGGCTACGGGTTGTCGGTGACCTCGCTGCAACTGGCGCGCGCCTATGCGGCGTTCGGCAACGGCGGCCGCCTGGTGACTCCGACCTTCGTCAAGGGCGCGCGCGCCGAGGCGCCGCAGATCATCGACACCGCCACCGCCGGCAAGCTGATGACCATGCTGGAAGCGGTGACTGGCCCGGGCGGCACCGCCACCCGCTCGAACGTGTCCGGTTATCGCGTCGCCGGCAAGACCGGCACCTCGCGCAAGGCCAGCGAAGGCGGCTATGCCGACAAACGCTACGTCGCGGTGTTCGTCGGGCTGGCGCCGGCATCGGCGCCGCGTTTCGCGATGGCGGTGGTGATCTACGATCCCAAGGGCGAGGAATACGGTGGCGGCGCGGTATCGGCCCCCGTGTTCCGCAACGTGATGACCGGCGCGCTGCGTCTGCTCGACGTGCCGCCCGATCACATCGAGCAGTGGTACGCGAAGGCGCCCACGCCGGGCGCGGCTGGACCCGTGCCGAGCGCGGCCGAACGGCTGCCGGTGTTGCATCCCGGGGGTGGCCGATGAGCCGGGAGATGCCGCTGGACGCGCTATTGGCAGGTTGCGGCACGGCCAACGTACCGGCGTTGCCGGTGTCCGGGCTGTGCCTTGACAGCCGCGATCTGCGTCGCGGCGATGTGTTCTTCGCCCTGGCCGGGAGTCAGGCGCATGGGTTGGCGCACGCCGAGCGCGCCCTGCACGACGGCGCCGCGGCGATCGTGTACGAGCCGCCGTTGCCGGCTGCGCTGCGTGCGCCGGATGGTGCGATCGCGGTGGCGGGCTTGCGTGCGCATCTGGGCGCCATCGCCAGCCGTTTCTACGATGCGCCGTCGCAGGCGCTGCGCGTGATCGGCGTCACCGGCACCAACGGCAAGACCTCCACCGTGCAACTGCTGGCGCAGGCGTTGACGCGCGCCGGTCGTTGCGTCGGCAGCATCGGCACGTTGGGCTCCGGTTTACATGGGCACTTGGCGGCCGGCGAGCGCACCACGCCCGACGTGCTGCAGGTGCATCGCCTGTTGGCGCAGATGCGCGAGCAAGGCGCCACCGACGTCGCGATGGAGGTGTCTTCGCACGCGCTCGATCAGGGGCGCGTCGATGCCGTGGCGTTCCAGGTCGCGGTATTCAGCAATCTCACCCGCGATCACCTCGACTACCACGGCACCATGCAAGCCTATGGCGCCGCCAAGGCCAAACTGTTCCGCTGGCCCGGGCTGGGCGCAGCGGTGCTCAATCTCGACGATCCGTTCGCAGCCGAGCTGCGGCGGACGGTTGCGGACGGCGTGCCGGTGATCGGGGTCAGCGCGCGCGGCGCGGCCGAGGCAACGCTGGCGGCCGAACAAGTCGAAGCCGGTGACGACGGCCTGCGCTTCGTGCTGCGGGTCGGCGCCACGCGCCTGCCGTTGCGCACCGCGCTGGTGGGGCGCTTCAACGTCGACAATCTGTTGGCGGTGGCCGGCACGTTGCACGCGCTGGGCTGGCCTGCCAGCGACATCGCCGACGCGCTGGCCGCGCTGCGGCCGGTGCCGGGGCGCATGAGTCGGGTCGGTGGCGGCGCACAGCCGCTGGTAGTGGTGGACTACGCGCACACGCCCGATGCGCTGGCGCAGGCGCTGCGCAGTGTGCGCGAACACGCGCGCGGGCGGGTGCTGTGCGTATTCGGCTGCGGCGGCGAGCGCGACGCCGGCAAGCGGCCGCAGATGGCGGCGATCGCCGAGGCAGAGGCCGACGTGGTGATCGTCACCGACGACAACCCGCGCAACGAGTCGGGCGACGCCATCGTCGCCGGCATACTTGCCGGCTTCGCCGCGCGCGCGCGGGTGCGGGTCGAGCGCGACCGCGCGGGTGCGATCGCGCTCGCCATCGCCGAAGCCCGCACGGGCGACGTGGTGCTGATCGCAGGCAAGGGCCACGAAACTTACCAGGACGTCGCCGGACGCCGGTTGCCCTTCGACGATCTCGCGGTTGCGCAAGCCGCGCTGGGGGTGTCGCCATGACGCCGCTGCGCTTGTCGCAGATCGCGCGCTGGTGCGAGGCGCGCCTGCTGGGCGAAGACGTCCTCATCGACGCGATCGGCACCGACTCGCGCCGGCTGCCGCAGGGCGCGTTGTTCGTGGCGCTGCGCGGCGAGAACTTCGACGGCCATGAATTCTGTGGCGCCGCCGAGCGTGCCGGCGCGCGTGCGCTGCTGGTAGCGCGACCAGTGGAATCGGCCTTGCCGCAACTGCTGTGCGCCGATACCGAGCTGGCGCTGGGCGAGATCGCGGCTGAGGTACAGACGCAGCGCCAGACTCAGGTGCTGGCGTTGACCGGCAGCAACGGCAAGACCACGGTCAAGACCCTACTGCTCGGCATCCTGTCGCGGCACGCGCCGAGCTACGCCAATCCGGGCAATCGCAACAACGAGATCGGGTTGCCGTTGGCGGTGCTCGATGCGCCCGAGGACGCGCGGTTTGCGATCTACGAAATGGGTGCCGGCAAGCCGGGCGACATCGCCTATCTCACCTCGGTTGCCAGGCCGTCGATCGCACTGGTCAACAACGTCGCGCCAGCGCACCTGCAGCGCATGGGCACGTTGCTGGGCGTTGCGCAGACCAAGGGTGCGATCTACGAAGCACTGCCCGCCGACGGGGTGGCGGTGATCAATGCCGACGATGCCTTCTGCGAATTTTTTGCCGACCTGGCGAAGCCGCGCCGGGTGGTGCGCTTCGGCCTGGAGCAAAGCGCCGACGTGCGTGCCGAGGCGATCGTCGCGAACGCCGAAGGCAGCGCTTTCACCCTGCGACTGCCGATGCAGCAGGTGGCGGTGCAACTGCCGCTGCCAGGTCGCCACAACATCCTGAACGCGCTGGCGGCCGCCGCGATGGCGCATGCCGCAGGGGTGCCGGCCGCGACGATCGCTGCCGGCCTTGCCGCCGCTACGCCGGTGGCAGGGCGCCAGCAGGCGAGTCTGCTGATGCCGGGGGTCGCGCTGATCGATGACAGCTACAACGCCAACCCCGGTTCGGTGGCCGCCGCCATCGAGACCTTGGCTGCGGGCGCTGGCGAGGCGTGGTTGGTGCTGGGCGATATGGCCGAGCTGGGCGAAGGCGCGCCATTACTGCATGCCGAAGTGGGCGCGCATGCGCGCCGCGCCGGGCTGGCGGCGCTGTGGACGGTGGGCACGCTCAGTCGTGAAGCCAGCCGTGCGTTCGGCGACGGTGCACGGCATTTTTCCGATCAATCCGGTTTGATCGCGGCCCTGCGCGAGGCGCTGCGCTCGCGCACCGGCGGCGCGCCGCTGCGGGTATTGGTCAAGGGTTCGCGCTCGAGCGCGATGGAACGGGTGATAGCGGCGCTGCGCCAGACGCCGAATTCGCAGGAGACCGGGCATGTTGCTTGAACTGGCGCATTGGTTGAAATGGCTCGACCACGGGTTCTCCCTGTTCGGCTACATCACCTTCCGCGCAATCGTCAGTGCGCTCACCGCGCTGGGCATCTCGCTGGCGCTGGGCCCGGCGGTGATCCGCCGGCTGGCGGCGCTGCGCAGTCAGCCGATCCGCAGCGACGGCCCGCAAAGCCACCTAGCCAAGGCGGGCACGCCGACCATGGGCGGTGCGCTGATCCTGATCGCGGTCGCTACCGCGACGCTGCTGTGGGGCGACCTCGGCAACCGCTACGTGTGGGTGGTGCTGGGCGTGTTGTTGGGGTTCGGCGCGATCGGCTGGCTCGACGACTGGATCAAGATCGTGCGGCGCGATCCCAACGGGCTGAAGTCGCGCTGGAAGTACGCGCTGCAGTCGTTGTGCGGGCTGATTGCCGCGCTGGTGCTGTATGCCGGCGCCGACGCGCCATCCAACACCATCCTGTATCTGCCGCTGCTCAAGAACGTGGCGCTGCCGCTGGGTGCGTGGTTCGTACTGGTGGCGTACTTCTGGATCGTCGGGTTTTCCAACGCGGTCAATCTCACCGATGGCCTCGACGGGCTGGCGATCATGCCCACCGTGCTGGTGGCGGGGGCGCTCGGGGTGTTTGCGTACGTGTCGGGCAACGCGGTGTTCTCGCAGTACCTGCAGATTCCGCCGGTGCCGGGCGCCGGTGAACTCGCCATCGTGTGCGCCGCCATCGCCGGCGCCGGGCTCGGTTTCCTGTGGTTCAACACCTACCCGGCCATGGTGTTCATGGGCGACATCGGCGCGCTGGCGCTGGGCGCGGCGCTGGGTGCGATCGCGGTGATCGTGCGGCAGGAGATGGTGCTGGTGGTGATGGGCGGCGTGTTCGTGCTGGAGACGGTGTCGGTGATGCTGCAGGTGGCGTCGTTCAAGCTCACCGGCCGGCGCATCTTCCGGATGGCGCCGATTCACCATCACTTCGAACTCAAGGGTTGGCCCGAGCCGCGCGTGATCGTGCGCTTCTGGATCATTTCGGTGGTGCTGGTGCTGGTCGGACTGGCCACCTTGAAGGTGAGGTAACGATGCTCAATCCCGGCGAACGCAGCGATCAGGCCCAGCGTCTCGATGCCATCGAGGGGCGCATCGACCCGTGGCTGCTGCTGATCTTCGCGTTGCTGGCCGGGCTCGGTCTGGTGATGGTGGCGTCGAGTTCGGTGGCGGTGGCCGAGGGCTTGCACGTCGGGCCGTTCCATTTCGTGATCCGGCACGCGGTGTTCCTGGCCGGCGGCGTGCTGCTGGCGGCGGTGGTGGCGCGCACCGAACTCAAGTGGATCGAGCAACGCAGCCAGTTCCTGTTGATCGGCTGCTTCGTGCTGCTGTTGCTGGTGTACGTGCCTGGGCTCGGGCGCACAGTCAACGGCGCGCGCCGCTGGGTCGATCTCGGGCTGGCCAATTTCCAGGTGGTGGAGGCCGCCAAACTGCTGCTGATCGTGTGGCTGGCGAGCTACCTCAAGCGCTATTACGTGCCGCTGCAGCAAAGCTGGCGCGCCATGCTCAAGCCGATCGGGGTGACCGTGGCGCTGGTGGGCCTGCTGCTGCTGCAGCCAGACTTCGGCTCGGCGATGCTGCTGTGTTCGGTGGTGGGCGGCATGTTGATCCTTGGCGGCGTCAGCCTGCCGCGACTGCTGGCGCCGGTGTTGCTGGGCCTGCCGGTGCTGGCGATGGTGGCGCTGTCCGAGTCGTATCGGGTGCGTCGCCTGACTTCGTTCCTCGATCCCTGGGCCGATCCATTCAAGGACGGTTTCCAGTTGACTCAAGCACTGATCGCGATCGGGCGCGGCGAAGCGCTCGGGGTCGGCCTCGGTGCCAGTGTGCAGAAGCTGTTCTACCTGCCGGAGGCGCATACCGACTTCATTCTCGCGGTGATCGGCGAGGAACTGGGCTTCGTCGGCGTGCTGGCGGTCATCGCGTTGTTCGCCGCGTTTGCGGCGCGCGCTTTCTGGATCGGCCTGCGCGCCGCCGAAATGCGCCGCCTGTTCTCCGCTTACTGCGCGTTCGGAGTGGCGCTGTGGCTGAGCCTGCAGGCATTGGTGTCGATCGGGGTGAACCTGGGGGTGCTGCCGACCAAGGGCCTGACCTTGCCGCTGATCTCTGCCGGCGGCTCCAGCGTGCTGATGACCTGCGCCGCGATCGGCTTGCTGCTGCGAGTCAGCCTGGAGCTGGATCGCGCCGAACGCCAGGTGGCGCGCGCGCGCGCCGACAGCGCAGCCGAGGTCGAGTCCGACCCGGTGACGGCAGCGGTGCTGACGCGGGTTGGCGAAGCGGCGCACTCGGCATCGCGGCGGCGGCTGGAACCTACCCTCGGAGCGAACGCATGAAGCTCCCCCGCACCAACTCGCAACCGGTGATGATTCTGGCAGGCGGCACCGGCGGCCATATTTTTCCAGGGATCGCGGTGGCGCAAGCGCTGCGCCAGCGGCAGGTACCCGTGTTGTGGCTGGGGTCGGTCGGCGGCATGGAAACCCGGCTGGTGCCGGCGGCGGGCTTGCCGATCGAAACCATCGTGGTGCGCGCGTTGCGCGGCAAGGGCGCGCTGCGGCTGCTGCTGGCGCCACTGGCGATGCTGCGCGCGCTGGCGCAGGCGTTGCGGGTGATGGCGCGCAACAAACCGCGCGCGGTGATCAGCTTTGGCGGCTTTGCCGCCGGCCCCGGCGGGATCGCGGCCTGGTTGCTGCGCCGCCCGCTGCTGGTGCATGAGCAAAACCGCGCGCCGGGCCTGACCAATCGCATCCTGGTGCGCGTCGCCAGCGACATCCTGTGCGGATTCCCGGACGCTTTCCCCGGACGCCCCAGCCAATGGCTGGGCAACCCCGTGCGCGCCGCGATCGCCGCAGTGAGTCCGCCGGAGCAGCGCCTGCGCGATCGCGGCCCAGCACTGCGGGTGCTGGTGATCGGCGGCAGTCAGGGCGCGCGCGTCTTGAATACCGCGGTGCCCGACGCACTGGCGCGACTGCCGGGCGGCTGCTCTCGGCCATCCTTGGCCGGCGCAGCACCTGGGCTCCTGCCCGGCGCGGCGACGCTGCGCATCCGCCATCAATGCGGCACCGCGATGTACGACGCCACGCGCAAGAGCTACGCCGACGCCGGCATCGCAGCCTCGGTGGAACCGTTCATCGAGGACATGGCCGCCGCCTATGCATGGGCGGATCTGGTGGTGTGTCGTGCCGGCGCGCTGACGCTGGCGGAATTGTGCGCGGTCGGCGTGCCCAGCGTGCTGGTGCCTTTTGCACAGGCGGTCGACGATCACCAGACCCGCAATGCCGAGTTCCTGCGCGATCGTGGCGCCGCGCTGCTGTTGCCCGAGGGGCCGGATCTGGCGCAGCGGCTGACCGCCGCGGTTGCGCGCTTGCACGGCGATCCCGACGAGCGCCTGCGCATGGCGCAGGCCGCACGCAGCTTGGCGCGGGTCGACGCGGCCGAGTGCGTGGCCGACGCCATCCTCGCACGCAGCCTGGGAGCAAGCGCATGAACCAGCGTCTGGCGGACAGCGGCGATCTGGCGCGCGCCTTCTCGCGCGTGCACTTCATCGGCATCGGCGGTGTCGGCATGAGCGGCATTGCCGAAGTGCTGGTGACGCTCGGCTACCAGGTTTCCGGCTCCGACCTCGGCGACACCATCAGCACTCGCCGTCTGAGCAGTCTGGGGGCGCGGGTTTATCGCGGCCATGCCGCAGAGCATCTGGCCGACGTCGACGTGGTGGTGGTGTCCAGCGCAATCCACGACGACAACCCCGAATTGCGCGCGGCGCGCGACCGCCGCATCCCGGTGGTGCCGCGCGCCGAGATGCTGGCCGAACTGATGCGCTTCCGGCGTGGTATCGCGGTGGCCGGCACCCACGGCAAGACCACCACCACCAGCCTGATCGCCAGCGTGCTGGCCGAAGGTGGGCTCGACCCGACCTTCGTGATCGGCGGTCAGTTGCTGTCGGCTGGCGTCAATGCGCGTCTCGGCGGCGGCCAGTGGCTGGTGGCGGAGGCCGACGAGAGCGATGGCAGTTTCCTGCGCCTGAGCCCGCTGGTGGCGGTGGTCACCAACATCGACGCCGATCATCTGGAGAACTACGGCGGCGATTTCGCGCAGGTGCAGGCGGCGTTCTCCGAGTTCCTGCACCGGCTGCCGTTCTACGGGCTGGCGGTGCTGTGCGTGGACGACCCGGAGGTGGCGGCGCTGGCGGCGACCATGCCGCGTCACGTGATGCGTTATGGCTTTTGCGAGAGTGCGGAGGTGCGCGCCAGCGACGTGCAGCAGGACGGCGCGCAAACCGCGTTCACCCTGCATCTGCCGGACAGCGCGCCGGTGCGGGTCACGCTCAACCTGCCGGGGCGCCACAACGTACTCAACTCGCTTGCCGCGGCGGCGGTGGGTTGGCAGCTCGGCGTCGAAGCCTCGGCGATCGCGCACGCGCTGGCGCAGTTCCAGGGCATCGGCCGGCGCTTCAACATCAAGGGCGAACTGCGCCTGCCGAATGGCGCGGCGCTGCTGGTGGACGATTACGGTCACCATCCGGCCGAGCTGCAGGCGGTGTTCGACGCCGCCCGCGCCGGCTGGCCGCAGCGGCGTCTGGTGGTGGCGTTTCAGCCGCATCGCTACACCCGCACGCGCGATCTGTTGGACGAGTTCGCGGCGGTGCTGTCGCAGGCGGATGCGCTGGTGTTGACCGAAGTCTATCCGGCCGGCGAGGCGCCGATCGTCGGCGCCGATGGCAAGGCGCTGGCGCGCGCGATCCGCACCCGCGGCCGTATCGATCCGGTGCTGGTGGCCGGTCCGCGCGAGCTACCGGGGGTGCTCGCCGACGTGCTGCACGACGGCGACTTGTTGATCGTGATGGGAGCCGGCGACATCGGCCACGTCGCCGGCGATCTGGCCGCACGTGGCCTGCCGGCGCAGGGAGGTGGATCATGAGCGCGCTGCTCGACGCCCGTCAGTTCGGGCGCGTGGCGGTATTGATGGGCGGCACCAGCAGCGAGCGCGAGGTGTCGCTGGACTCCGGACGCAACGTGCTGGAGGCGCTGCGCGCGCGCGGGGTCGACGCCAAGCCGGTGGATGGCATTCCGGCGCTGGTGGAGGCGCTGCAGGGCAAGCGCTTCGAGCGCGTGTTCAACGTCCTGCATGGCAACAAAGGCGGCGGCGAAGACGGGGTATTGCAGGGGTTGCTGGAAGCGTTCGGCATCCCGTGCACCGGTTCGGCGGTCTTGGGCACCGCGCTGGCAATGGACAAGATTCGCAGCAAGCAGGTGTGGCTGGCGTTGGGCCTGCCGACCCCACGCTACGCGCGCCTGTCGCCGCAGGGCGACGTGCGCAGCGCCGCGTTGGCGCTGGGCCTCCCGGTGATCGTCAAACCCGCCTGCGAAGGCTCCAGCGTCGGCATCACCCGCGTGTTTCAGGTCGAGGATCTGCCGCAGGCAGTGGCGCTGGCGGCGCGCTATCCGGGCGAACTGCTGATGGAGCAGTTGATCGTCGGCGGCGAATACACGGTGGGCATTCTCGGCCACGTCGCGCTGCCCAGCATCCGCATCGTGCCGGCCGGCGAGTACTACGACTACAACGCCAAATACATCGCCGACGACACCCAGTACGTGTGCCCCGGCCTCGACGACCCGACCGCCGAAGCGCAACTGCGCGCACTCGCGCTGCAGGCGTTCCAGGCGCTGGGCTGCAGCGGCTGGGGCCGGGTCGACGTGATGCGCGACGCGCAGGGCAACAACTGGCTGCTCGAAGTGAACACCGCGCCCGGCATGACCAGCCACTCGCTGGTGCCCAAGGCGGCACGGGCGATCGGGATCGATTTCGAGACGCTGTGCTGGCGGATTCTCGAACAGACGTTGGTTGGGGGGGCGTCATGAGGCGTCATGAAGCCGGGACTGGGGACTCGGGACTGGGGACTCGGGAAAAGCGCAAGGCGCAAAGCGCAAAGCGCTTGCGGTCCGCAAAGGAGGCAATGAACGCAAAAGACGCAAAGAATTTTTGCGTCATTGGCGTCCTTTGCGCGCCGCGTCGCTCGGGTTCGGTCGCTTCGCAACAGCGCTCGATGCGCGAGGCACACCTGCGCGACGCCCCCTCGCTGCGCTCACTACCCGCTCACCGACGCCCCGGCCTTTCGCTCCTCCCGAGTCCCGAGTCCCGAGTCCCGAGTCCCGGCTTCGTCGAGTTCCGAGTTCCGAGTTCCGAGTCCCGGCTTCATCGAGTCCCCAGTCCCGGCTGCATCTGGAGTGCCCCATGAACGCCTGGCTGCGTCTGTCCGCCTGGCTGCTGGCGCTGGTGCTGGTGGTGTTGCCGGTGATCGCGGTGCTGAACGGTTGGATCGCCGCCGAGCGCTGGCCGATCGCGCGGTTGCAGGTGGTCGGCACTTTCGATCACGTCAGCGCCGAGAGCGTGCGCGCGGCGGTGCGGCCGGTGGTCGGAAGCGGTTTCTTTGCGGTCGATCTGGGTCGCGCCCATGCCGCCGTCGCGGGGCTGCCGTGGGTGCGCTACGTGCAGGTGCGCAAGCGTTGGCCCGACGTGCTGGAAGTGACCGTCTACGAGCACGTGGCGGTGGCGCATTGGGGCGACGAGCGTTGGCTGTCGCGCCAGGGCGGGGTGTTCGCGGCCCCGGACGAACCGGCGCTGGCGTCGCTGCCGCAACTGGCCGGGCCGGACAGCCGGCGCGGCGACGTGATCGCGCTGTATCGCCACGCGCAGACATTGTTCGCGGCGCAGGGCCGCAGCGTGCGCGAACTGCGCCTGTCCGCGCGCGGCAGTTGGTCGCTGCGGCTGGACGACGACACCCGCGTGATGATCGGCCGCGACGACCCGGAGCAGCGCATGGCGCGCTTCGTGCGCGTGTTGCCGCAACTGCTTGCGAACCCCGACCAGCGTCTGGCGCGGGTCGATCTTCGCTACACCAATGGCTTCGCGGTGACCTGGGCTGCCCCCGCAGCGCCAGCAGCGCAGCCGGCAAACCACGCACAGGCTCCTACATGAATCGCAAAGGCGACAAGTCGCTGATCGTCGGGCTCGACATCGGCACCTCCAAGGTCACCGCGCTGGTGGGCGAGTACTCGCCCGGCAATCCGATCGAAGTGATCGGCCTGGGCAGCCACGAATCGCGCGGGATGAAGCGCGGCGTGGTGGTCGACATCGAATCCACCGTGCAGTCGATCCAGCGTGCGATCGAGGAAGCCGAGCTGATGGCCGGCTGCGAGATCCGCTCGGTGTACGCCTCGATTTCCGGCAGCCACACCCAGTGCCGCAACTCGCCCGGCATCGTGCCGATCCGCGACGGCGAGGTCTCTTACGCCGATCTGGAGCGCGTGCTGGAAGCGGCCAAGGCTGTGGCGATTCCGTCGGACCAGAAGATCCTGCACGCGATCGCGCAGGAGTACATCGTCGACAACTCGCAGGAGGGCATCCGCCATCCGGTCGGTATGTCCGGGGTGCGGCTGGAAGTGCGCGCGCATCTGGTGGTGGGCGCGCAGTCGGCGGCGCAGAACGTCAGCAAGTGCGTCAACCGCTGCCATCTGCAGGTCGACGACCTGATCCTGAGCTCGCTCGCCTCCAGCACCGCGGTGCTCACGTCCGACGAAAAGGAGTTGGGCGTGGTGCTGGTCGACATCGGCGCCGGCACCACCGACATCGCGGTGTTCGTACAGGGCGCGATCCGCCATACCGCCTCGCTGCCGATCGCCGGCGATCAGGTCACCAACGACATTGCGCACCTGCTGCGCACGCCCACGCCCGAAGCCGAGCAGATCAAGGTGCGCTACGCCTGCGCGCTGGCGCAACTGGCCACCGCCGAGGAAACCATCCAGGTGCCCAGCGTCGGCGACCGGCCGCCGCGGCGCCTGGCACGTCAGGCGTTGGCGGAAGCGGTGCAGAACCGCTACGAGGAAATCTTCGAGATGGTGCAGGCGGAGCTGCGCCGCGCCGGATTCGAGGAACTGGTGCGCGCCGGCCTGGTGCTCACCGGCGGCGCCTCGCGGATGGAGGGCGTGGTGGATCTGGCGGAGGAAATGCTGCACATGCCGGTGCGCGTGGGGATCCCGCAGCACGTCACCGGCCTGGGCGAAGTGGTAGGCAATCCGGTGCACGCGACCGGGGTCGGGCTGCTGCTGTGGGGCGGTCAGGTGGAATACCCGCGCCGTACCAGTCAGCCCAGCGGCAAGGCGGGCAACGTGTGGGCACGCATGCGCGAGTGGTATCGCGGGCAGTTTTGAATGAATACGACGACACGACAACGGTTACACGGCGGACGAAGCGCACATCGCGTCCGTACCGGTCAGGAGCGACCAGAATCGCGCGTCCCCCCGGACGTCCGAGCATGTGCGAAACCAGGGCGAAGCAACACAGCAAGCAATAGCGGCATTCACGGAGGACACACCCATGGCCAAGTTTGAACTGATCGAAAAAGTGGCACCCAACGCCATCATCAAGGTGATCGGCATCGGCGGCGGCGGCGGCAATGCGGTAGCGCACATGGTCAACAGCTCGGTGGAGGGCGTCGAGTTCATCTGCGCCAACACCGACTCGCAGGCGATCAAGAACTCGGGCGCCAAACTGCAACTGCAGTTGGGCGGCAACGTCACCAAAGGGCTGGGCGCCGGCGCCAATCCCGAAGTCGGCCGGCAGGCCGCGCTGGAGGATCGCGAGCGCATCGTCGAGGCGCTCGAAGGCGCCGACATGGTGTTCATCACCGCCGGCATGGGCGGCGGCACCGGCACCGGCGCCGCACCAGTGGTGGCACAGCTCGCCAAGGAAATGGGCATCCTCACCGTGGCGGTGGTGACCAAGCCGTTCCCGTTCGAAGGCCGTCGGCGCATGCAGGTGGCGCTCAAGGGAATCGAGGAGCTGAGCCAGCACTGCGACTCGTTGATCACGGTGCCCAATGAGAAGCTGATCACGGTGCTCGGCCGCGAGGCGACCATGGTGCAGGCATTCCGCGCCGCCAACGATGTGTTGCTGGGCGCAGTGCAGGGCATCGCCGACCTGATCGTCAGGCCCGGCCTGATCAACGTCGACTTCGCCGACGTGCGCACCGTGATGAGCGAGATGGGCATGGCGATGATGGGCACCGGCACCGCACGCGGCGAGACCCGCGCGCTGGACGCCGCCGATGCCGCGGTCAGCAACCCGTTGCTGGAGGACATCAACCTCAACGGCGCCTGCGGCGTGCTGGTCAACATCACCGCCGGCCCCGACTTCACCATGCGCGAGTTCGACGAGATCGGTCGCACCATCGAGGAATTCGCGTCCGAGGACGCCACTGTGGTGATCGGCACCTCGCTCGACCCGGACATGCAGGACGAAGTGCGGGTCACCGTGGTGGCCACCGGGCTCAACCGCGGCGCAGCACGGCAGCCGGTACGCACCCCGGAGCGCGAGGTGCACACGCAGCAGCGGCCGGTGAAGCTGGTGCGCAACGCCACCACCGGAGCGATCGACGCCAATGCCATGGCCAACATGGGGCACGTGAACCCCGGCCTGACCGGCAACGCGCTGCGCGGCAGCGGCCGTTCCGAGCCGGTCTCGGCGCCGGACCTGCCGCCGGACCACAGCTACCTGGACATCCCGGCGTTCCTGCGCCGCCAGGCAGACTGAGCGACGGAGTTCGATCGGCCTGAGCGGTCGGTCATGGTGGTGATGGGCGCGGACGCCCTGGTCCGCGCCCGTGCATCCGCGTCAGTGGGTGCGGCGGTGGTCGGTGCCATCTCCTCCGGATGGCATCGGCGTGCAGTTGTTGTCGCGGTGGGGTTGGGAAATTTCGAGTTCCGAATCAAGAGGCAAGAGGCAGGAGGCAGGAGCTTTCACACGCCTGCGGCGTGCGAGTTACTTTTTGTCGCGCAAAAAGTAACCAAAAACGCCGCGCCGGACGCGCGCCGCCACGGCTCCTGCCGTGTCGGTCCCCTGCGCTTCTCGCCGCTCGCGGGCCGGCGCCAAACTCGCACGTCCATGTGCTCAAACATGGCGCCTTTCCCCCGCGACCGGCTGCGATGCTCGGCGCGCTCTATGGCGCCCTGCTGCCCTCGACCGCGCATCCATGCGCT
>JANRIF010000114.1:0-2565 GCA_033765245.1 Lysobacteraceae bacterium
GCCACCCAGGTCATGGTGACGATGAAGAAGCCATCGCGCAGCCGCAACTCGTAGGATGCGCGTCGCACCGGAAACCACATCGCCATGCCGATCGCCAAGGCCAGCAGCAGGCTCTCCAGAAACGCCGACGCGCTTTGCTCATCCAACATTATCGCAATCACCAGCGGCGGCAACGAGATCAGCGACGACAAGCCGACGATGGCGCCAAGCACCCGCAAAATGGCGCAGAAGCGCATGGACGTCCCATTCACACCCATGTCGCGCCCGCCTGGAACAGCGCGCTGACTTCCGGCAACTGCCGCTTGTCCATCAGGAACACGATCACGTGGTCCTCCGGCTCGATCACCACGTCGTGGTGCGCGATCATCAGCTTGTCGCCGCGCACGATGCCGCCGATGGTGGCGGTTTCCGGCAGCCCCAGTTCGTCCACGGTGCGGCCGATCAGGCGCGAGGTGCGGCCATCGCCGCGCGCCACCGCTTCGATCGCCTCGGCGGCGCCGCGTCGCAACGAATGCACACGCGCCGGCGAGCCTTCGCGGATGTGCGCCAGCAGTGCGCCGAGCGTGACCTGCTGCGGGCTCACCGCGATGTCGATCGGCCCGCCCTGCACCAGGTCGGCGTAGGCGCCGCGATTGATCAGCGCGATCACGCGCGAGCAGCCCAGCCGCTTGGCCAGCATCGCCGACAGGATGTTGGCCTCGTCGTCGTTGGTGAGCGCGCAGTACACGTCGGTCTGGTCGATGTTTTCCTCGCGCAACAGGTCTTCGTCAGCGGCGTCGCCGATCAGCACGATCGAATTGACCAGGTCCTCGGCGATCAGCTTGGCGCGCTCGCGGTTGCGCTCCAGCACCTTCACCGAGTAACGCCCTTCCAGCGTGCTCGCCAGCGCGCGACCGATGTTGCCGCCGCCGGCGATGAATACGCGACGGGTGCGCTTGGCGTCGACCTTGCGCAGCTCGCTCATCACGGTGAGGATGTCGCGGCGATCGGCGAGGAAGAACACCTCGTCGTTGGCCTCGATCACGGTGGTGCCCTCCGGCTTGACCGCGCGGTTGCCGCGAAAGATCGCCGCCACCCGCGCATCCACCCCGGCCGGCAGGTGCGAGCGCAGTTCCTTGATCTGATGGCCCACCAGCGCACCGCCGGGAATCGCGCGCACCGCGACCAGTTGCGCGCGGCCGTCGGCGAAATCGAGCACCTGCAGCGCGCCGGGATGTTCGATCAGGCGCTCGACGTGCCGGCACACCAGGTGCTCGGGGCTGATCGCCGCGCTCACCGCCGCGCCCTCGCCCTGGGTCAGTCCTTCCACCTGCAGGTACTGCGCCTCGCGCACCCGTGCCACCCGCGCCGGGGTGCGGTAGCGCGTGCGCGCCACCTCGCAGGCAATCAGATTCACCTCGTCGCTGGAGGTGACCGCCACCAGCAGTTCGGCGTCCTCGGCGCCGGCCTGGCCGAGCACGTTGGGCAGCGAGGCATGGCCGACCACGGTGCGGATGTCCAGACGTTCGGCCAGATCGCGCAGGCGCGACTTGTCGGAATCGACCACGGTGATGTCGTTGTTTTCGGAAGCCAGTGCCGCAGCCACCGAGGAGCCGACTTGCCCCGCGCCGAGAATCAGGATCTTCATGGGTTCCCCTGTACCGAACGTCGCGCCGACCGGCGTGGTGGTGCGCACCCGAAGGCAATCGCGTCTGCGCTATTCTAAGCCGGTGGGCCGGCAACGGTACGCGCTCGGCCGGTCGCGACAGTCCGTCGGCAATCCGCGGCCGCTCACGCCCGCCGTCACGGAGAGCTTATGAGCGCCGAAGCCAACGAGCCGCCGCTGCCGATTTCGGGAGTGGTCATCGCCCGCAACGAAGCCGACCGCATCGAGCGCTGCGTGCACTCGCTGGTGGGTCTGTGCGCCGAGGTGCTGGTGCTCGATTCGGGTTCGACCGACGACACCGTGGCGCGTGCGCGTGCTGCCGGGGCGCGCGTGGAGCATCAGGAATGGCTCGGTTTTTCCAGCCAGAAGAACGTCGCGGTATCGCGCGCGGCGCAGCGTTGGGTGCTGCTGCTGGATGCCGACGAGTGGCTGGTGCCGAGCGGCGCCCACCGCATCCGCGAATTGTTCGTTGCCAATGCCGCCGGCCAACTGCCGGTGGAGCGCGCCGACATCTGGCGGCTGGTGCGGCGCACCCGCTTCCTCGGCCGCACCTTGCGTTACGGCGGCTGGGGCAGCGAGGCAGTGGAGCGGCTGTTTCGCGCCAATTGCCGTTACCTGCCGGCGCGCGTGCACGAAAGCCTGGATCGTCGCGGCAAGCGCGTGCGGCGCCTGCCCGCGCGCATCGAGCACGACACCGCACGTGCGCTCGATGAATACCAAGCCAAGCTGGACGGTTACGCCGATCTGTTCGCGCGCCAGCGCCATGCCGAGGGCGTGCGCGGTGTGTGGGTGGACCGCTACCTGCATGCGGCCGCGTACTTCATCAAAAACTACCTGCTGCGTGGCGGCTTCCTCGACGGCAAGGCCGGCGCCACCTACCACCTGCTGCACACGCGCTACGTCTACCGCAAGTACTCGCG
>JANRIF010000131.1:0-10385 GCA_033765245.1 Lysobacteraceae bacterium
GGCGGCGCCGCGCCGCCGCCGCTCGATCCGTTCGACACGATTCGCGGGTGGCGCGGATGAGCCGGCGCTACGCGATCAGCCACGGCGGCGCGGTGCACACCGTCGAGGTGCTCGGCGGCGGCGAGGTCAGGGTCGACGGCCTGGTGCTGCGCATCGACGGGCTGCCAGACGGCCGGTGCCTGATCACCGACGAGGCCGGGCGACGCAGCCTCGTCGCGCACGCCGGCCCACCGCACGCGCCGTGGCTGTTCGCCGCCGGCACAGTCTGGCGCGTCGAGGTGGTGCCGGAAGGGGCCCGGCCGCGCGCCGCCGGGCCAGCCAGCGACGAGATGGCCGCGCCGATGCCGGCGACGGTGGTCGCAATCGCCGCCGCGGCCGGCGCCGCCGTCGCCGCCGGCGATCCGGTCGTGGTGCTCGAGGCGATGAAGATGGAGCTGGTCGTGCGCGCCCCGCGCGACGGCGTGATCGCCGCGGTGCACTGCCGTGTCGGCGAGCTGGTGCGGCCGGGCGCGCAGCTCGCGGAGCTGGCGCCGTGACCGCGCCGGATCGCGCCGTCCACCTCGTCGAAGTCGGCCCCCGCGACGGCCTGCAGAACGAAGCGGCGGCAATCGCCACCACCGACAAGATCCGCTTCGTCGACGCCCTCGCCGCCGCCGGCCACCGGACCATCGAAGTCTCGGCGTTCGTGTCGCCCAGGTGGGTGCCGCAGATGGCCGACGCGGCCGACGTCTTCGCCGGCCTCACCCGCCGGCCGGGCGTCCGCTACACGGCGCTCGTCCCCAATCTGGCCGGGCTGACGCGGGCGGTCGCCGCCGGCGTCGACGAGATCGCGATCTTCGCCGCGGCCAGCGAGCGCTTCAGCGTCGCCAACATCAACCCGTCGATCGCCGAGTCGCTCGCCCGCTACGCCGAGGTGGTCGCCGAGGCCGGGCGCCACGGGCTGCGCGTGCGCGGCTACGTGTCGTGCGCGTTCGGCTGCCCGTTCGAAGGCGCGGTCGAGCCGGCCGCGGTCCAGCGGGTCACCGCCGCGCTGCTGGCGATGGGCGTCTACGAGGTGGCCGTCAGCGACACCATCGGCATCGCCCATCCCGGCCAGGTGCGGGCGCTGCTGGCGGCCCTGACCGCGGAGCTGCCGCGGGCGCGGCTGGCGCTGCACTTCCACGATACCCGCGGCACCGCGCTGGCCAACGTCCTGGCGGCGCTCGACGCCGGCATCGACACCTTCGACGCCGCCGCCGGCGGACTCGGCGGCTGCCCCTACGCCCCCGGGGCGTCGGGGAACCTCGCCACCGAGGACCTGCTCTACATGCTCGACGGACTGGGCCTCGCCACCGGCGTCTCGCTGCCGGCGGTGATGGCCGCCTCCGAAGCGCTGCAGCCGGCGCTCGGCCATCCGCTCCGCTCGCGCTACGTCCAGGCGGCGCTGGCCACGCGGGGGCGGGGCCGATGACCACCGTCGATCGCCGTGCCTTCCTGGCCACCGCCCTGACGGCGTCGGCGGCGCTCGCTCCGGGGATCGCCTCGGGCCAGGCCCCGCCGACGCGCGGCCGGCCGCGGCCGTCGGAGTTCGTGTTCGCCCGCCTGCGCTACAGCTCGGGCGACTGGGACTACAACCCGAAGGTCGCCGGCAACGTGCTCAACTCGCTGGTCGAGTACACGACCGTGCCGGTGTACCCCGAGGAGATCGTCATCACCGCCGATTCGGCCGAACTCGACGCGTTCCCGTTCCTGTTCATGACCGGCCACACGCTGGTGCGCTTCTCGAGCCGCGAGCGCGAGGGGCTGCAGCGCTTCGTCGACCGCGGCGGGCTGCTCTTCTCCGACGACTGCAACCACGACGTCTCGGGGCTGTACGCGGTGAGCTTCGAGCGCGAGATGCGGACGACGTTCCCCGGCCCGGCGACGCTGGCCCGCCTGCCGCGCCGCCACCCCCTCTACTCGGCCTTCTTCGCGTTCCCCGACGGTCCGCCGCAGACCTCGCACGAGCTCAACGGCTGGGGCGACGACCTGGTGCACGACTACCTGCGCGGCGTCGAACACCGCGGCCGGCTCGGCGTCGTCTACTCGAACAAGGACTACGGCTGCGAGTGGGACTACGACTGGCGCAACAAGCGCTTCCTGGCCGAAGACAACACCCGCTTCGGCGTCAACATCGTGATGTACGCGCTGAGCGCGTGAAGGACTTCCCTGCCCCATGAGCACCGCGATCACCGAGCCCGAGATCAGCACCCGCGTTGCCGAACTCGGACGCCTGCGCCGCGCCATCGGCGTCGCCATCGTCGGCCAGGACGCGGTGGTCGAACAACTGCTGATCGGCCTGCTGGCGGGCGGCCACTGCCTGCTCGAAGGTGTGCCTGGGCTGGGCAAGACGCTGCTGGTGCGTTCGCTGGGGCAGGCGCTGGCGCTGGATTTCCGGCGCGTGCAGTTCACCCCGGACCTGATGCCGAGCGACATCATCGGCACCGAGATACTGGAAGAAGACCACGGCACCGGCCGGCGCTATTTCAAGTTCCAGCCCGGCCCGGTGTTCACTCACCTGCTGCTGGCCGACGAACTCAACCGCACCCCGCCCAAGACCCAGGCGGCGCTGCTGGAAGCGATGCAGGAGCGCACCGTCAGCTACGCTGGCGTGACGCATCCGCTGCCTTCGCCGTTCTTCGTGCTGGCTACGCAGAACCCGTTGGAACAGGCCGGCACCTACCCGTTGCCGGAAGCGCAGTTGGATCGCTTCCTGTTGCACGTGCGGGTCGATTACCCCAGCGAAGCGGAAGAACGCGCGATCCTGCAGCACACCACCGGCGGTGCACACACCAGTGTGCCGCAAGTGTTGACCGGTGAGGCATTGCTGGCGCTGCAGGCGCTGGTGCGCGAGGTGCATCTGGGCGAGGACCTGTTGACCTGGATCACGCGCCTGGTGCGCGCCAGCCGGCCGCAGGAGAGCACGATCGACGCGGTGCGCCAGTGGGTGAAATGGGGCGCCGGCCCGCGCGCCGGGCAATCGTTGGTATTGGCGTCCAAGGCGCGCGCGCTACTGCATGGCCGATTCGCCGCCACCCGCGAGGACGTGCAGGCACTGGCGGCACCGGTGTTGCGCCATCGGTTGTTGCTGTCGTTCACCGCCGAGGCCGAGCAACGCAGCGCTGATGATGTGGTCGCCGCGTTGCTCGACGCCGTGCGCTACCCAGGCGCGTGAGCGGCGATCCGCGCCGGATGCCGGGCACGCTGCGTCGCGCCGGCTCGCATGCACCCAACGCGCCGCGCCGGTGACGACCCACCCATGCCTGCCGCCACCCATCCTGAATCGTTGATCCCGGCCGACCTGCGCGCCCGGCTCAAGGACCTGCGTCTGGTCGCGCGCCACCCGAGCACGGCGCGCGGCTTCGGGCTGCAAAGCAGCCGCAATCGCGGTACCGGCATGGAATTCGCGCAGTACCGCGCCTACGAGCCCGGCGACGAGCCGCGCCTGATCGACTGGAAACTGCTGGCACGCTCGGACCGCTACTACGTACGCGAGGCCGAGCGCGACAGTCCGCTGACGGTGTGGCTGCTGATCGACGCCACCGCCTCGATGGCGCAGGCCGACCGGGCACGACCGGGCTGGTCGCGCCTCTCGGCTGCCAAGGTGTTTGCGGCCTGCGTGATCGAGCTGGCGTTGCGCCAGGGCGACCGCTTCGGCATCGCGATGGTGGACGGCGACGGTGTACGCCTGATCCCCGCTGGCAGCGGCGCCCGGCACCGCGACCGTTGCGTACTGGAATTACTCCGCATGCGCGCGCACGGCGCGTGGCCCAGTGAAGCCAGGTTGGCACTACTGTGGCAGCACGTCGGCGCCGATGCCATGCTGCTGATGCTCAGTGATGGGTTCGACCCGGCCTGCATCGATTTGGCCGAACGTCTGGCAGCAGCGCGGCGGGAAGTGCTGAGCGTGCAGATCCTGACCAGCGAAGAACGCGATTTTCCGTTTCGCGGCGGCTTCGTGTTCCACGACGCGGAAACCGGTGCCGAGTTGCGCTGCGACGGCGAAGCGGTGCGCGCGCAGTTCCTGGCCCGCTTCGACGCGGCCCGTGCCGAACTGGCCGCGCGCATGGCTACCAGCGGCATCCGCCATCTTGCCTACGTGCTCGATGAGCCGTTGGAACTGCCGCTGCAACGTCTGTTCGGGCGTACCTCGCGAACGGGAGCGCCCTCGCGATGAACTTCGCCTTGCTGCTGCCGGCGGGTCTGGCCGCGCTGGCGGCGTTGGCACTGCCGCTGCTGATCCACCTGCGCCGGCGTTCGCAGCAGCAGCGGGTCGACTTCGCGGCACTGCGCTGGCTGGCCGCGCAGGAACTGCCGCGCCGACGGGCGCGCCTGGAAGAATGGCCGCTGCTGGCATTGCGATTGCTGTTGCTGACGCTGCTGGCACTGCTGTTGGCGGCGCCAGTGCGGTTCGATGGCGCCGACCGGCGCCCATGGGTGGTGGTGGTGCCCGGCGTCGATCCGGCATCGCTGCCGGTGCCAGCAGCATCCGATGCGCCGTGGCGCTGGCTGGCTCCAGGCTTCCCCGAACTGGCAAGGACGCCGGCACCGGCCGCTGAAGCCGTCGCCAGCCTGCTGCGCGAACTGGACGCACACCTGGACCACGCAGTGCCGCTCACCGTCATCGTGCCACCGCATCTGCGCGGCCTCGACGGCGAGCGGATCGCACTCAGCCGCGAAGTGCAATGGCGAATCGCCGCCGCGCTGCCGCCGCCCGCGCACGAAGCCGATGCAGCGCCAGAGCCGATCCGGATCGCGCTGCGCCACGCCGACGATGCCGAACACCTCGCGCAGCAGCGTTGGCTCGACGCCGCCACCCATGCCTGGAACCGTGCGACGCCCGCCGACACCGGTGCCGAGGCGCCGTTTCGCATCGAGCGCGCCAGCACCGCGGGTGCGGTGGCACGCAACGCGACGTGGCTGATCTGGTTGTCGGATGCACCGCTGCCGCAGGCATGGCGCGACTGGGTCGATTCGGGCGGCACCGCGCTGCTGATCGGCGCGAAACAGGCGCTGCCCGCCAACACCGGAGTGCGGCAATGGCATAGCACGGCCACCGAGGTCGAACTTCGCGCCGTTCGTCAGGGAGCCGGGCGCCTGCTGGTGTTGCCGGTGGCGCTCCAGCCCGGAGCGCTGCCGGAACTGCTGGAGCCCGAATTCCCCGACCTGTTGCGCGAATGGCTTGCACCCGAGCCGCCCGCGCCACAATGGGCGCCGGCACAGACCCAGGTACCGCAGCGCGGCGTACCGCCCTGGCCGGCACCCGGGCGCCCGCTGGACTCCACGCTGCAATGGGCGATTGCCGGCTTGTGGCTGCTCGAACGCTGGCTCGCCACCCGCGCTGCACGGATGGCCGCCGCATGAGCGTCGCGCGCGCACTGTCGCAATGGCTCGGCGCCGCACGGCGGCGCCGCTTCGCCGCGATCGCGCTCACCGCGCTGCCGCTGGCGTTGGCGCTCGCGATCGGCGCCTGGCGCGTAGACGGTGCGAGCGCCGCGGCCTGGGCGAGTGGGCTTGCCCTGATCGCGATCCTGCCGTGGGCGGCATGGCGCGCGCGGCAACTCGACGCGCGTTGGCTGGCGCGGCAACTGAACCGCGTGCGCCGCGACATGGAAGACAGCGCCGAATTGCTGTTCGACGATGCCACGTACGGCGCACCCACTGCCGCCGCCGGCTCACACCTGACTACCCTGCAACGCCAGCGTCTGCGCGAACGCCTGCTGGCGCTCGCCACACCCGAACTGCGCCCGCCCTGGCCTCGCCGCCAGCTCGCCATCGCGTGGGCGACAGCGCTGGGGCTGGCGGGTGTGGCGCTGCTGTGGCCTACCCCAATTCATCGCGTGGCCGCGCCAACGCCGCCACACAGCGCACCGACGGCGCCAACCCGGACCCGCATCCTTGCGGCCACCCTGCACGTGGTGGCGCCGGCCTACACCGGTTTGCCCGCGCGCGACGAGGCGGCGCTGGAAGCGCGCGTCCCGGAAGGCGCAGTGGTGAGTTGGTCGCTGCGCCTGCAACCGAACCCAGACAGCGCTGCCCTGCGCTTTCACGATGGCAGCGTGGTGCCACTGCAGCAGGTCGGCGAACTCTGGCAGGGCCAGCGCGAGGTTCGCGAAGGATTGCTCTACCGATTCAACCTCGGTGCTGCGCCAGCACTGGAAAACGAGCGACTGTATCGCCTCGACGTGCTGCCCGACCGGCCGCCGGAACTGCGCGTCAGCGCGCCCGAGCGCACCCTGAGTCTGCTCGATCCAGGCCAGCGCGACTGGCTGCTGCGTTTCGAGGCGTCCGACGACTACGGCCTCGGCGCGGCGCAGTTGCACATCACGCTGGCGCAAGGCAGCGGCGAGAACGTACGTTTCAGCGAACGCCGCCTGCGCCTCACCGGCAAAGGCACCGCCACGCGGCGAACGTTCGAGCACCGGATCGACCTGGGCGCGATGGGCTTTGCGGTCGGCGACGATCTGGTGGCGCGATTGTCGATCACCGACAACCGCCAGCCCAGCGCCAACCTCACCCGTCACCCGAGTTTCATCCTGCGCTGGCCGGCGCCCGCCGGTGCCGAGGCGGCCGGCCTGGAAGGCATGGTGCAACGCACGCTGCCGGCGTATTTCCGCAGCCAACGCCAGATCATCATCGACAGCGAGGCCTTGATCGCCGAACGCGCACGCTTGTCCGAACCGCGCTTCGTCGATCGCGCCGACGCCATCGGCGTCGATCAACGCATCCTGCGCCTGCGCTACGGGCAATTCCTCGGCGAGGAGAGCGAAGGCCCGCGCGCGCCGGGCGCCGCTTCCGAGTCGGACGACGAACACGGCCACGGCGACGCCTCCGCCAACGAAGCCGCCGACGTACTCGCCGAATTCGGGCACACCCACGACCAGGCCGAAGCCACCACCCTGTTCGACGCCCGCACCCGAGCCTTGCTCAAGGGCGCGCTGGACGCCATGTGGCAATCGGAAGGGCTGCTGCGCCAGGGCCAGCCACAGGCTGCGTTGCCGCACCAATACCGCGCACTGGCGTTGATCAAACAGGTGCAGCAAGCCAGTCGCATCTACCTGTCGCGGGTGGGTCTGGAACTGCCGCCGATCGACCTGAGCCGGCGCCTGCGCGGCGATCGCAGCGGCCTGCGCGATCGGGCGGACCCGCTGGCAGCAGCGGTGCCGACGAATCCCGCAGTGGTAGCCGCCTGGGCCGCGACCGACGCGGGCGCAGCGCAACCGCTCGACGTCACCACCCTCGACGCGCTCGCCGACTGGGCGCAAGCGCAAGGGGCGCGTCTGCCCGATCGACTGGCGCTGCTGGCCGCGATCGATCCGCTGCGCCGCGATCCGGCGTGCGCCCGCTGCGTGACCGAGTTGCGACGCCTGCTGTGGCCGTTGCTGCCAACACCGCCCGCCAACGTGCGCTGGCGCGCTGCACCTTCGGCTGGCGGAGGCGCCTATCTCGATGCGATCGCCACGCCACCTGCGGAAGACACGCCATGAACCTGCAGACCGTGACAATGCTGACGCTCGCGTTGGCGGCAACGCTGGGCAGCCTGCGGGTGCTGCGGCAGGCGCGCCGTGCCACCACGCCACGGCGGCGTTGGCGCACATTGGCACTGATCGCGCTGCAACTGGGTGCCGCCATCACCTTGTACTTCACCCTGCTGCCGCCATCGCGCCCGCGCACCGCGCCAACACTCACGGTGTACACCGCGGACGCCAGCGCAACCACCGCCACGCCTGCCATCGCCCTGCCCGAGGCACCCGCCGGCATCGCTGCAACACGCCTGCCCGATCTGGCGAGCGCGCTGCGCCAACACCCCGGCACCCGCCGGATCGCCGTGATCGGACAGGGCCTGCCGGCGCGCGATCGCGATGCCGCGCGCGGCCTGGAGATCGCATTCGCACCGTCGCCGCTGCCGCGCGGCGTGGTCGAACTGGATGCACCACAGTGGGTGAGCGCCGGGCAGTCCTGGGCGCTGCGCGGGCGCGTCGAAGCGGTCGCCGGAGGCAGCGTGGCGCTGCACGACCCGGCCGACCGGCTGATCGCCCGGACCGCGCTCGATGCCGATGGCCGCTTCACCCTGCATGCGCCCTCGCGCAGTGCCGGGCTCGCCGAATTCAGCCTGCGCGTGCACGACGCCGCGCAACAGCCGATCGAACGCCTGCCGCTGCCGTTGGCAGCGTTGGCCGGGGATCGCCTGCGAGTCGCGATGGTGGCGGGCGGCGCCAATCCGGAACTCAAATACCTGCGGCGCTGGGCGATCGATGCCGGCCTGCAGGTCGACAGCCGTCTGAGCGTGAGCCCTGGTGTGGCGCTGGTTGCTCGATCGGTATCGATCGATGCCGCCACGCTGCAGACGTGGGACGTGCTGATGCTCGACGATCGCGCCTGGTATGCGATGAGTGCAGGCGAGCGTCGCGCCGTCATCACGGCGGTGCAGCGCGGCTTGGGGCTGCTGTTGCGGTTCACCGGAGAACCCGACGCGCGCGAGCGCGCGTTGCTGGCGCCGCTCGGGTTCGTACTGAAAACGGTCGAGGCGAATCGCGGCGTGCGGCTGCCCGCCCTCGACCCGGAACAGCCGAACGCAATGGGCGGCAACGCATCGACGGCGAGACTGCCGGAGTTGTCGCGGCGCTCGCTGCAAGTCGAAGCCCGCGATGCCCAGCCCCTGCTACGCGATGGCGATGGCGAGCCGCTGGCGCAGTGGCGCGCGTTGGGTCGAGGACGGATCGGCCTGTGGTGGCTCGCCGACAGCTACCGTCTGGTGTTGGCGGGTGCCAGCGACCGCTATGCCGACATCTGGAGCGGTGCACTGTCGCAACTGGCCCGCCCCCGCGGCCACGCCGCGCCGCGATTCCAGCCGATGCCAGGCTGGGTGGGCGAACGCATCACCATCTGCGTTGCGCGCGACGCGCAAGTCGCGGCGGCCGACGGCGAGACGCTTGTGCTGATCGCCTCTCCCGCCCGTGACGATGGTTGCGCCGGCTACTGGCCGCAGCAAGCCGGTTGGCACCGGCTGATCGACGGCGACAGGCAATGGCCGTTCTACGTGCATGCGCCGGATCAAGCCATGTCGCTGCACGCGGCGCAGCGCCAGCAGGCCACGCAATCGCTGCTGATGCTGGCAGATACTCCCGACCGCGCCAGCTCGGCAATGCAGCCCATTGCGCGCTGGAAGTTGTTTCTCGCGTGGTTGCTGATCGCATGTGCGCTGTGGGCGCTCGAACGCAGTCGCGGCGGCATTGCCGGCCACTGACGGGCGACCTGCGCCACGCCACGATTTGATTTCTTTTTGATTTCTTTTGCAATTAATATGCCAAATAGCGCGCTGCAGCGTGACAGCACGCTCCGCTCCCGTTATCGTCCCACTGCCATACGCAGGCGAAGGGACAGCGTCGGCGAACTGAGCGGGTACCGGCGCCACACGGACGATTGCGCGCGGCACCCACCATCCAGGAGCGCATCGTGCGTAGACTTCTCACTGGCCTTGCCTTGGCCGCCGCATCACTGACCGCATCGGCAGCAACATCGGGTACCGGCGTGGCCTTCGTCCACGGAACCGGCAATCAAACCGACGCCCTTAACAACTACTGGAAATCCGAATTCGTCAATTCGGTGCGCCAAGGCCTGACCAACCAGGCCAATTTCGTGGTGATCAACTGCGATTTCGACCAGTTCATGTGGGACAGCCGCGCCGCCGGTTGCCTGGCTGGACAACTGACTACTTTCATTTCGCAAAAAGGCATCACCGACCTGGTAGTGATTACCCACTCCAACGGCGGCAACGTGATGCGCTGGATCATGTCGAATCCGACCTGGGACTCACGCTATCCCAACATCATCGCCAAGACCCGCTGGGTCAACGCGCTGGCGCCGTCTTCCGCAGGTACCCCGCTGGCCGATGCCGTGATCAGCGGCAACGTGTTCGAAAGTGCGGTCGGCTGGCTGCTCGGCTTCAAGACCGACGCGGTTCGCCAACAGCAGGTGAGCTGGATGGCCAGCTACAACGCCAACTGGCTGCTCGGCACCGCCGGTCGTCCGGCCCTGCCCAAGCCGTTCTATGACGTGGTCGGCACCGACGTCGACTCCTCGCCGTTCGACTCCGACAGCTACTGTGGCGGCTACACCGAGAACGTGGGCCTGGAGACCACGCAGTTGTGGCTCGACAGTTGCTCCGATGGCTTCCTCAACTGCACCAGCCAGCAGGCGGCCGGAATCCTGTGGTTCCGCGACGTCAACGTCATGGCCGGCGGCGAGCCGCTGAGCCACAACCAGAGCCGGCGCGCCTGCTTCGGGCTCGACACCGTGCTGCGCAACGACCTGTGAGGACCACCGGCATGTCCAATTTCCGTATCTCCACGCTGCTGCTCGCGCTC
>JANRIF010000146.1:0-15551 GCA_033765245.1 Lysobacteraceae bacterium
GCGATGTCGTTGGCGTTGATCGAGGCGGCGGCGCAGGCGGGCATCGGGCTCACGCTGCTGCCTACGCTGTATCTGCGCGGCGGCTTCGACGACCGGCCGTTGAGCGAGCGCCAGCAGCGATTTGCGCTGGACGTCGATGAATATTGCACGCTGATCGAACGCTTGCGCGCGCTGGAGCATGCGCGCCTGCGCGTGGGCATTGCCTTCCACAGCCTGCGCGCGGTGCCGTTGCCGGCGATGCGCGCGGTGCTCGAAGCGGTGGGGCAGCGCGGGCCGATCCACATCCACATCGCCGAGCAACAGATCGAAGTGGATGAGTGCATCGCTCATCATGGCGCGCGGCCGGTGCGCTGGTTGCTCGATCAGTTGCCGGTGGACGCGCGCTGGGCGCTGGTGCACGCCACTCATTGCGATACCGACGAACTGCGCGGCATCGCCGCCTGCGATGCCACGGTAGCGCTGTGCCCCAGCACCGAGGCCAATCTTGGCGATGGCCTGTTCGATTTGCCGACGTATCTCGCTGATGGCGGACGCTTCGGCATCGGTAGCGACAGTCAGGTGTCGGTGTCGCCGGTGGAGGAATTGCGCTGGCTAGAATACGGCCAGCGCCTGCGCCTGCAGCGCCGCAACATCGCCACCCGCGCCGGGGCCACGGTGGCGCAGACGCTGTTGTCCAGCGCGTGGGATTGCGCCGACGTGTGCGGCGTGCGGCTCGGTGCGCTCGCCGCCGGCTATCGCGCCGACGTGCTCGAACTCGATCCCGATGCGGTGGGGCTGTTCGGTGTCGACGCCAGCGACGTGCTCGACCGTTGGCTGTTCTGCGGGCAGGCAAGCATGGTGCGATCGGTGTGGGTGGGTGGGCGACAGGTGGTGATCGACGGCCGCCATCGCGAGGCCGAGGTCATTGCTGCCGCATCGCGCGCGGCGATGGCCGGGTTGTTGCGCTGAAGCGGTGCGTCCGACCTCTCATCGAGGCTTGCTTGCGATTGCGCGCGCGGGCTGGCGCGCGATCCGGATGTGAGTTCCCGTGCAACCCAAGCAATGTTCGCTAACGCCCCGAACATGCTAGGCTTTCCGCCAGGGGGCTGTGCCAGGGACAATCGCAATGCTGGTGCATGCCGAAGCGAGTCCTGAGCGAGCAGACTGTCGGGCTTGAGTGATCGTAGCGAGCTGAGGGCGAGAGCGAGGCCGGATTCGACCGATTGTGAGGCGCATAGCGGGACTATGTAACGAGCAATCGGTCGAATCCGGCCTCGCCATCGCATCGTCGCAGTAGATTCATCTCAAGCCCGACAGGCTGCTTCGGATCGTGGCAGGGGAGGAGCATGGCGTTGGGACGATGGTTCGGGCAGCGTGTCGCCTCTACCGACCGCATTGGTATCGTGGTCGGGCCGCAGGGGTTGGTGGGTGCGCGGGTGGCGTTTCCCGAGGGTAGCGCCGGCCGTCCGCGACTGCTGGGTATCGCCACCTATCCGTCCGGCTCCGAAAGCGACTGGGGCGACGGCATGCGCAAGTTGGCGCGCGATCTGTCGGCGCAACACCTGATTACCACGGTGGTGCCGCACGCGCAGTTGGTGTCGCTGCTGCAATTGTCGGCGCCGCCGACGCCGCCGGCCGAGCGGGCCGGCGCACTCAAGTTCCGTGCTCGCGAAGTGAGCCAGATTCCGGTCGAGGACATGCTGCTCGACTACCTCGACGTGCCCGGTACCCGCGCGCGCGGTGCCGAGCCGCCCACCTACTGCGCGATCGCCTCGCGCGAGCGCATGACCCTGCTGCGCGATGCGGTGCTCGGCGCCGGCATGCAGATGGAGGCGATCGACGTGGCCGACATGGCGCTATGCCATCTGGTCGGGCGCACCGCCGGCGAGGCCGAGACGGTGGCGGCGCTGATGCTGGGCAATCAGGGGGTGCGCTTCGTGATCGTGCACCAACGCAGCCTGAGCCTGTTCCGTTCCAGCACGCTCAACGCCGAGCATTTCCGCGATAGTCTGGCGGATCATGTCGATCAGTTGCTGCTGGAAGTGCAGCGCACCATCGACTTCTACGAAAGCCACTACACCACCGCGCCGCCCAAGCGCTTGCTGGTGATGCCCGACTGGCCGTTCAATCAGGCGCTGGTGGACGCGCTGGAGCCATCGTTGCGGGTGCGTCCCGAGCGCTTCGTGCTGAGCGAGGCGATTGCCTCGGCCGAACTGGCAACCGGTCCTGCACCGGACCTCGCGCTGCTGGCGATCGGCGCGGCGCTGCGGCCCGATACGGGAGTCAGCGCATGAAGACCCAACTCAACCTCTACGACGAGATCCGCCCGCGCCACGTCCGCTACAACCTGATGCAATTGGGCGCGGCGTTGACGCTGCTGTTGCTGGCGTTGGCGGCGTGGGGAGCGTATTCGAGCTGGTCGGTGCGCTCGCTGAGCAGCGAACGCGCAGCGCTGGAAAGCCAGGAGCAGGCGTTGACGCCGCAGATCGAGACGCTGCAGGCGGAGCTGGCGAGCGACGATCGGCTAGCCGTGTTGCGTCGGCGCGTCGATCGCCTGACCCTGGAATTGCAGGGGCGCGAGCGCATGCTGGCGTTGATCGCCGACCTCAGCAACCGCAACGTCGCCGGTTTCTCGCCGGCGCTCAGGGGCCTGGGCAGCGCCAGCCGCGGCGATGCCTGGCTCACCGCGATCAGCCTGAGCGGCCCGCGTATCGATGCTGCGCCGGAGCGCGTGCGCCTGCGTGGGCGCCTGCTTGATGCGCAGGCGCTGGCGCGTTATCTCGATGTACTGGCGCAGGTGCCGGCGTTGAGCGGCGTGCAGTTCGGTACCGTGATCGTGGGTGAGATTGCCGCGTTGCCCTCGGCCGGCGATGACGCAGAGGCGCCCGAGCGTTCGGTGGAAACGACGCTCCCATTCGAACTCGATTCGCGGATCGTGGAGCGTGCGCCATGAGCGACTCCGCAATGACGAAGATGCGGAGCCGCTTCGAGGCGCTGAGCGAGCGCGAACGCCTGCTGTTGTTCGCGGCGCTGCTGATGGTGTGCTGGGGGTTGGCCGAGGTGCTGTTCCTGGGGCGTCTGCGCACCCGGCACAACAGCGAGGCGCAGCAGGTGCAGGCGCTGCGCGATCAGGTGGGCACGCTCAGCGCGCAGCAGGCCGAACTCAGCGCGCAGGTCGAGAACGGCCCGCTGCAGGCCGCGCAGGCGCAGGAAAAGGATCTGCTGGAGCGCATCGCCAAGGCCGACCTCGCGCTGCGCGGCGAGAACGTGCGCTACCTCGACGCCGCGCGCGCGCGCCAGGTGCTGCATCAATTGCTCGCCGGCACCGGCCTGCATCTGGTGTCGATGCGCGCGTTGCCGGCCGAGATCGCGCTGAGCACGCGCAGCCCGGCGCCGGCGGCCGAGGCACCGGAGGACGCGCCTGCCGATGTCGACGACGCGACCACGGCGGACGATCCTGCCACTGCCGCTCCAGCCCCCGCCGCCGCGCCGGAGCCCGGCATCGGTCTGGACTTGTATCGCCATCCGATCGAGGTTCAACTCGAAGGCAGTTTTGCCGATATGGTGGAGTACTTGTCGCGCCTGGAACGCAGCGACTGGAGCCTGATGTGGCACGAGCTGGACATCCAGACCATCGAATACCCGCGTGCGCGCCTGCGCTTCGTGGTGTACAGCTTCAGTCTTGAGGAGGCATGGATCGGTGTTTGATTTCATGCGCCGTGTTGGCTGCGCGTTGGTGCTGGGATTGCCGGCTGGCGTTGCCTGCGCGCAGGTGGTCGGGGATCCGCTGCGGCCGCCGGCCAGCGTGGCGGTCGACGGCTCGACCTCTGCGGCACCCGGGCTGCCCAACGTCAGCATGATCGTGATTCGCGGCGCCAGCGCCTACGCCCTGATCGACGGCGCGGTGCGCCGCCCCGGCGAGCGCTTTGGCGGGTATCGCGTCGAACGCATCGCGCCCACCCAGGTCACCCTGGTGCGCGACGATGCCACAACCCTTGCCGTGCCGTTGCTGCCTTCGGCGCGTGCCATACAGCCTTTGGATCACATGCCATGAGCCACCACCGCGTGGAATGCTCCCGTCCCCGCCGCCTGCCGGTGCCGCCGCGCGTGCTCGGCGCCGCGCTCGCCCTGCTGCTGACGCAAGGCTGCGTGACCACCCGAGGCGATCCCGAGCGCGCCCGCGCCATCGACGACGCGCTGGCCGATGCCGCGCAACGCCCGAGTGTCGCGGTGCAGCCGCCGCCGTCGGTGGTATCCGACCTGCTGGCGCCGGTGCCCGACGATCTCGCCCACCTCGCGCCCAGCGATGCCGGCGGCCGCTTCAACGTCTCGGTGTTCAATGCGCCGGCGCGCGAGTTCTTCCTCAGTCTGGCGCAGGACACGCCCTACAACATCGTGGTGCATCCCAAGGTGGACGGCACCATCAGCCTGCAGCTCAAGAACGTCACGCTGGACGAATTGCTGGAGCTGGTGCGCACCACCTACGGCTACGAGTACCAGAAGACCGGCGTGAACTACGTGGTGATGCCGGCGCAGTTGCAGACCCGCATGTTCGAGGTGGCCTACCTCAACATTTCGCGCGGCGGCCAATCCGGCACCCAGGTCAGTTCCGGTCAGGTCTCGCAATCCGGCGGCAGCGAAGGCGCATCGGGCGACAGCAGCAGTGGCGGCAGCGGTGGTTCCGGCAGCGGCACCAGCACGCCGTTCGGCAGCCAGATCATCACCCAGTCGCAGTCGGGCTATTGGGTGGAACTCACCGGTACCCTGTGCACCTTGCTCGGCCTGCAACTGAATGCCGCATCGTCCAGCACCGGCGCCATCGTCGGCGGGGTTTCGCTGGGCTGCACCGAAGTGGCCGCCGCCAGCGATCCCGCCAATCCCACGGCCAACGTCGCGCCAGCCAGCGCCGGAGTGCTGCGTTCGATCGCAGTCTCGCCGCAATCGGGCATGGTGGTGGCGCGCGCCTATCCCGACGAATTGCGGCAGATCGCGCAGGTGCTGCGCACCTCCGAGCACAGCGTGCAGCGCCAGGTGATTCTGGAAGCCAAGCTGATCGAGGTCGAACTCAACGACAACTTCCAGAGCGGCATCAACTGGGCCGGCATCGGCCTGTTCAACAGCGGCGACGCCTCGCTCGGATTCGGCCAGACCGGCGGCGGCACGCTGTTCCAGGAAGGGGCGTCCGAGATCGCCGGCAACGCCGGAGTGCTGGACCCGCGCAACTTCACCGCGCCGGTGACCTCGGCCACCTCGGCCTTTGGCGGCATCAACACCTTCGTGCTCAACACCAAGGACTTCAACGCCTTCGTCGAACTGCTCAAAACCCAGGGCGACGTGCAGGTGCTGTCCAGCCCGCGCGTGTCCACCCTCAACAACCAGAAGGCGGTGATCAAGGTCGGTACCGATGAATACTTCATCACCGATCTCGAATCCACCAACACCAGTACCGCCGCGGGCACCACCGTCACCCCGGACGTCACGCTCACGCCGTTCTTCTCCGGCATCGCGCTGGACGTGACGCCGCAAGTGAGCGAGGACGAGGTGGTGCTGCACATCCACCCGATGGTCACCAAGGTGGTCACCCAGAACAAGCAGTTCACCCTCAACAACAGCACCCAGATCATCCCGCTGGCGTTCTCCAGCGTGCGCGAGACCGACACCATCGTGCGTGCCCGCGACGGTCAGGTGATCGTGATCGGCGGTCTGATGGAGAATCGCAGCGAGCGCGACAAGGGCGGCCTGCCGGGTCTGTCCGACGTGCCGGGCCTCGGCGAGCTGTTCAAACACCGGCGCAATGCCTCGCGCAAGACCGAGTTGGTGATCCTGCTGCGGCCGGTGCTGGCAAAGAGCGATGGCGTCTGGCAGCGCGAAGTGGAGGCGGCGCGCTCGCGGCTGGGCACCTTGCAGACGCCCGCCACCCTGTCGCCACCGCCGGTCGCACCGGCCCGGGAGTGAGGGATGTACCTGCAGCACTTCGGCCTGCGCGAGTCGCCCTTCAGCATCACGCCGGACACCGATTTTTTCTACGCCTATCCGCGTCACCAGGAAGCGTTGGACGTGCTGCGGGTGGCGCTGGCGGATGGCGAGGGCTTCATCAAGATCACCGGCGAGGTGGGAACCGGCAAGACCTTGCTGTGTCGCAAGCTGTTGGGCAGTTTGCCGGTCGACGTGCTCAGCGCCTGGTTGCCCAATCCGCAGATGGACGCGGCGGGCCTGCGCGCGGCGGTAGCGGAGGAACTCGGAATCGACACCCGCCGGCTCGGCGCCAACGAATTGCACAAGCGTCTGGCCGAGCGCCTGATCGAGCACCACGAGAAGGGCCGGCAGGTGCTGCTGGTGATCGATGAGGCGCAGGCACTGGGCGAGGCCGGGCTGGAAGCCGTGCGCCTGCTGACCAATCTCGAAACCGAAAAGGCCAAGCTGCTGCAGGTGGTGCTGTTCGGCCAACCCGAACTGGATACGATCCTGGCGCGGCCCTCGATCCGGCAATTGCGACAGCGCATCACCTTCAGCTACCGGATCACGCCGTTGGACGCGCCCAGCGTCGCCGACTATCTCAGCCACCGCATGCGCCGCGCCGGCTACGACGGGCAACTGGTATTCGATCCGCGCGCGGCACGTATGATCGCGCGCGGCAGCCGCGGGGTGCCGCGGCTGGTCAACATCCTGGCGCACAAGGCGCTGATGTCGGCCTACGGCACCGGCGAGCGCCGCATCGCACGCGACCACGTGCGGCGCGCCATCCACGACACCGCCGCCGCGCGGCAGAGCGCGGCGCGCGTATGGTGGCCTTGGTGAAGCACAGTCCATGAGTCTGATCAACGACATGCTGCGCGACCTCGAAGCGCGCAAACGCGCAGCCCGGCAAGCCGGTGAAGGCCACAGTGCGGGTGCGCCCGCCGAGGCCGCATCCGCCGACGCCAAGGACACGCACATCACGCCGTCGCACGTGCTGCGTGACGCCGGTGCCCACGTCGGTCTCGACGAGCGCGTGCGCCGTCGCGGCCGCTGGTTGTTGCCGGTCTATGCGCTCGTCCTGGCGGCATTGGCAGTGGCGCTGTACGTGGCGGTCGCCGGCCCCAACGGGTTGTTGCGTCGCGATGCCTATTCGCGCGCGCTGGCCGAGCCGGCCGCACCCGCACCCGCACCGCGCGTGGCCGACGCCGCACCTGCCAACGCCAACGTTCCCGATGCGCCGGCCGCGGCAGCGCAGGTGCCTCGACTGGTCATGATCGGCGTCGATGAAGCGCAGGGGCCGGCGTTGACGCTGCGCCTGCGTTTCGCCCCTGCGCTGGCAACGCCGCTGCGCGTCAACGCCAGCGAGGGCCGGGTGCAACTGGGTACGGAAGGGGCGCAGGTCGGCGTGCTCGAATCGCCGTCGCCGTTGCTGCCCGACTGGCACAGCGAGCAGATCGGCGAACGCTGGCAAGCCAGTTTCGCCTGGCACGGACGCGCCGAGGTGAGCCTGCTGCCGGTGCTGGGCGAGGACGCCTCGCAGGGTTGGGTGATCCGGCTGCTTCCCGCCGAACCGGCACGCGACGCCGCCCGCAGCACCCATGCCGCCACCGCGAGCGCACCGCCTGCCGCGCCGTCGTCATCACCATCACCGTCGCCATCGCGCGCCGCCGTTGCTGCGCCGGTACGCCCGGTCGCGGAGAGCCGCGCAGTACCCGTAGAGTCGGCCGCACGCGATGCCGACACGCTCTACGCCGATGCCTGGCGCCTGCATCAAGCTGGGCAGGGGGACGATGCCATCGGCCGCCTGCAGAGCCTGCTCCAACGCGAGCCGCTGCACGCGCGCGGGCGCGAGTTGCTGGCGCGGCTGTGGCTTGGCGAGGGCCGCGTAGATCAGGCCATACAGGTGTTGAACGACGGCCTCGCGGCGCAGCCCGGACAACCCGCATGGGTGGAGTTGCAAGCGCGCCTGCTCGATCGCAGCGGTCATCGCAGCGACGCCATCGCGTTGCTCGATGCCCAGGGCTCGCCGCAGCGCCTGGGCCATCAAGCCCTGCGCGGCATCCTCAACACCCAGGAAGGGCGTTTCGCCGACGCCGCCAAGGCATACCAGGCCGCCATCGCGCTCGAACCCGGCGAGCCGCGCTGGTGGCTGGGGCTGGCGCTGGCATGGGACAATCTCGGCGATCGCGTCGCCGCGCGCAGCGCCTATCAGGGCGCGCTGGACACCGGTCGCCTGGACGGCAACGGCGAGCGGTTCGCGCGCGAACGCATCGCCGCACTCGCCGACGGAGCAACTCGATGAGCGCACCCCTGCGCAAGATTCGCCTTGGCGACCTGCTGGTGGAGCAGGGCGTCATCACCGCCGAGCAACTGGCGATCGCGCTGGACGAACAAAAGCGCAGCGGTCGCAAGCTCGGCGGCACCCTGATCGCGCTGGGGTTCGTCAGCGAGGACCGGCTGCTGGCGCTGCTGGCCGCGCAGATCGGCGTGGAGGTGGTGGACCTGAGCCACTACCGCTACAAGCCCGAGGTGGTCACCACCATTCCCGAACAGGTGGCGCGACGCTACCGCGTGATCCTGCTCGACAACAACGCCAGCAAGCCGATCGTGGGCATGGCCGATCCCACCGACCTGTTCGCCTACGACGAAGCCTGCCGCCTGCTCGGGCGCGCCGCGGACGTCGTACTGGTGCGCGAGTCCGACATGCTGCGGGTGTTCGACAACACCTACCGCCACAGCTCCGAGATCGCCTCGCTGGCGCGCGACATCGGCAAGGACGCCGATAGCGAGAACGACATCGATCGCCTGCTCAAGATCGACGACGCCGCCGACGCGCCAGTGGTGCGCCTGCTGCACAGCCTGATGGAGGAAGCGGTGTCGCGCCGCGCTTCGGACATCCACATCGAGCCCGACGAACATGTGCTGCGCATCCGACTGCGCGTCGACGGCATGCTGCAGGAACAAGTGGTACCGGACCGCCGCATCGCGCCCGCGGTGGTGTCGCGGGTGAAACTGATGGCCGGCGTCGACATCTCCGAGCGTCGCCTGCCGCAGGACGGCCGCTTCAACCTCAACGTCAAGGGCAAGAGTCTGGACGTGCGCCTGTCCACCATGCCCACCCAGCATGGCGAATCGGTGGTGATGCGCCTGCTGGAGCACGACCCTTCCCGCTACGAGCTGGAAAAGCTCGGCATGCCGGCGCACATCGTCAGCCGTTTCCGCCACCAGTTGCAGCACCCGCACGGCATGATCCTGGTCACCGGCCCCACCGGCTCGGGCAAGACCACCACCCTGTATGCCGCGCTGCGCGAGATCAACGAGCCGGTGCGCAAGATCATCACTGCCGAGGACCCGGTGGAATACCGCATGGAGCGGATCAGCCAGGTGCACGTCAACGCCAAGATCGGACTGACCTTCGCCAACGTGTTGCGCACCGCGTTGCGTCAGGATCCGGACGTGATCCTGGTGGGCGAAATGCGCGACCAGGAAACCGTCGAGATCGGCCTGCGCGCCGCCATCACCGGCCACTTGGTGTTGTCCACCCTGCACACCAACGACGCGATCAGCACCGCCGCGCGCCTGCTCGACATGGGCGCCGAGGGCTATCTGATCGCCGCCGCCCTGCGCGCCCTGATCGCGCAACGCCTGATCCGCCGCATCTGCCACAGTTGCGCCGAACCGGCGCAACTCGATGCGCAGGACACCAACTGGCTGCAAGCCATGGGTCGTGATCCTGCCGCCATGCGGCTCATGCATGGCGCCGGCTGCGCGCATTGCAGCCACACCGGCTACAGCGGCCGCATCGGCGTGTACGAATACGTGGAACCCAACCCCGCCATGCTCTCGGCGCTGCGGGTGGGCGATCTCGACGCCTTCGGCGCTGCCGCGCGCTCCAGCACCCATCTGTACACGCTGATGGATGGTGCGCTCGACTATGCCGCTGCCGGCATCACCACACTCGACGAAGTGCGTCGCGTGGTCAGCGAACTGAGCGAAGCCTGATGAGCCACTTTCTGTTCCGCGCCTGCGACGCCGGCGGCAAGGTCCAGGAAGGCCGCATGGAAGCGGTGGATATGGAAGCCGCGCTGATTCAGCTCGGTGCCTGGAAGCTGGTGCCGATCGACGTACGCGAGGAGCAGCCGCCGTTCGACCCGCTGCAGGCGCTGGAGAAGAAGCTGCGCGGCCATAAGCCCGGCGGCAACGACCTGATCCTGTTCTCGCGCCAGATGTACAGCCTGCTGCACGCTGGCGTGCCGATCATCCAGGCGTTGTCGCGGCTGCGCGATTCCACCGACAACCCGCGCTTTCGCGAGGTGCTGGACGACATCATCGACAGCCTCGATGCCGGCAACGACATCGCGATCAGCTTCGGCCGCCACGACGAAATCTTCTCGCCGCTGTACCTGTCGATGCTGCGCGTCGGCGAAATGACCGGCCGCGTCGACGAAGCGTTCCTCAACATGTACGAATACCTCGACCGCGACAAGGTCACGGTGGACCGCATCAAGGCGGCGATGCGTTACCCCAGCTTCGTGATCGCGGCGATCATGGTGGCGATGGCCGTGCTGACCATGAAGGTGATCCCCGTCTTCTCCAAGGTGTTTGCCGGCGCCCACCTCGAATTGCCGTGGCCGACCAAGGTGATCCTGGCGGTGTCCAACTTCGCCGCCGCGTACTGGTGGCAGGTGCTGCTGGTAGTGGCGGTCATCATCGTCGCGGTGCTGCGCTGGGTTTCCACCGAGGCTGGTCGCTACTGGTGGGATCGCACCAAACTCTCGATCCCCAGGATCGGCGACATCATCCTGCGCGGCAGTCTGGCGCGCGCCACCCGCGCCTTCAGCATCACCCTGGGCGCCGGCGTGCCGATTACCCAGGCCATCAACTCCGTCGCCCACGCTTCCGACAACACCTACCTGATCGGCAAGATCATGACGATGCGCACCGGCATCGAAAAGGGCGACACCCTGCTGCGCAGCGCCGAACAGATCGGCGTGTTCACCCCGGTGATCCTGCAGATGATCGCGGTGGGCGAGGAGACCGGCCGGGTCGACGCCATGATGCGCGACGTCGCCGACTTCTACGACCGCGAAGTCGAATACGACATCGCCAACCTTTCGGCAGTGATCGAACCCCTGCTCACCATCGTCATCGGCGCCATGGTGCTGGTGCTGGCACTGGGCGTATTCATGCCGATGTGGGACCTCACCCAGATGGCGCGGCAGCGCTGAGCCTGCGGGCGCGCGTTTGCGCGCGACTGCCCGACACCTCGCTTGCTCCTCCCCTTGCGGTGCGCAGCATCGCAGGGGGAGGTTGGGAGGGCGTGCTTCGCGCGCGAGTGCACGGTTCGCAAGCCTTCGCGACCACCATTCCCACCAAGCAGCCAACCCGCGCTCCGCAGCGGGCGCCGGACGATGTCCGCTTCGCCCCTTGCGTTCCGTTTGGCCTGTTGTCTACGGCTGCGCGTGTCAATCGGCGCGTCGCCGTGGCTAGCAGCCTGTCGGGCTTGAGTGATCGTAGCGAGCCGAGGGCGAGAGCGAGGCCGGATTCGGCCGATTTTGAGGCGCATAGCGGGACTATGTAACGAAAAATCGGCCGAATCCGGGCCGCTATCGCACCGGCGCAGTAGATTCATCTCAAGTCCGATAGGCTGCTAGGCCACAGAGGCCGGCAAGGAAATCCATGCAAAGCCAACACGAAGATGAACCGGGCGAGGCGCTGCAGGCGCTGATCCCGGACGATGCCACCGGCCGCCGCTTCGATCAGGTGCTGGCGGAGCTGTTCCCCGATTTCTCGCGCACCCGCCTGAGCGAGTGGGTGAAGTCCGGCGACGCCCTGCTTGATGGCGCGCAGGTGCGCCCGCGCGATCCGGTCAAGGCGGGGCAGGTGGTCACCCTGAACGCGGCGCTGGGGATCGAGACCGACGCCGAGCCCGAAGACATCCCACTCGATGTGCTGTACGAAGACGCCGACGTGCTGGTGATCGACAAGCCGGCGGGTCTGGTGGTGCATCCGGGCGCCGGCAATCCGCGCGGCACCCTGGTCAACGCGCTGCTGCATCGCGACGCCCGCCTGGCCGAACTGCCGCGTGCCGGCATTGTGCACCGGCTCGACAAGGACACCTCCGGGGTGATGGTGGTGGCACGCAGCCAGCGCGCCCACACCGGCCTGATCGAGCAACTGTCCGGGCGCGAAGTGCACCGCCAATACCTCGCAGTGGCGGTAGGCGCGATGATTGCCGGCGGCAGCGTCGACGAACCGATCGGCCGCCATCCGCACGACCGCATCCGCATGGCGGTCACCGACAGCGGCCGCCCCGCCGTCACCCACTACCGCGTGCAGGAGCGCTTTCGCGCCCACACTGTGCTCGAATGCCGGCTCGAAACCGGGCGCACACACCAGATCCGCGTACACATGGCGCACATCCGCCACCCGCTGGTGGGCGACCCGATGTATGGCGGCGCCCTGCGTCTGCCCAAGGCTGCCAGCGAGGCGCTGGTCGCCGCGCTGCGTGGCTTCCGCCGCCAGGCCTTGCATGCGCAGCGCCTGAGCTTCCGTCATCCGGGCAGCGGTGAACAGATCGAATGCGAGGCGCCGGTGCCGGCCGACATGATCGCGCTGATGGCCGCGCTGCGTGCCGACAACGTGCAGGCCGTCGCCGATGCGCCGAAACTGAAGCTGCGGCGGTGAGTGCGGTGCGCCAACTCACGCGCATGTGGGATGGCGCAATGCGCTCAGCCGTCATTCCAGCGCATGCTGGAATCCATTTTTATCCTGGCGCGACGCTCGCGCAGCGATGTCGCGTGGCAAGGCCCACACGCAAGCCATGACCGGCGGCCACTTCACCGCGCAGCAAGTGCTACCGCAATGGTCGGCGCCGGCGACCGTTCACGCCTTCACCACACTGCGTCATCCGCACGGTTACTCGCAGCCGCCATTCGATCATCTGAATCTCGGCGCCCGCTGCGGCGATGATTCCGGCGCGGTGCAACACAATCGCGCGCTGTTGCAACGCGAGGCGAGATTGCCTGCATCGCCGCGCTGGCTCAATCAAGTGCATGGCATCGCGGTGCAACGATTCAGCGCACTTGATCCGCACGCGCACGCAAGCGTCGAGGCAGCGGCCGACGCTGCCGTCACCGACGCCCCCGACGTGGTGTTGGCGGTACTCACCGCCGATTGCCTGCCGGTGGTGTTCTGCACCGTCGACGGCCATGAAATCGCGGTGGCGCATGCCGGCTGGCGCGGCCTGTGTGGCGGCGTGCTGGAAGCCACCGTGGCTGCTCTGCACGCCCCCGCATCACAGGTACTGGCCTGGCTCGGCCCGGCCGCCGGCCCCAGCGCCTACGAAGTGGGCGCGGAAGTGCGCGATGCCTTTCTCGCCCATGATCCGATTGCCGAAGACGCCTTCGTCGCCACCCGTCCCGGCCATTGGTTGTGCGATCTGTACCGCCTCGCGCGCCAGCGCCTGCATGGTGTTGGCGTCGTCCAGGTGTTCGGCGGCGAGCACTGTACCCTCAGCGACCCGCAGCGTTTCTTCTCGCATCGCCGCGATCAAGTCAGCGGACGCATGGCGACGCTGGCGTGGATTGAGCCCGGCTCCACCCGCACCGCACCGTAGGCTGGCGCTGAGGCGAAGCCGAAGCCCAGCATCGCGATCGGCATGCAATGCCGTAACAGACGTTACCCACGCAACATCGCGCGCGGTGTTGCTGGGGTGCGGCTGCGCCTTACCCCAGCCTACGTTGACGCGCGCCGCCTCATCGGCGAACCACCACGCACCCGCACTCCGCCGTAGGCTGGCGCTGAGGCGCAGCCGAAGCCCAGCATCGCGATCGGCATGAGATGCCGTGAGCGGCGGCACCCTCGCGGCATCGTTCCCGAGGCATCGCCGCTGGTGGCCCGCAGCGGCGGTGTTACATGGGCTTGAACTGCAACCGCAAACCCAAGGCTCCCGCCACCTTCACGATGGTGGCGAAGCTGGGGTTGCCTTCTCCGGACAGCGCCTTGTAGATGCCTTCGTGGCTCATGCCTGCGTTCACCACGGCAACGCCGCCTGCGATACTCGCTGCTTTCGCCCCGAGCCCGCCCATGACCAACCGCCATCACCTGCCCTGGATCGCGCCCGGCGACGTCAATGGCTTCTTCGGTCTGGTGGTGGACAACCTGTCGATCCTGGGTTTCATCGCCAGCGCCTTGATCGGGGTGTTCGGGATGCCGGCCGAGGTGGTGTTCGGGCGGATGTTTCCGGGCACGGCGCTGGGCGTGTTGATCGGCAACCTGATCTATACCGGCATGGCGCGGCGCCTGGCGCGGCGCACGGGGCGCGATGACGTGACGGCGATGCCGCTGGGGCTGGATGCGCCGACCTCGATCGGCATGGCGTTGCTGGTGCTGGGCCCGGCGTTCCTGCGCTTCCAGGCCGATGGCATGGATGCGCAGGCCGCGGCGTTGGCGACCTGGCATTTGGGCATGGCAGCGCTGGTGGCGATGGGCGTGCTGAAGTTCGCGCTGGCATTCTTCGGCGATGCGGTGACGCGCGCGGTGCCGCGTGCCGGCCTGCTCGGTTCCATCGCCGGCATTGCGCTGATGCTGATGGGCTTCCTGCCGCTGCTCGAAGCCTTGCGGGTGCCGGTGGTCGGCTTCGTCACGCTCGGCTTGTTGCTGTACGTGCTGGTCGCCAAGGGATCATTGCCATGGCGGATGCCAGGCGTGTTGTTCGCGTTTGCGGTGGGGCTGGCCCTGTATTACGGACTGGGCAGCGGCGGTCTGCTCGGCAGCGGCTATCAGGCGCCGCATCTGCCGCAACTGCGGCTGGCGCTGCCGTGGCCGTCGCTGGGTTTTGTCGAAGGCATGGCGCACCTCGGCCCGTATCTCGCGCTGGTGCTGCCGTTCGGTTTGTTGATGGTGGTGGGCGGCATCAACGTCAGCGAAAGCGCGCGCGCCGCCGGCGATGATTACCGCACCCGCGACATCCTACTGGTGGAGGCGTTTTCCACGCTGATCGCAGGCATCTGCGGCGGCGTTGCGCAGACCACGCCGTACATCGGTCAGCCGGCATACAAGCACATGGGCGCGCGATCGGGCTATACCTTGCTCACCGGCTTGTTCATTGGGTTTGGCGGCATGCTGGGCTACGTGTCGGGGTTGGTGGAGTTGCTGCCGCTGGCGGTGCTGGCGCCGATCATCATCTACGTGGCGATGGACATCGCGGTGCAGGCGTTTGCCGCCACGCCGCCCAAGCATGCGCCGGCTGTGGTGTTCGCATTCCTGCCGGCGATTGCCTACCTGCTCACCATCAAGCTCGGCAATCCCGGCATCGTGCCGGCCGGGCAGTTCGCGCGTTTGGTTGCCGATACCAGCCACGGCATCAGCGAGATGGCGGTGATGGTGGTGTTGGGCAACGGCTTCATCATCACCGCGATGTTGTGGGCCACGATGCTGGCCGCGTTGATCGACCAGCAGCCGCGACGCGCGGCACGCGCCCTGCTGATCGCCGCCGCGCTCAGCGCGTTCGGAGTGATCCATTCGGTGCAGCCGCAGGGCGGGGTGTATTGGCCGTGGTCGCTGAGTGCCCATGGCGCGCAGATCGCCACGCAATTCATCGCCGCGTACGT
>JANRIF010000164.1:0-20972 GCA_033765245.1 Lysobacteraceae bacterium
TCGTGATGTCGCAATGCTGCCTGCCGTGCGCGGGGTCGGTTCCGCGCCTGCGGCAAGTGTGCAGGCACCGCGTGCACGGCTTGCTTCCGCTAAGCTTTGCCGGATTTGCACGCATTCTGCGTTTGTTGGTGACGCGCACGGCTCGTTCCCCGCATCGCTTGCGCATCAACCCGACGGAGATGGAGATGGTCACCACGATGAGCGCCGAACTTCCTGTCCACGATCAGATTCGGATCGCCATCATCGGGTTGGGTTACGTCGGACTGCCGCTGGCGGTGGCGTTCGGGCGTCGCTTTCCGACGGTCGGCTTCGACATCGACCAGGCGCGCGTGGCCGAACTCAACGACGGCCGCGATCACACCCTTGAAGTGTCGGGCGAGGAGTTGCGCGCTGCGCGGCAACTGCGCTGCAGCCACGATCCGGCGGCATTGCAGGGCTGCAATGTGTTCATCGTCACCGTGCCAACGCCGATCGACGACTACAAGCGCCCCGACCTGCGGCCGCTGGAATCGGCCAGCCGCACCGTGGGTCGCGCGATCGCGCCGGGCGGCGTGGCGATCTACGAGTCGACGGTGTATCCGGGCGCCACCGAGGAGGTGTGCGTGCCGATCATCGAGCGCGAATCGGGATTGCGCTACCAGCGCGACTTCCACGCCGGCTACAGTCCCGAGCGGATCAATCCCGGGGACAAGCTGCATCGGCTGGAGACCATCACCAAGGTCACCTCCGGATCGAGCCCGGCGGCGGCGCGCTTCGTCGACGAGTTGTACGGTCAGGTCGTCAGCGCCGGCACCCATCGCGCCTCCAGCATCCGCGTCGCGGAGGCGGCCAAGGTGATCGAGAATACCCAGCGCGACGTCAACATCGCACTGATCAACGAGCTGGCGCTGATCTTCGAGCGCATGGGCATCGATACCCACGAAGTGCTGGAGGCGGCAGGCACCAAGTGGAACTTCCTGCCGTTCCGGCCGGGCCTGGTGGGTGGCCATTGCATCGGCGTCGATCCCTACTACCTCACCCACAAGGCGCAGCAGATCGGCTACCACCCGGAAGTGATCCTGGCGGGACGCCGCATCAACGACAGCATGGGCAGTCACGTCGCGCAGCGGGTGGTGAAGCTGATGGCGCAACGCGACATCCCCACCGCCAAGGCAAGGGTGCTGATCCTGGGACTGGCCTTCAAGGAGAACTGCCCAGACCTGCGCAATACGCGTGTGGTCGACATCCTGGCCGAGCTGCGCAGTTATCACATCGGTGTGGACGTGCACGATCCGTGGGTCGACGCGGCGCAGGCGCATCACGAATACGGCATCGCCCTGGTCGCCGATCCGCCGCAGGGGCGTTACGACGCCGTGGTGATCGCGGTCGGTCATCGCGAATTCGTCGCCATGGGCGCGGACGGCGTGCGCGCGTTCGGCAAGCCCGGCGCGGTGCTGTTCGACGTCAAGCGCGTGCTGCCGCGCGCACAAATCGACGGCTGCCTGTAACCGCCGTCCCCCAACGTTTTCAGGATCGCCATGCGCGTATTGGTTACCGGCGCCGCCGGCTTCATCGGTTCCCACCTGTCGCTGCGCTTGCTGGCGCGCGGCGACGAGGTGATGGGTTACGACAATCTCAACGCCTACTACGATCCCACCCTCAAGCAGGCGCGGTTGGATCGACTCACCCCGCACGCGAATTTCCGCTTCGTGAAGGCATCGCTGGAGGAACGCCCGGCGCTGGAGCGCGCGTTCACCGAATTCGCGCCGCAACGGGTGGTCAACCTGGCGGCACAGGCGGGGGTGCGCTACTCGCTGGAGAACCCGCACGCCTATATCGACAGCAACATCGTTGGCTTCACCAACGTCCTCGAATGCTGCCGGCACCACAACGTCGAGCATCTGGTGTATGCCTCGTCCAGTTCGGTCTATGGCGCCAACCGCAAACTGCCGTTCTCGGTGGAAGACCCGGTGGACCACCCGGTGAGCCTGTACGCCGCCACCAAGAAAGCCAATGAGCTGATGGCGCACACCTACAGTCATCTGTTCGGCCTGCCCACCACCGGGCTGCGCTTCTTCACCGTGTACGGGCCGTGGGGGCGGCCGGACATGGCGTTGTTCCTGTTCACCCGCAAGATCCTCGCCGGCGAGCCGATCGAGGTCTTCAACCACGGCCACCATCGCCGCGATTTCACCTACATCGACGACATCGTGGAGGGCGTGGTGCGCACGCTGGACCGGGTACCGGCGGCGGATCCGGGCTACGACCCGCCCTCGCCCACCCCGGCCCGCTCGGCTGCGCCGTATCGGGTCTACAACATCGGCAACCACCAGCCGGTGGAGTTGCTGCGCTACATCGAAGTGCTGGAAGAATGTCTCGGGCGCAAGGCCGAGCGCCGCCTGTTGCCGCTGCAGCCCGGCGACGTGCCTGACACCTTCGCCGACGTCGAGGCGCTGCAGCGCGACACGGGCTACACGCCGACGACGCCGGTCACCGAGGGTATCGCACGCTTCGTGCAGTGGTATCGCCAGTTCTATCGGGTTTGAGGCCGATCTGAAGCCATTTTCGAGGTTGATTCATGGCCGGATGGCGTCGCTGTTGGCGTTCTATTCGATGTCTGCGGGGAGTAAATCCATGCGCTTGATCCACGTCGTTCTCGTCCTGATCTTCAGCGCGGCGCTGGCCGCCTGCTCCGCCACCGGTTCACGCACCGCTGGCGCGCCACCCGAGCCCACCGAAGCCGCCGTCAGTGCCTACCTGATCGGCGTCGACGATGAGGTGCAGGTGTCGGTGTGGCGCAATCCCGACCTCGGCATCACGGTGCCGGTGCGGCCGGACGGCATGATCTCGGTGCCGCTGATCGGCGACGTCGCGGCGGGTGGCCGCACGCCGGCGCAGGTGGCGCAGGACATCCAGCAGAAGCTGGCCACCTACGTGCGCGATCCGCAGGTGGCCGTCATCCTGACCAAGTTGCGCAGTCACGAGTACCTTTCGCGGGTGCGGGTGACCGGCGCGGTGCGGCAGCCGGTGTCGATTCCGTTCCGGCAGGGCATGACCGTGCTTGACGCGGTGCTGGCCGCTGGCGGCCTCACCGAATTCGCGGCGCCGGATCGTTCGGCGCTGTATCGCAAGAGCGGCGGCGGTAGTCGCAGCTATGGCGTGCGCCTCGACCGCATCCTCGATCGTGGGGATCTGTCGACCAACTTCAACGTGGCTCCAGGCGACGTCATCACCGTGCCGGAGCGGGTGCTATGACCCAAAGCGCGGGCGATTGGCCCGTCATCGAAAGCCAATCTCCATTGATGACCGTGCTGCCGGTCGCGCTGGAGGAGTCGCGACGGCGCGTGGTGGCGATAGCGATGGTGTTCATGGTGTTGGCACTCAGCACCCTGGCGCTGGGCATCGCCCTGCCCAAACGCTATTCCGCCACCACCAGTATCCTGGTCGAACAGAGCAACATCATCGGCCCGTTGATGGAGGGGCGCGCCGTGCCCACCGGGGTGACCAATCGCGCCGGTATCGCGCGCCAGGTCGCCTTCAGCCGCAAGGTGATGTCCGAGGTGCTTGCGGCCGGCGGCTGGCTCATGGACAAGCCCAGCCCGCTGGAGCAGGAAAAGCTGATCGAACGGATCACCGGCCGCACCGACATCTCCAACCCGCGCGAGAACCTGATCCAGATCACTTACACCGATCCTGACCCGAAGCGCGCCTTCACGGTCACCGCGAAGTTCGCCGAAGAAGTAATCAGCGAGAGCCTCGCCACCAAGGAGCGCGAGAGCCGCGACGCCTACGAGTTCATCGACTCGCAGGTAAAGCAATACCACGCCAAGTTGACTGAGGCGGAGGCCAACCTGGAGCGCTACCGCAAGCAGAATCCCGATGCCCGTCCCGGCACCGACGCCGACGTCAACGCCCGGATCGGCGAGTTGCGCCGTCAGATCGAGTCCTCACGGATGGAACTGGTGGACCTGCAATCCAAGGAAACCGCGCTGAGATCGCAACTCTCCGGCGAAAGCGAGATATCGATGGTGCAAACACGCGCAGGCCAGTTCCGCGCGCGTCTGGCAGAACTGCAGAGCGAGCGCGACCGGCTGCTGCTCACCTATACCGAGCAGCACCCTGACGTGGTGCGCGTGCAACACCAGATCGCGGACCTTCAGGAAGAACTGCGCCGCGAGGATGCGCGCGCGGAATCGCGGCTCGCGCAGGCACCCACCGCCCTCGACAGCTCGGCAACCTACAACCCGCTGTACGGCGAGCTCAAGAGCAAGCTGGCCGACATCGACAGCCGCGGCGCGGCGGCGCAATCGCGCATCGCCACGGGCGAATCGATGCTGGCGCAGGAAATCGAGCGCAGCGGCCGGATCGCCGCTTCCGAAAGCACGCTGGCGGAACTGACACGCGACTACGAGGTGAATCGCGACCTCTACCAGGACCTGCTCAAGCGCCGCGAGAACGCAAGGGTCTCGATGAATCTCGACGCGGAACGACGCGGTCTGAGCTTCCGCATTCAGGAGCCACCGGTAGTGCCGTTGCGCCCGAGCGGGCTGCGTCTGCTGCATGTGGCCGGTGCCGGCCTGATGCTGGCGGCGGCGATGCCGTTCGTGTTGCTGTTCGGTCTGATCAAGCTCGACCCGCGGGTGCGCTCGTCGCGCCGGATCGAGCGCGAAGCCGGCCTGCCGGTGCTAGGGACGGTACCTACCTATCGCACGCCCTTCCAGCGTTCGCGCGACACTCGCCGCTTCGCGCTGGCGGCGCTACTGGTGGGTACGGTGCCGCTGGCCTACGGGCTGGCGTTCGTGCTCAAGCTGGCGCACACCCTATGAACGACGAACAAGGCAGAACCCACGGCGCCGCTGCGCACGAGCACGCGACACCGGGACGCTCGATCGCACGCATGGGGCAATCCACCGCTTTGACTTCCACCCAGTTGGAAGCGCGTTCGCTGATCCATCGCGGTGATGGTGCCAAAGGTGGCGTCGAGGCCTTCCGTGAATTGCGCACCCGACTGCTGGCGATGGGCAGTGGAAATTTCGTCACATTGATCGCTTCGGTCAGCCGCGGCAGCGGCGGCAGCTTCGTGGCGCGCAATCTGGCGGCGGCGATGGCATTCGACGAGGCCAAGAGCGCGCTGCTGGTCGATTGCGACCTGCGACATCCGTCGCAACACCGTACCTTGCAGATCGAGCCCGAGCGCGGCGGCCTGATCGATCTGCTGGAAGCGGCCGAGGGTCAGATTTCCGACGTGCTCTACGAGACCGGCGTGCCGCGTCTGCGGCTGCTGCCGGCCGGCAAGACCCGCGAGATGGGGGCCGAATACTTCTCGTCGGTGCGCATGCGCCTGCTGATCGACTCGCTGCGCAGCCGCTATCCCGATCGCTACATCTTTCTGGACAGCCCGCCGGTACGCGGCGCACCCGATGCCCGCATCCTGGCGGACCTGGCGGATATGGTGGTGCTGGTGGCGGGTTATGGTCGCGATACCCTGGCTTCGATCGCCCAGGCAGCGGCCAACTTCGACCCCAGCAAGTTTGCTGGCGTCGTGTTCAACGAGGGGGTGTGAGGTGATACGCATGAGCAAGCTGTCGCGTGGGAGGAAGCTTCCGGCTTCGCTGGCCGCCGCACTGTTGCTGGCGCTGGCGGATCCGGCGGCCGCCGCGCAAATCGACTACCAGATCGATCTGGCGGTGCTCAACAGCAACAACATCGCGCTGAGCAATACCGACACCCAGGACGACACCGTGCTGTCGCCGCAGTTGCGGTTCGACGTAACGCAGTCTGGCTCGGCGCTGCGGCTGAAGGCGCGTGGCGAGTACCAGTACCTGAGCTACCTCGACAACACCTTCAACGACGAGTCGCGCGGCGAGTTTGCCGGCCAGTTGGAATGGGAGTTGGCGCCGCAGCGGGTGCACTGGGTGATGGAAGACTACTTGAGCAGTCAGCCGACCGACGTGTTCACCGCGTTCACTCCCGGCAACCGCCAGCAGATCAACGTGTTCAATGCCGGCCCCCGATTCTTTGCCCGGTTTGGCGAGGCCATGCGCGCGCAGGGCGAGCTGCGATACAGCAACACCTGGGCCGAGACCACCAAGGAGTTCAACGGCGATCGCTACAACGTGGCGGCGCGGCTGCTGCGCGATCTGGGTCCGTCGCGTCACGTGGGGATCAACGCCGAGGCGACCCAGGTGAGATTCGACCGTCCGCAGTCGGTGGATTACAACCGCTACGATGCCTTCGCTTCGTACAGCGAGCAACGCGAACGCCTTGGACTGGGGTTCGATCTGGGCTACTCGCGGCTCGACCGCGACGGTGGCCTGCCGGACCGCTCCGCGCCGCTGGCGCGCGTCAGGGTGGAGTTGCACGTCGGTAGCCGCAGTACGTTGAGCGGCGACGTCGATTACGAATTCGCCGACGCGGCGCGCGACGTGGTGTCGCGCGCCAATCTGACCGAGGGTCCGATCATCGGCGCGCTGACCAACGCCGAGGTGCTCGCCAACGCCGAGACCTACCGGCATACCCGCATCGCGCTGGGCTACCGGTTTCGCGGCGAGCGCCTGAGCGTATACACCAGCCCCTACTATCAACGCATCAACTACCAGGACGCCATCACCCCGGATCAGACCAGTCGCGGCGGCTTTGCCAACGCCGAACTGCGCCTTCAGCCGAGCCTGAGTCTGGGCACGCAGGTGGCGTACGAGCGGCGGCACTTCGACACCAACTTCCGACGCGATCGCGATCTCACTCTGCAGTTGGCCCTGACCAAGACCTTCACCGCGCATTGGAGCACGCGCCTGGGCCTGCAACGGCGCGAGCGCAACAGCTCCGACGCCCTGCAAAGCTACAACGAGAATCTGGTCTCGCTTACCGTCAGCTATCGCCGATGAGCGGGAGGAACGCGGTGGCGACCCACGCATCGCCCACGACCCCATCGGTGCCCGCCATTGCGTTGATGTATCACGCCCTGGCCGGCGTCGACGACCGCGGCCATGACCCGCACTACACGCTCGGCGCCGAAGTCTTTCGCCAGCACCTGGCGTCGATCCGCGCGCTGGCCGGCGCCGCCGGCAGCGCCCGCGATTGGCTGGACGGGGGCGCCGACTTGCGCGCCGTGTTGACGTTCGACGATGGGCACGTCAGCAACCATCGACTGGCGCTGCCGCTGTTGCTCGAATTCGGCATGCGCGCGGACTTTTTCGTCAATCCGGCCACTGTCGGCCAACCCGGTTTCGTCAGTTGGGCCGATCTGCGCGAGATGGCGGCGGCCGGGATGTCGATCCAGTCGCATGGCTACGATCATCAGTACCTCACCGATCTCCCGCCCCAGCGCCTGCGCGACAGTCTTAGCATGGCGCGTCTGGAGATCGAGGATCGCCTCGGCACGCCGGTCACGCTGCTGGCTCCGCCCGGTGGGCGTATGCCGGCCGGGCTGGCGCTAACCGCGACCGCCTGCGGCTACGCGCGAGTGTTCGCCTCGCGGCCGGGCCGTCTGCGTGCACGCGATCCGCGCCCTATCCTGCCGCGGATGGCAGTTACCGCCCAATGTGACGATCGCACCGTGCAGCGCTGGTTGAGCGGTAACCGCGCTGCGATCTGGCGCCTGCAGTGGCGTTATCGCGTGTTGGCGGCGGCCAAGTGGGTGCTCGGGAACGCACTGTACGAGCGTGCCCGTTCGCGGGCGCTGCCCGGTCCCGGAGCGAGTGCATGAGCGTGCTGTTCTGGACCTCCATACTGCTGGTCGGCTTCGCTTACGTAGGCTATCCGCTGGTCATGGCCGTGTTGGCGTCGCTGCGGCCGCGCACGGTGCACGCGCAGCCCATCACCCCCAGCATCGACGTGGTACTGGTGGTGCACGACGGCGCTCCGTGGGTGCTGACCAAGCAAGCCAATCTGCTGGCGCTGGACTATCCGCCCGAGCGCCTGCGCATCAACATCGTCTGCGATGGCTGCAGCGATGGCACCGAAGCGCTGTTGCGCGCCAACCCCGATGCGCGGGTGCGGGTGTTCGCGTTTACCGAGCGGCGCGGCAAGTCCGCCTGCATCGGCGGCCTGCTGCCGTCGCTGGACCATGAGTTGGTACTGTTCACCGATGTTCGCCAGCGCCTCGATCCCGGCGCCGCGCGCGCGCTGGCGGCGGTGTTCGCCGACCCCTCGGTTGGCGCCGCCAGCGGCGAACTGGTACTGGAAGATGCGCAGGGATTCGGCAAGGGCATCGATGCCTACTGGCGCTACGAGAAGCTGATTCGCCGGATCGAATCGGCCAGCGGCTCGCTGGTGGGTGCCACCGGCGCGTTGTATGCGGCACGACGCATGGCGCTGCCGCACGTGCCACCCGGTCTGGTACTTGACGACATGTGGATCCCGCTGCGAATCGCCGTCAATGGGTTGCGAGTGGTGTTCGTTCCGACGGCACTGGCGTTCGACCAGGCGGCGGTGGACGCGCCGACCGAACAAAATCGCAAGCGCCGCACCCTGGCGGGAAATTTCCAGTTGCTGCACTGGTGGCCACAACTGGCGCTGCCCGGCGCGCATCCGTTGACCTGGCGATTGTGGGGGCACAAGTGGCTGCGGCTGTTGGCGCCGTGGTTGTTGCTGGCGGCGTTGGTCAGCAGCGGCGTGCTCGCACTTTCCAACCCATTCCATGCTGTGTTGTTCGTCCTGCAGTTGTGCGGATACGCGCTCGTGGTGCTGGGGCGTGTGCTGCCGGCGACGCTGGCGCTGGCGCCGGTACGGCTGGCCAGCGCCTTCTTCAGCCTCAACCTGAGTGCGGCGCGCGCGCTGCTGGACTACCTGCGCAACCGCGACGGCCACTTGTGGCAGGTCACGCGATTGGAAAAGGCGCCGCGATGAGCACCGTGCCGCCGATCCAGCGCGTGGTGTACGTGGTGTCGTTGTTTCCGTGTTGGTCGGAAACCTTCATCGTGCGCGAAATCCGCACCTTGATCGCCGATGGCGTGGACGTACGCATCATCTCGCTCAAGCCGCCGTCGGAGGCGCTGGTGCAAGCCGACGCGCACGCACTGCGCGACCGCGTTCATCATCCCGACCGCTCGCTGGCGGGAGCATTCGCCACCCTGGCGGCGGTCGCTCGCCATCCGCTCGCGGTGTCGGCATGCGTTGGCGCGATCATCGCTGATATGTGGCGCACGCCGACCATCGCGCTGAAGTCGCTGGTGGCACTGGCGCGGGGCGTACAGCATCTGCGTTGGTTGCGCGCGTTCGACCCGCAACTGATCCATGCCCATTGGGCCACCTATCCCTCCACCGTGGCGTGGGCGCTGGCGCGCATCGACCACCGGCGTTTCAGCTTCACCTGCCACGCCCATGACATCTTTCTCGACCACCAGTTGCTGGCGCGCAAACTCAGCGACGCCGCGCTGGCGGTGACCATCTCGCGCTTCAACGTCGATTGGCTGTCGCGCCACGTCGATGCGCAGGCGCGGCAGCGGCTCGCGGTGGTGCATTGCGGCGTGGATCTGCAGCGCAGTGAATGCCAACTCGATGGGCGCGACCCGCGACGTATCGTCGCGGTGGGCAGACTCGATCCGATCAAGGGCTTCGATGTGCTGGTCGATGCGTTGGGCCTGCTGCGCGAACGCGGGATCGACTTTCGCTGCAGCGTGATCGGCGAAGGCCCGCTACGCGCCGCACTGGAGGCGCAAACGCGCGAGCGCGGGCTTGGTGAACGCATTGAATGGGTGGGCGCGTTGCCGCAGGAGGCGGTGCAGGCAGCGCTGCGCGACGCCGCCATCTTCGCCCTGCCCTGCCAGGTGGCGGCCGATGGCAATCGCGACGGCATTCCAGTGGCGCTGATGGAAGCCATGGCCAGCGGTTGCACGGTGGCGACCACCGCGGTGTCGGGCATCCCGGAACTGGTCGCGGACGGCGTAGATGGCGTGGTGGTGGTCGAGCGCGATCCGGTGGCGCTGGCGGATGCGCTGCAGCACCTGCTGCAGGATGCCGCGCTGCGCCGGCGTCTGGCGTTGGCGGCGCGGCAGCGCGTGGAGCGCGAATTCGACGCGCAACTCGAAGCGCGCAAACTGCGGCAACTGATGAGCGAGGCCGTAGATGAGCGCTAAACGCTTGCTGGTGGTGATCGACGAAATGGAAGTGGGCGGCAGCCAACGTCAGGTGGCGCATCTGCTGGCGGGGCTGGACCGCAGCCGCTGGCAGCCCGAACTGCTGTACTTTCGCGAACGCTCGTTCCTGATCGACACGCTCGAACAAGCCGGCGTGCGGGTGCATCACCTGCCCAAGCGCGCACGTATCGACCCCGGATTTTTCCTGGCGCTGGTGCGGCTGCTGCGGCGCGGTCGCTACGACGCGGTGCACGCCTTCTCACTGACTGCCGAGTTGTGGACGCTGCTGGCACTGCGCCTGCAACGTCATCCGCCGCCGCTGATCGGCTCGATTCGCGGCCTGTATCTGCATCAGTCGCCGCGCTTCTGGCGAATCAAGCGGCTGGTGCTGTCGCGCTGCGCGGCGGTGATCTCCAATTCCAGTGCCGGCGCCGACGTCGCGGCGCGCCTGGGCGGACGCGAGCGTGCCGGGTTCGACGTGATCGGCAACGGCGTGCCGCTGCCAGCACCTGCGGGCGCACAGGCCTGCAGAGCCTTGCGCGAGCGCATCGGCGTGCCGGTCGATCGCGCGTTCGCGCTGTTCGTCGGTCGCCTGGTGGCGACCAAGAACGTCGTGTGCCTGCTCGACGCCATCGCATCGCTGCCGCCCGCGCAGCGGCCCTGGCTGGCGCTGGCGGGCGACGGCCCGTTGCGTGCCAGCCTGTCGGCCCATGCCGATGCGATCGGCGTGAGCGCGCAGGTGGCGTTCCTGGGGGCTCGCGACGACGCCACCGCGTTGATGCAGGCGGCCGATTTCCTGGTGCTGCCTTCGCACGAGGAGGGATTGTCCAACGCCCTGCTGGAGGCGATGGTGGCCGGCTGCCCGGTGATCGCTTCTGCGGTGGGCGGCAATCCAGAACTGGTCGAACACGAGCGCACCGGATTGCTGTTTGCGCGCGACGACTGCGCAGCGCTGGCGCATTGCATCGACCGTTTGACTGGCGACCCCGTCTTGCGCGGGCGGCTGTCGCGACAGGCGCGCGAACACGCCGAGAGCCGGCACTCGATTCCGGCTCTGGTGAGCGCCACCCAGGCCGTCTACGAACGCTGCATCGCACGCGCCCCGGCGCGCCGCACCATCACCCCATCCGCGCCCCATCCCTCTGCCGAAAACGATCACGCATGACCGCCAAAGCCACCCCCTGCTCGCCCAGCGTCACCGGCGATTTCGTGCTCGCCTTCGGACCGCAGGCACGCATCGCTCTATCGCACCTGCCAGGCATGCAGTTGCTGGACGGCACGGCCGATGGGCCCGCCCTGGCAGTGCGCGGCGACGTGCATGCGCTCCGCACCCCGGATGGCCGTCACTGGCTGGCGCTGGCCGACCTGATCGAGGGCGATCTTGCCGAAGGCGCTGGCGCCGCCAACGCCAGCCATATCGTGCAACGCAACTGGCGCGGGCGCTTCGCGCAGGTAGTGTGGGACGAGCGCAGCGAGGCGCTGACGGCGTATACCGATCACTTCGCCACGCTGCCGCTGTACTGGTTTCGCGAGGGCGCGCACTTCGCCATTGCCAGCGATCTGCGCCTGTTGCTGGCGGCGCCCGGCTGTCGCCGCGAACCCGACCTGGAAGCGATCTATCACTACCTCAACTTCGCATGCGTCCCGGCGCCGTTGACCATCTGCCGGCAGATCCGCCGGATCGAGCCGGGCACCCGGCTGCGCTGGCGCGGCGGTGAGCTGGAATGCGAGCGCTACTACCTGCCAGAATACCCGGAGGATCTGCGTGGCAGCGACGACGAGCTGTGTGCGCAACTGCGCGAACACATCGTTGGCAGCGTGCACGCCTACCGCCCGGCCGGCGACGATGGCTGGGGTTGCTTCCTCAGCGGCGGCACCGACAGCAGCAGCATCGTCAGCATCCTCAAACGCCAGCATCCCAAGCAGCCGGTAAGCACCTGCTCGATCGGATTCGCCGAAGCCGGCTACGACGAAATGTCCTACGCGCGTCTGGCTGCCACTGCCTGCGGCGCGCAACCGCACTTCGATACGGTGGATCGCCATCGCACCTTGCAGTTGCTGGATGCGTTGCTTGATGCCTACGACCAGCCGTTCGGCAACGCCTCGGCGATCCCTACGCTGGCCTGCGCGCAGTTGGGCAACGGCCTGGGCATGCATTGCATGCTGGCCGGCGACGGCGGCGACGAAATCTTCGGCGGCAACCAACGCTACGCCAAGGACAAGGTGATGGCGGCGTTCTACCACCTGCCGGGGCCGCTCAAGGCGCTGGCGCGTGCCGCCAGCCGCATGGCGGCCGGTGGCCACGTGCACCTGCTCAACCGCATCCACAACTTCACCGAACGTGCCTCGCTGCCCAACCCCGACCGCTTCTATTCCGACGACGCCTTCGCCTCGGATTACTACGACACCCTGCTGACCGATGCGTTTCGCGCGCAAGTGCAACGCGATGCCTCGTTGACGTTCATGCGCAAGCGTTTCGAACAGGGCGAGGACGCCGCCGAACTGCACCGGATCATGCGCCTGGACCTCGCCATGGCGATCGCGCAGAACGATCTGGTGAAGGTGCACGGCGCCTGCAAGCATCACCGTGTAAGCGTGCGCTTTCCCTACCTGGACCCGGCACTGGTGGACTTCACCGGACGTCTGGGACCGGAATACAAGGTACGCGGACTCGACAAACGGCACCTGTTCAAACAGGCCATGACCGGCATCCTGCCGCCGGAGATCCTGCAGAAACCCAAGCAGGGCTTCGGCCTGCCGGTGGCGGTGTGGCTCAAGGACGATCCCGCGATGCAAGCCGAAGTGCGCTCGGTGCTGATGGACGAGCGCACGCGCGCACGCGGCTGGATCCGTCCCGAATTCGTCGCCGACCTGATCGATCGCCACATGGCCGGAGGCTGGGATCATTCCGCCCAGATCTGGCAGTTGCTGGTGCTGGAACTGTGGCTGCGGAGGCACATGGATGGCCACTGACGGTGTTCGCTTGCACATATTGATGGTGCTGGAGAGCGCGTTTCCGGCGCGTCGTGGCGGCGGCGCCGAATCGCAGGTCCGCACCCTGGCCAAGGGGCTGCGTGCGCGTCGGCAGCGGGTGACGGTGTTGACCCCGCTGACGCCGCTGGGCCCGCAACAACGGGTCGGTCGGGTCGATGGCGTGCCGGTGGTGCGGCTGCCCTATCCGCGCGTGCGTCTGCTCGGCGGGCCCTGGCTGTGGCTGCGCACGGCGGCGTTCCTGTGGTCGCGCCGGCGGCGCTATGGGGTCTGGCACGTGCACATCGCGCACTATCTCGGCGCGGTCTGCGCCGTGCTGGGTCCATGGCTGCGGGTGCCTGTGGTAGTCAAGGTCTCAGGCTGGTGGGAACTCGATCGCGGCACGCTGGCGGAGCGCGCATCGCCGGTGGCGCGGCTGGCGCATCGCTGTCTGCTGCGGGTCAATGCCTGGCAGTCGATCAGCCTGCGCATCGCCAGCGCGATGATCGAGCGCGGGGTGCCGGCGGCGCGCATCGCCGCGATTCCCAACGCGGTCGATACTGCACGCTTTGCCACGCTGGACCGCAATCCGACTGAGGGCGGACCGCGCTTCGTGTTCGTTGGCCGGCTGGTGCCGGAGAAGGGACTGGAAACCCTGATCGACGCCTTCGCCGATCTGCTCTCGCTGCATCCCGACGCGCGCTTGCGCATCGTAGGCACCGGGCCGTTGCTGGATGCGCTGGCGCAACAAGCCGCGCGCAACGGGATCGCCGCCAGGATCGAATTCGCCGGCCATCGCGAGGACGTGGAAACCCTGCTGGCAGAGGCCGACTTCGGCGTGCTGCCCTCGCACATCGAGGGTCTGTCCAACACCCTGCTCGAGTGCATGGCGGCCGGTTTGCCGATGCTCGCCAGCCGCGTCAGCGGCAGCGAGGATCTGGTACGCGACGACGTCAATGGCTGGCTGTTCGAGCCCGGCGATCGCGGCGGCCTCGCCCGCGCCCTGCTTGCCGCGGCACGCTTGCCCGCCAGCGCCCGCGATGCCATGGGCCAGCGCGCGCGCGACAGCGTAGAACGTCATGCCGGACTCGACAGCGTAATCAACCGTCTGCTGCGTCTGTACCGTCACGGTGGCGTGATCGATCTGCCCGCCGCCGCATCCGACCGGAGCGCCTGATCCATGTGCGGAATTGCCGGCCTGGTGGTTGCTCCGAATCGCCCCGCTCCGCCCCCTGCGCTGGGGCGCGCGATGACCGAAGTCATTCGCCACCGCGGACCCGACGACGACGGCCTGCACCACGACGAGCGCGCGCTGTTGGGAATGCGGCGGCTGTCCATCATCGACGTGGCTGGCGGCCACCAACCGGTGTATGGCGCGGAAGGCTCGGTGTGCGTGGTGTTCAACGGCGAGATCTACAACTTCCGCGAACTGCGCACTGAACTGGAAGCAGACGGCCACACGTTTCGCAGCCATGGCGATGCCGAGGTCATCGTGCAGACCTACCTGCGCGACGGCGAGCGCTGCTTCGGGCGCTTCGACGGCATGTTCGCCATCGCGATCTGGGATCGCCGCGATCAAACGCTGCTGCTGGCGCGCGATCGCTTCGGCGAAAAGCCGCTGTACTACGCACACAGCGACGAGCGCCTGTTGTTCGGCTCGGAGTTGAAGTCGCTGTTGCAGGCGCCCGATTGCCCGCGTCAGGTCGAACCGGAAGCGCTGCGCGCGTATTTCGCCTACGGCTACGTACCCTGCCCGCTCAGCATTTTTCGCGGCATCCGCAAGCTGCCGCCAGCGCACGTGCTGCGCTACCGCGACGGCCGCATCGGCCTGCGACGCTACTGGCAGGCGCAGCTTGCGCCCAAGTCGGCGCTCGACGAAGCGGCCGCAGAGGAAGCGCTGGCCGAACATCTGCAACGCGCAGTATCCAGCCGCCTGGTGGCGGACGTGCCGTTCGGCGCGTTCCTCAGCGGCGGCCTCGACTCCAGCACCGTGGTCGCACTGATGGCGCAGACCCTGGCGCAACCGGTCAAGACCTTCACCATCGGTTTCAAGGAAGCCGCCTACAGCGAACTCGACGACGCCCGCCAGGTGGCGCGACACCTCGGCACCGAGCATCACGAACTGGTGGTGGAACCGGATGCGGTAGCGCTGTTGCAGCAACTGGTCTGGCATTTCGACGAACCCTTCGCCGATTCGTCCGCCGTCCCTACCTTTCTCGTCTCGCAACTGGCACAACGCCACGTCAAGATGGTGTTGACCGGCGATGGCGGCGACGAGTTGTTCGGTGGCTACGACCGCTATCTGCGACTGCTGTCGCTGGAACGGCTCGGGCCGATGCGACCGGTGGCGGGATGGGCCCTGCGGGCCGCCGGCACCGTACTGCCGAACCCGCTCGGCGGCCGGCTGCGGCGCGTCGGCGAGCGTCTGGGTCTGCCGTTCGCCGAGCGCTATCTCAGCGGGGTGGCGCTCACCCGCCCGGACCAGGCGCACGCGCTGTGCGCACTGGCGGGCGGGCGCGGGCACTATCACCTGCCGCTGCTCGAGCAGGCCGACAGCGATCTCGGCGCCGGCGGTTCGGCGCTGGATCGTGCGATCGCCATCGACCTGCAAAGTTACCTGCCCGACGACATTCTGGTGAAACTCGACCGCATGGCGATGGCGACCTCGCTGGAAGGCCGCGCCCCGTTCCTTGAACCTGGGCTGGCGCAGTTCGCCTTGCGTCTGCCGGTGTCGCTGCGGATGCGCGAGGGCCGCGGCAAGTATCTGCTGCGCAAAGTTGCGGCGCGCTGGCTGCCGCCGGACGTGCTGAGCAAGCCCAAACAGGGTTTTGCGATCCCGATCGCCGAGTGGTTCCGCGGACCGTTGCGCGCGCTGGCGCAAGACACCTTCGCCGGGCGCGCGTTCCGCGAACGCGGCCTGGTGGACCCTGCCGCCGCCGACGCACTGCTGCGCGAGCACGTCAGCGGCGCCGCCGATCGCAGCGAGGCGCTCTGGCAGGTGTTGTGCCTGGAACTGTGGGCACAGCGCTTCCTCGATGCACCGTACGCGGGAGCGCCGTCGTGATCCGGCTGGGTCTGCTGGCGGTGCTGATCGTGTTCATGCCCAACGCGCTGCACTTTCCGTTCGAGACCGGCATCCCCGGCATCAACCTGTCCAACCTGCTGGTGTTGCTGGCGCTCGCGGCGGTGGTCCTGAGCGGCCGCGACCACGCCTGGACCACGCCCACGCGCGGCATGCTCACGCCGGCGCTGATCGGGTTGTTCGTCGCGCTCGGGCTCGGCTTCGTGATCTCGCAACTGACCATGCCGATCGACATCATGGTCGACTTCACCTACCTCAAGAACGCGATCTTCTATCCGTTGCTGTATTTCATCTATCGCCGCTGCCGCGCCGACCGCAAGAGCACCCGGCACCTGATCATGCTGGTGCTGGTAGTGGCGGTAGTGGCGGGACTGGAGGCGGTGCGCGAGGGGCTCGACTACGGCATCACCGCCTACAAGGAAACCCACCGCGCCTCCGGCCCGTTCGGCGTGGACTACCGCACCGCCAATCGCGCCGGCGTGTTCTACGCGATGTTCCTGCCGATGTTCGTCGCGCTGGCGCTGTTCCTGCGGGGGCAGCGCTTCTGGCGCCTGGCCGCCGTTGGCGCCTGTCTGATACTCGCGATGGCGATCATGGTGACGTTCTCGCGCCAGTCCTATCTGATCGGCATCCTGAGCCTTTCTGTGTTGTTGCTCCGGCGCAATATCCTCATCGCCGCGCTGTCGGCGACGGTGATGTTCGCGTCGTTGTCGCTGTTGCCCGACTCGGTCACCCAGCGGGTCGAGGAAACGGAACAAAGCACCGCCAGCGGCACCGAAGAACTGGACACCAGCACCGCAAGCCGCTTCGAGATATGGAGTGGCGCGGCCGTGATGTGGCAGGAGCACCCGCTCGGCGTCGGACTCAACCGCTTCAAGAACCACATCGGCTACTACTCGCGCTATGCCGGCTACGATGCACACAGCTTCTACGTGCTCACGCTCGCTGAACTCGGTCCGATCGGCTTTGCGGCGTTGCTGTGGGTGCTGTGGCGATTGTGGCGTCTTGCCGCGCACCTGCGCGCCAGCGCAGCAACGTCGCACGATTCCGAGGCGAAAGCGCTGGCGCTGGGATTCAGCGTGATGGTGGTCGCGATGGCGTTCGGCAACGTGTACGGCAGCCCGTTCCTGGAAGGCGCGGTGATGGCCGATTTCTGGGTGCTGTGCGGTCTGCTGGAGCGCTACGCGCAATTGACCTTGGCGGGCCGCGAACTTCGCTATGTCGATACCATCCTGCCGGTGGAAGCCACCATCGGCACCCGCTTCCCGTTGGCGGCACGCGCCCTGCCGGGCCGCTACGGCGCAGAGCGCCGCGCTCCCGATCCGGGGCGCGCTGAGAACGGGTGAATTCCCCGCAAGGCAGGCGCGCGACCGCAGCAACTGCGCGGATCGCCTCATGATCGATGGTTGAATAATGCGACTTGAGTCACACATTGACCCTCAACGGCAATTAAGTTATGTGTGTTGCATCACACATTCTTAATGTTTTGCCGCTACAATCCGCGCACGGTTCAGGGGGCCGTCCGTCCAATCGTAGGAGTCTTGCCTGTGACCACCCCCCTGCAGTGGCGCGTTGCCAGCTTGCGCACCGTCTGTCTCGTGTTCGCCGCCATGGCGCTGTTCCGCCCCGACGCCGCTCTCGCCACCGACGTCAACGCGGAATGCGGCGCGCTATACCGGTCAGGATTCACCGCAGTGGAAGGCACCGTGGCGGCGCTTGCGCCGACCTCGGCGCGGCCGTCCAAGGGCGTGGTCTTCCGCGATCCGGCATTCCAGACTTGCGTGGTACGCGCCACCAACCATGCAGTCGAGCCGCCGTCCGGATTCGCGCGCAACGACTATTCACGGCGGCAGGCGTTCAACGTCGACAACACCCGCTTCCTCGCCTATTCCTACGACGGCAGTTGGCATCTGTACGACGCCAACACCCTGACGCATCTGCGCGTGCTGGACTTCCTCGCCGGCGATGCCGAACCGCAGTGGCATCCGGTCGATCCGAACCTGCTCTACTACGTGTCCACCAACGGCGGGATGACGCTCAGCCGGCTCAACGTCGAGACCAACCAGAGCACCACCGTTGCCGACTTCACCGGTAAGTTGCCCTGGTCCAACGTGGCCCATGTGTGGACCAAATCCGAAGGCAGCGCCTCGGCCGATGGCCGCTATTGGTGCTTCATGGCCGAAACGTCCTCGTTCGGCATCCGCGGCGTGTTCACCTACGACCTGCAGACCCAGACCGTGCTCGGCACCCGCACCCTGAGTTCGCGGCCCGATCATCTCAGCATGTCGCCTTCGGGCCGCTATTGCGTCATTTCCGGCGGCGACGTGTCCGACGCCACGGTGGCATGGGATCGCACCTTCAGCACCTCGCGCGTCGTGCACCACGGCGGCGAACACTCGGACCTGGCGCTGGGAACCGACGGCAGCGATTACTACGTAGCGGTCGACTACCAGAGCGACGGTGGCGACCTCTACATGATCAACCTCGGCACTGGCGAGCGCACCGTGCTGTTCCCCACCTACATCGACCGCACCGCGACCGCGTATCACATCTCCGGCAAGGCTTTCTCGCGCCCGGGTTGGGTGTTGATGTCCACCTACGCCCGCTCGGGCACGGAAAAGTGGCTGCACGAGCGGGTGATGGCGGTGCAACTCAAGGCCAACCCGCGCATCATCAATCTGGCCCACCATCACAGTAAATACAACGGCTACTGGACCGAACCGCACGCCTCGGTGAGCCGCGACTTCACTCACGTGCTGTTTTCCTCGAACTGGGGCACCACCTCCGATCTGGACGTCGATGCCTTCATGCTGCGCCTGCCCGACCGCATCCTGGACACACCCGGCGCGCTTGAGTTGCCGCTGGAGTCGACCGACGAATACGTCTGGACGGTGCCATCGTCGTTCAACAGCGAGCAGCAGGGTTTCGTGCGGCTGATGAATCGCGACAACCGCTCCGGCACCGTGGCGGTATGGGGCATTGACGCCACCGGACATCGCTCGCCCGGCACACTCACGCTCACCCTTGCGCCGCACGAGTCGCGCCAGTTCAACGCGCAGGACATGGAGTTCGGAAACCCTGCGAAAGGGCTGACAGGCAGCATCGGGACCGGCGTCGGCAGTTGGACTGCGGTGATCCGCACCGACCTGGACGTCGAGCCGCTGGCGTATGTGCGTACCCCCGACGGATTCCTGACCGCCATGCACGACCGCGTCAGCGGCGACGGGGTGGACTGGCTGGTGCCGGTCTTCAACCCGGCGGAGAATCTCAACCAGTCGAGTCGCCTGCGGGTGATCAACACCAACCTGCAAACGGTCGATCTGCAGATTGCGGGCCGCGACGACAGCGGCAATCCCGGCGTGGCGACGGTGACCACCACGCTGGCGCCGCTGGCGTCGATGGAACTGAGCTCGATCGATCTGGAACAGGGCAACGCCAGCAAGGGTCTGGTCGGCAAGTTGGGCGACGGTAGCGGCAAGTGGCAGTTGACCGTCTCCGCGAGCGGCCGTATCACGGTGCAGAGCCTGTTGTTCGATCCGCTGGGCAAGCTCACCAACCTGTCCACCGTGGCCGATCTGTCGCAACCCATGCCGGGCGAGCGCGTGCTGTGGATGCTGCCGCCAGCCTCGAATACGCAGCAGCAGGGCTTCGTGAGGCTGATCAACCGCGAGAACCGCAGCGGCGAGGTGCAGGTCTGGGGCATCGACGACTCCGGACAACGCTCGACCGGCACCATCAGTCTGACCCTGAACCCCAATGAGTCGCGCCAGTTCAACTCGCAGGACATCGAGAATGGCAACTCCGCCAAGGGCCTGCGCGGCGCCCTCGGCACCGGCACCGGCAACTGGCGGCTGGTGCTGCAAAGCGATCTCGACCTGTTGCCGATGGCGCTGATTCGCACCCCGGCAGGCTTTCTCACCTCGATCCACGACACCGTCGCTGGCGATGGCCTGATCACCCAGGTACCCACCTTCAACCCGGCCGAAAATCCGAATCAGGTCAGCATGCTGCGCCTGGTCAACCCGAATCCGATAGCAGTCGCGGTGGTCATCGGCGGTCAGGACGACGAGGGCCTTCCCGGCCCCGGCGGCGTCGCCACGCTGTTATTGCCCGCCGCCGCCGCCATCGATTTGAGCGCCGCCGACATCGAGGCCGGAAACTCATTGCTGGGGTTGATCGGCGGTATCGGCGACGGCAGCGGCAAGTGGACGCTCACCATCGACGCCTCATTGCCGATCAAGGTGATGAGCTTGCTGCGTGACCCCAGCGGTGTACTGACCAATCTGTCCACCGTCACCAAAGGCAGCGCCGCCCAACTCTGACGTTCCGCTCGCCGCTTCACGAGGCGCTCGACGCCGCATTCCCGCAAGGCCGGCTTACGCCGGCCTTGCGCGTTTCGGCGGCCCCAACGCGATCCGCGTACCGCGCCGAACGGCTCACAAATTCTCGCGCTTGGCAAGCGGCACAACTTGTTAATTTGTCATAAATTTCATGAAGTGTGACCGCGCTCGCGGTTTCATGGCGCCACGATCGTGGGAGTGTGGCCGACGTCTCAAATCCCATTCCGGCTGCTCCGGAGAATGCGCCCTACGGTTTCAGGGGGCCGTATCGCCGACTTTCGGAGCCCCCGCCCGTGCCCATTTCCACGCTGTTTCGCTCGTTCGTTCCCTCCTTGCTCGGCCTGCTCGTGGCGCCTTTGGCGCTGCTGCCGGCAGGCTCCGCTTACGCCGTCGACGTCAATGCCGATTGCGCCGCGCTGTACGGTGCCTCCTTCAATCCGGTGATCGGAAAGGTCGCGGCCCCCACGCCCGGCGGTGCTCGCCCGGTCAAGGGTGTCCCGTTCAAGGACCCGGCCTTCGGTACCT
>JANRIF010000166.1:0-2321 GCA_033765245.1 Lysobacteraceae bacterium
CCGCTATCGGGCAAGACCTTGTTCGCGATCCAGCGCGACGCCACCCGCACCACCGAGATCGCCAAGCTCGGCGACACCCGTTTCACCATCACCCGCAAACAACCGCAGACCCTCGCCCTGCGCGCCGACCGCTCGCTCGGCTACTGGCTGCTTGGCGCCGGCCTGGTGCTGGCGATGATGGGCCTGCTTTCACGCAAATGAGTTCGCCCCGATGACCCCATCCCGCCCCGAAGTCCCCGCGCTCGCGCCGCTGCCCACCCTGATCTTCTGGTCGCGCTGGTTGCAGGTGCCGTTGTATCTCGGCCTGATCGTCGCGCAGGGCGTGTACGTGTTCTTGTTCCTCAAGGAACTCTGGCACCTGATCCACGATGCCGTGAACCTCGGCGAGCAGCAGATCATGCTGATCGTGCTGGGCCTGATCGACGTGGTGATGATCTCCAACCTGCTGGTAATGGTGATCGTGGGCGGCTACGAGACCTTCGTCTCGCGGCTGGGCCTGGAACGTCATCCGGATCAACCCGAATGGCTCAGCCATGTGAACGCCTCGGTGCTGAAGGTGAAGCTGGCGATGGCGATCATCGGCATCTCCTCGATCCATCTGCTCAAGACCTTCATCGAAGCCGGCGCGCTGGGCTCCGGCGATGCCAAGGTCACCGCGGTTGGCGTGATGTGGCAGACCATCATCCACGCCATTTTCATCCTCTCGGCCATCGGCATCGCCTACACCGACACCCTGATGCAGGCCAGCGTGGCCTCCAGCAAGCGCCGCAGCGACGGCGGCCATTGACCACACCGCCCTGGAGGATGACGTGAGCGAACCCTTCATCCTCTACGGCGCCGAAGTCTCGCTGTATTCGGGCAAGACCCGCGCCTACCTGCGCTACAAGGGCGCGCCCTTCGAGGAGCGTCTGTCCACGCTCAAGGTCTACCGCGAGATCATCGTGCCGAACATCGGCCGCCGCATCATCCCGGTGGTATGCACACCCGAAGGCGAATACCTGCAGGACACCACCGCGATCATCGATGCGCTGGAGGCGCGCTTTCCGCAGGCGCCGGTGTACCCGGACACCCCGGCACAGCGACTGGTTGCGCTGCTGATGGAAGTGTACGGCGACGAGTGGCTGGTGATGCCGGCGATGCATTACCGCTGGCAGTACAAACGCCAGAACCTTCGCACCATCCTGCGCGCCTTCGGCGACACCATGCGCCCCGATGCGCCGCGCTGCCTCAAACCGATCATCGGCATGGTGCCGGCGCTGGTGTTCGGCGGCATGTACCAGAATTATTTCGGCATCGGCAAGCCGATGCATGCGGCGGTGGAGCGTTCGTACGAAGGCTTTCTCGACGAGTTCAACGCGCATCTGGCGGTGCACTCGTTCCTGCTCGGCACCCGCCCCAGCATCGGCGACTTCGGCCTGATCGGCCCGTTGTACGCCCATCTGTATCGCGACCCCGCACCCGGCAAACTGATGCGCGAGCGCGCACCGCACGTCGCGCGCTGGGTGCAGCGCATGCAGCACCCGCTGCCGCTCAGCGGCGAATTCCTGCCCAACGACGAGATCCCGCCCACCCTGCTGCCGCTGCTGGCGCGGATGTTCCGCGAACAGGCGCCGGTACTGCAGGACACCGCACGCGCCGTGGCCGAATGGTGCGCCACGCACCCGGAGGTTGAACATCTGCCGCGCGTGATCGGCCGCCATCGCTTCACTCTGGAAGGCGCCAGCAACGACCGCGCCATCCAACCATACGCACAATGGATGTTCCAGCGCCCGCTGTTCTTCTACCAGCAACTGCCCGACGCCGAACGCGAACGCATCGACGCGCTGCTGCGGCAAGTCGGCGGCCTCGACGCGCTCAACACGCGGATCGACGCGCCGCTGGAGTTTGTGGGGTATCGGATTCGGCGCGCGGTGGCGTAGTCACGCTACCGTCTTCGCCAGTTCCCGCAACGCCTGCTCGAACACCTCCACCGGCTGCCCGCCCTGGATCAGATGGCGTTCGTTGAGCAGCACCGACGGCACCGCGTGGATGCCACGGCCGATGTAGAAGCGCTGGCGCTCGCGTACTTCGGAGGCATAGGTGTCACTGGCGAGAATCTGCCGTGCGCGTTCGCCGTCGAGGCCAACCGCAATGGCGACGGCAATCAACGTCGCGTGATCGGAGGGATTGCCGCCCTCGCTGAAATAGGTGCGCAGCAGCGCATGCTTGAGCTCGCGCTGCCTGCCTTCCAGCCCCGCCCAATGCAGCAGCCGATGCGCATCGAAGGTGTTGTAGATGCGCCCGCCGGGCACGCGACGGAACACGAAACCCAAAGCCTCGCC
>JANRIF010000169.1:0-12835 GCA_033765245.1 Lysobacteraceae bacterium
GGCCGAGCGTCGAGGCGAATCCTATCGATGGATCGGCTTGGTGGGCGGTGCAGGGATCGAACCTGCGACACCTGCCGTGTGAAGGCAGTGCTCTACCGCTGAGCTAACCGCCCCAAGCGAGCGGCATAGGATAGTGGCGGCAAGCGCAACGGTCAAGTTGCGTTGGATACCCCGTGCGGCACGTGGCCGGTGGTGACGTGCTGGCGCGCCGATTCGATGTTGTGGTGCGAGTCGTCGAAGAAGATGTCGGCACCGAAGGCTTGCAGGAACGGGCCCTTGTCGCGGCCACCCAGGAACAACGCTTCGTCCAGGCGCACACCCCACTGGCGCAGCGTGAGGATCACGCGCTTGTGCGCGGGCGCGGAACGGGCGGTGACCAGCGCCGTGCGGATCGGCGACTGCTCGGCCGGAAAGGCCTCCTGTATCTGGTGCAGCGCGGCCAGAAATCCCTTGAACGGGCCACCCGACAACGGTTGCTCGGCCAGTGCGCGCTCGTTGCGGGCGAAGGCTTCGACACCCTGCTCCTGGCTGATGCGCTCGGATTCGTCGCCGAACACCACGGCGTCGCCGTCGAAGGCGATGCGCAGTTGCTCGCTGGCGAAGCCGGCGGCCTTGGACGGCAGGATGGTGGCGGCGCCGACGCCGTTTTCCAGCGCGAAGCGCACCGAGTCGGGATTGGCGGACAGGAACAGGTGCGCGCCGAACGGCTTGATGTACGGAAACACCGGAGCGCCGCTGGTGAATACCGCGCGCACGATGTCGAGGCCGTAGCTCTCGATGGAATTGAAGATGCGCAGACCGGTGTCGGACGAGTTGCGCGACAGCAGGATCACCTCGACACAGGGCCGCTCCGGCTCACCCTCGGCGACCGGGAAGTGCGCGCGCGCCATGGCGTTGAGCGCGAGCAGCTTGCGCACCAGCGGGAAGGCAATGCCAGGCTCCAGACGATCGTTCTCGTGCGCGCGCTGGTACTGAGCGTAGGCGTCGAGCCCGCGCGACTCGAACAGGTCGTGGCCTTCTTCCAGGTCGAACAGCGCACGCGCCGAAATCGCCACCACCAGGCGCGCGTTGGAGACGGACTCATCGCGGCGCGGCGGCGCCTGAGCAGCGGGTTGGGAGGATGGTACGGACATGCCGTCAGTGTAGCGCCTGTGCCGCACACACCTCCATGGCGCGCCACCGTCGCCCGCATGCGGTCGCCCACCGCCGCATCACGTCACGAATTGCTCGTTGAGGATGCGTTCTTCGAGATTGTGCTCGGGATCGAACAGCAAGGTCACGGTTTGTTCGCGCGATTCGTGCACCTGCACTTCCACCACGTCGCGCACTTCGTGCGAATCGGCGGTGACGCTGACCGGGCGTTTCTCGGGGTCGAGGATGGTCAGCCGCACCTGCGTGTCGGAACGCAGCAACGCGCCGCGCCAGCGACGCGGGCGGAACGCGGCGATCGGAGTCAGTGCGATCACGTTGCTGCCCAGCGGCAGGATCGGCCCGTGCGCGGAAAAGTTGTAGGCGGTGCTGCCGGCGGCGGTCGCCACCATCACGCCGTCGCAGACCAGCTCGTCCAGGCGCACTCGTCGATTGAGCTCGATCCGAACGTGCGCGGTCTGGCGGGTCTGGCGCAGCAGCGAGACTTCGTTGTAGGCCAGTGAACTGACGTGAGCGCCAGACTCGGTGATGGCGGTCATCTCCAGCGGTCGGAGCACCGCGGGCTCCGCTCCGGCAAGGCGCTCGATCAGGCCGTCGCCGTGATACTGGTTCATCAGAAAGCCCACCGTGCCCAGCTTCATGCCGAACACCGGCCGGCCCAGATGGCCGTAGCGGTGCAGGGTCTGCAGCATGAACCCATCGCCGCCGAGCGCGCACACGATGTCCGCTTCCTCGGGCGTGCTTTGCCCATGCTTGGCGGTAAGCACGGCCAGCGCCTCCTGCGCGGCGTCGGCGCGACTGGCGAGAAAGGCGATGCGAGAGGTGGCGTTTGGCATCGGCGAGCCCTGTCCGGAACCGCCGCAGCATACCCCGGCGCGGAGTTCGCGGGGGGCACTGGCGATCAATGCTGCACGGCAGCTTTGGTGGGAGGCCGCTTGCGGGCGACTTGTGCCAAGGCCAGGGCATCGTGGCGCGCGTCGGATCCGCGCCGATGACGCTTGATCCGAGCTACGTCATCGGCCCTTCCCACAGTAGGGCGGCTCAAGCCCCGAAGGGGTGGAGCCGACAACGCCGCGCGCAGCAATCGCGATGTGCGACCTCAGCTCAGGACGCTTGCACCAACTGGCCGAGCCGGCGCACAGCTACCGAAAGAGTGGGATAGTCCATGCTGCGCTGCGCCCGCAGTTCGTCAAGCAGAGCGCGGGCGCCGCTCAGGGTGGCGTCGTCGCGCGCGAGCCACGAACCCAGCAGCGTGCTAGCGGGCGTCCGCGCGGATGCGCCCGCCAGCACACGTTCCACCAGCGCTGATTGCCGGCACAGCAGTTCGTCGCGCAGCACGCCGCGCGCGTTGGCGTGCCAGCGGCCTTCGACCGGCAAGTCCTCGATGCGCTCCAGCATCCAACCCATGTGCAGCGCCGCGCCCAGCCCATAGTGCACGTGGGCGACGTCCAGCACCGAACGTTGGCTGCGGGCGGCGCCTTCGACGATGTCGAGCGCGGCTTCGAGCAACGGCAGACTGGCAAGCGATTTGGCCAGGCTATCTGGGAAACCCTGCTGCAGCCACTGCGCACGATCGGCTTCGCAGGTTGCCAGCGATGCGTCGTCGAGGGTGTCCGGCAGATCGGCGCGCAGCGCGTCCAGACCGGGCTTGTAGCGCTCCACCATCGCCGCGATCTCGCCCAACTGCCCGGGCCGCGCGAGGAACCAGCGGGTCATGCCGCGCTGCAGGTGCCAGATGCGCTTGAGCGCGTCGATCTGTGCGGACTCGGACACCGCCAGGTCGAGCGCGTCGATGTCTGCCCACAGCAAGCGCGAGTCCAGCACCTCGCGGGTGATGGTGTACGCCTTGGCGACCTGTGCGGCGCTGTCGCCGGTGTCCTCCATCATGCGCATCAGGAAGGTCGCGCCCATGCGGTTGACCATCGAATTGGTCACCGCGGTGGCGATGATCTCGCGGCGCAGGCGATGGCGTTGCATGAACTCGGTGAAGCCCTGCTGCAGGGCCTGGGGAAAGTAGCGCACCAGTTCCTTGGAGAGATATGGATCCTCCGGCACGTCCGAATCCAGCATCTGCTGGAAGATCACGATCTTGGCGTAGGACAGCAGCACCGACAGCTCGGGCCGGGTGAGGCCCTGCCCACGCGCCTTGCGCAGCGCCAGTTCGGGGTCGCTGGGCAGGAACTCCAGCGCACGATCCAGCAGACCCTGCGCTTCCAGCGTGCGGATGAAGTGCGCCTTGGAGCCCAGGCGCGACACGCTCATGCGCTCCATCACGCTGATCGCCTGGTTCTGGCGATAGTTGTCGGTGAGCACCAGCGCGCCCACCTCGTCGGTCATGCTGGCCAGCAAGGTGTTGCGCTGCGTGGTGTCGAGCACCCCGGACTTCACTGCATCGTTGAGCAGTATCTTGATGTTGACTTCGTGATCGGAAGTATCCACACCGGCCGAGTTGTCGATGAAGTCGGTGTTGAGCAGCACTCCGGCCTGCGCCGCCTCGATGCGGCCGCGCTGGGTGGCGCCGAGATTGCCGCCCTCGCCCACCACCTTGCAGCGCAGTTCGGCGCCGTTGACGCGCAGCGCGTTGTTGGCGCGATCACCGACGTCTTCGTGGGTTTCGCTGCTGGCCTTGATGTAGGTGCCGATGCCGCCGTTCCAGAACAGGTCCACCGGCGCCTTGAGGATGGCGCTCATCAGCTCGCTCGGCGTCATCTGCTGGATCGATGCGTCGATCCCCAGCGCCTGCTTGACCGGCTCGGTCAACGCGATGCTCTTGAGCGAGCGAGCATACAATCCACCACCCTCGGAGATCAGGGTCTTGTCGTAGTCGTCCCAGCTCGAACGCGGCAGCCGGAACAGCCGCGCGCGCTCGGCAAAGCTGCGCGTGGCGTCGGGGTTGGGGTCGAGGAAGATGTGCCGATGGTCGAACGCCGCGAGCAGGCGGATGTGTCGCGACAGCAGCATGCCGTTGCCGAACACGTCGCCGGACATGTCGCCCACGCCCACGCAGGTGAAATCCTGTTTCTGGCAGTCGATGCCGAGCGCGCGGAAGTGGCGCTTGACCGATTCCCAGGCGCCCTTGGCGGTGATGCCCATGCCTTTGTGGTCGTAGCCGACCGAGCCGCCCGAGGCGAAGGCGTCGCCCAGCCAGAAGCCGCGCTCCAGCGAAATGGCGTTGGCGATGTCGGAGAAGGTCGCGGTGCCCTTGTCGGCCGCCACCACCAGATACGGGTCGTCGCCGTCGTGGCGAACGACGCTCTCCGGGTGCACCAGTTCGCCATCGACCAGATTGTCGGTGATGTCGAGCAGGCCGTTGACGAACATCTGGTAGCAGGCGATGCCTTCCTTGAGCATGGCGTCGCGGTCGCCGCCGTTGGGCGGGCGCTTGACGAAGAAGCCGCCCTTGGCACCTACCGGCACGATCACGGTGTTCTTCACCATCTGCGCCTTGACCAGCCCCAGCACCTCGGTGCGGAAGTCCTCGCGCCGGTCCGACCAGCGCAGGCCGCCGCGCGCCACCGGGCCGAAGCGCAGATGCACGCCCTCGACCCGCGGCGAGTACACGAAGATCTCGCGGTAGGGGCGCGGACGCGGCAACTCGGGCACGCGCGCGGGATCGAACTTGAAGCAGATGTACTCGGCATATGCGCCGTCGCGCTGCTGGTAGTAGTTGCTGCGCAAGGTGGCGTCGATCACGGCCATGAAGCGACGCAGGATGCGGTCCTCGTCAATGCTGGATACCTTGTCCAGCAGAATCTCCAGGGCATCGTGGCAGGCGTCGATCTGCGCCTCGCGATCCAGGCCGCGCGCATAGGCCACCTGCTCCACCACGGTGGCGACGGCGGCGCGCTGCGCGGGCGTCACGATCGAATCCAGCGCCTGCTGCATGGCGTTGCGCGCGGGCTCCACCTTGTCGGCATCGGGCCGGTCGTGCGCGGGATCGAGCCGCGACTCGAACAGCTCAGCCAGCAGCCGCGCCACCAACGGATAGCGCGCCAGGGTTTCCTCCATGTACGCCTGGGAGAAGGTGACGCCCGTCTGCAGCAGATACTTGCAGTAGCCGCGCAGCATCGCTACCTGACGCCAATCCAGACCCGCGCCGAGGATCAGCCGCAGGAAGCCGTCGCTTTCGGCCTGGCCGCGCCAGACCTGCGCGAATGCCTGCTCGAAACGCGCGCGCACCCGATCCACGTCGATGCTGCCGCCCGGCGCCTCGATCGCGAAATCCTGGATGAAGATCGACGATTCGCTGACCCGCATCTCGTACGGGTGCTCGCTGAGGATGCGCAGGCCCATCGCCTCCATCATCGGCAGCACGTCCGACAAGGGGGTGTCGCGATCGCGCCGGAACAGTTTCAGACGCACGCCGCCCTCGCCCGGGGCGCTGTACAGGCGCAGACGCAGCTCGTCGCCCTCGCCAAGCGCGGCCACGCATTCGACGTCGTCCGCCGCGACCGCGGCCGAGACCTGCTCGATGTAGCCTACCGGCAGCGATTTGCCGACACGATTCGCCAGCCGCAGGCCGCGCGCCTCGCCGTGCCGGGCCACCAGCAGATCGCGCAGTTCGTCGTGCCAGTTGCGCACGATCTGGGCAAGACGCTGCTCCAACACCGTGTGATCCGGCGGTGCAGCATCGCCGGCCTTGGGCCGCACGATCAGATGCAACTGCGCCAGCGGCGATTCACCCACCTGGATGGTGGTGTCGATGCGCTGGCCGTTGAGCGCTTCCATCAGCATGGCTTCGATGCGCTGACGGGCGTCGGAGTTGAAGCGGTCGCGCGGGATGTAGACCAGCGCCGAATAGAACCGGCCGAAGCGATCGCGCCGCAGGAACAGGCGGCTGCGCACGCGCTCCTGCAGGCCGAGAATGCCCATGCAGGTGTGGAACAGTTCGTCCTCGGTGGACTGGAACATTTCGTCGCGCGGCAACGTCTCCAGGATGTGGCGCAGCGCCTTGCCGCTGTGGCTGTTGCTCGCCAGGCCGGACCGACTCATCACGTGCTCGAAACGCCGGCGCACCAGCGGGATGTCCCACGGCCGGCGATTGTAGGCACTGGAGGTGAACAGGCCGAGAAAGCGCTGCTCGGCGATCGGACGGCCCGCGCTGTCGAAGCGCAGCACGCCCACGTAATCCATGTAGCCCGGCCGGTGCACGCTGGAGCGGGCATTGGTCTTGGTAATGATCAGGGCGTCGACCGAGCCCGATTGCGGCATGTGGTGCGCGGCCAGGGTGCGGAGCGAACGCGGCTTGCCGGCGCGATCGTCGCGCCGCAGCAAGCCCAGGCCGGTGTGGGGCACGGCGCGCAGCATTTCATCGCCGCCTTCCAGCGCCACCTCATATTCGCGAAAGCCCAGGAAGGTGAAGTGATCGTCGGCCAACCAGCGCAACAGGTCCTGCGCTTCCTGGCGGCCATCGGCATCGACCGGCATCTCGCGTTGCGGCAGTTCGGCGGCGATCGCCAGCACCCGCTCGCGCATCGCGCGCCAATCGCGGCAGCAGGCGCGCACGTCCTCCAGCGCGCCCCTCGCTAACACGGCAATGCGCTGCATGTCGGTATCGTCGACCTGGCGATCGAATTCGACGTGCATCAACGATTCCAGCGTGCCCTCGCCGACCGCGGTGGCCTCGCCCGCATCGTTGCGGACGAACGCCGTCACCGGGTGGCCCAGTACGTGGATCGCGACGTCGGCCTGGGTCAGCGCCATGGTCACCGAGTCGACCAGGAACGGCATGTCGTCGTTGACGATCTGCAACACCGTGTGCGCGGAATCCCAGCCGTGCGTGGTCAGGTTCGGGTTGAACACGCGCACGTTGGCGGCGCCGGGTTTGCGCACCCGCGCGAAGCTCAGAAAGCTGTCCGCCAACGCCGCCCATGCGGCTGCGTCGCGGGTGGCGTACTCCTCTGCCGAGAGCCGCGCGTAGAACGAGGCGACGAATCGCTCTGCTTCCGAATGTCGCTGCGTCGGCAACCGCACCAGGAGGGCATCAAGGATCGGCTGCAGGGAAACGTCGTGGATCGAAACGAGCGAATTGTCGGGGGAGGTCATTGCCGTCCGGTCGTACTGGGAGTGCGGGGCTCAAAAGGATACCGGTTGCAGGCGCATCGCAGCCAGTGCCGCCAGCGCGGCTCGCTGGCGCAGCGCGCGTCGGCCCGCTTGTCAGCGCGCCGCTTAAATGACATTGTCCGCGCGGGATGACGACGCGCCGATATTGACTGTAATCAACGCCGCTCCACGGCAACCGGCGCATTCTTGCCATCAAGTTGTGCAGGCACCGATGTTTTTTCATCCAGTCCAGGGAGAGTTCGGCCATGTTGGAAGATCGCTCGATCCAGGCAATTGCATCCGCAGAAGAACCCGCTGCGGCACTTCCACCGGTGTTCGCGCGCAGCGGCATGATGACGCCCAAGGCAGCAAGCATCGCCGGCGCCGGTCGTCTGCCGCTCCCCGATTATCTGGTGCAGAACTACTGGTGGGCCTACCTGTGGCGCCCTGCGGTGTGGTTCTTCGATCATCAGCCGATCATCAACACCATCGTATTCGGCCAATACCGCAAGCTGACCGATGCCACGGTGCGCCTGCTGCGCCCGCGCGATGCCGGCTCGACGCTGTTGATCGCATCGGCCTACGGCAACATGATCACCAAACTGGCCAAGGCGCTCGACGGCAATCCGTTGACCGTCGTCGACGTGGCGCCGATCCAGTTGGAACACGCGCGCGGCAAGCTGGAGAAGCTTGGCCTGCAGGACCGGGTAAAGCTCGAGCTGATGAACGCCGAGTCGTTGGACTACGGCAAGAATGCATTCGACACCGCCTTCATGTTCCTGCTGCTGCACGAATTGCCGCGCGCGCCACGCGAGCGCGCGCTGAGCGAGGCGCTGCGGGTGATCCGCCCGGGCGGCAGCCTGGTGCTGGCCGAATACGGTGCCGACGCGCAGCGCCATCCCTTCCACCGCTGGCCATTGCTGCGCTGGATCTTCGGCAAGGCCGAGCCGTTCCTGCCCAGCCTGTGGCGCGAAGACCTCGACACTCTGGTAGGCAATTGCGCCGGCAACCATGGCAAGAAGGTGGTATGCGAGGAAAAAGTGTGGATCTTCGGCGGCTTCTACCGCGTGTGGCGGTACCGCGTCGAAACGGCGTGATCGACAACCCAAGGACACCCGGATCATGCAAACCATCCATGCCGATGTAGTGATCGTCGGCGCCGGCGGCGCCGGCCTACGCGCCGCCATCGCCGTGGCGCAGCAGGACCCGGCGCTGCGCGTGGCGCTGGTCTCCAAGGTCTATCCGATGCGCAGCCACACCGTGGCCGCCGAGGGCGGCGCGGCCGGAGTGATCCGCGCACCGGACACCCTCGAAGATCATTTTCACGACACCGTCGCCGGCGGCGACTGGCTGTGCGATCAGGACGCCGTGGACCTGTTCGTCGAACAAGCCCCCAAGGCGCTGCTGGAGCTGGAGCACTGGGGCTGCCCGTGGAACCGCACCGACGACGGCCACGTACAGGTGCGCTCATTCGGCGGCATGAAGAACGAGCGCACCTGGTTTGCCGCCGACAAGAGCGGCTTTCACATTCTGCACACGTTGTTCCAGACCTCGCAGCAGTTTCCCAGCATCCAGCGCTTCGACGAGGTGTTTGCGCTGGACCTGCTGCAGGTCGACGGCAAGATCGGCGGGCTCACCGCGCTGCACATGCAGACCGGCGAGCCGATGGTGTTTCTCGCGCCCAGCGTGATCATCGCCACCGGCGGCGCCGGGCGGGTGTTCCCGTTCACCACCAACGGCGCGGTCAAGACCGGCGACGGCATGGCGATGGCGTACCGCGCCGGGGTGCCGCTCAAGGACATCGAGTTCGTGCAGTACCACCCCACCGGTCTGCCCGGCACCGGCATCCTGATCACCGAGGGTGCACGCGGCGAAGGCGGCATCCTGGTCAACAAGGACGGCTACCGCTACCTGCAGGACTACAACCTCGGTCCGCCCGATCCGTGGCCGCGCCGCAAGGCCATGGAAATGGGCCCGCGCGACCGCCTCAGCCAGGCGTTCTGGCACGAGCAGCGCAAGGGCCGCACCATCAAGACCGACGCCGGCGACGTGGTGTATCTCGACATCCGCAAGCTCGGCGAAAAATACATCAACGAACGCCTGCCGATGGTGCGCGAACTGGCGCGGGCCTACGTCGGCGTGGACCCGGTGCACGCACCGATTCCGGTACGGCCGGTGGTGCACTACACCATGGGCGGCATCGATACCGATCTCGACACCGCCACTGCCATCGACGGCCTGTTCGCGGCCGGCGAATGCGCCTGCGTCAGCATCAACGGCGCCAATCGCCTGGGTTCCAACTCGCTGACCGAAATCCTGGTGTTCGGCGCCCGTGCCGGGCTGCAGGCGGCGGCGCATGCCAAGGCCGCCAGCCGTTGCAACGCGGAAGTGTGCGGCAGCCAGGTGGAGACGTCGTTCTCCCGCGTGCGTGCCTTGATGGAGCGCTCGCCGGTGGGCGAAAGCATCGTCGGATTGCGCAACGAACTGCATGCGCTGATGGAAGGCGCTGCCGGCATCTATCGCGAAGAAGCGCCGCTGCGCGAGGCATGCGATGCCCTGGCCGGGCTGCGCGCGCGTTATCGCAATCTCGGCATCGCCGACCACAGCAGCGTGTTCAACACGCAGTTGTTCCAGGCGCTGGAACTGGGCGCCATGCTCGAGGTTGGCGAGGCCATGGCGCACGCCGCGCTGGCCCGGCGTGAATCGCGCGGAGCGCATCAGCGGCTCGACTTCCCGCAGCGCGACGATGCCAACTTCCTGCAGCACAGCATCGTGCGCTACGGCGGCGAGGCCGCGCCCAAGATTTCGCACAAGCCGGTCAAGATCACCCGCTGGCCGCCCGGCGAGCGGGTCTATGGCGGAGCCGCGTCATGAACCCGACCCAGAACATGGCAAGCACGCAGGCGCCCGACGCTCTGCGCACGATCACGGTGGAAGTGTTCCGCTTCCGCCCCGGGCAGGATGCCGAGCCGGTCTGGCAGAGCTATCAGGTGCCCTGCCACGAAGAGTGGGTGGTGCTGGATGCGCTGAACTACATCAAGGATCACCTCGACGGCAGCCTGAGCTATCGCTGGTCGTGCCACATGGCGGTGTGCGGCAGTTGCGGCATGATGATCAACGACACGCCCACGCTCTCGTGCAAGGCATTCGTGCGCGACTACCCCGACCACATCCGGGTAGCGCCGCTGGGCAACCTGCCGGTGATCCGCGATCTGGTGGTCAAGCAGGACCGCCTGATGAACAACCTGCAGGCAGTGAAAAGCTGGCTGATCCCGCGCGAACCGGCGCCAGTCAACGGCGAATACCGGCAAACCCCGGCGCAACTGGCGCAGTTCCGCCACCTGTCGATGTGCATCAACTGCATGCTGTGTTACGCGGCCTGCCCGCAAGTGGCGCTGAACGAGGGCTACCTGGGACCGGCGGCATTGGCACTGGCGCATCGTTACAACCTCGATTCGCGCGACGGTGGCACCTACCAGCGCATGCAGACCACCGCCAGCGACGACGGCATCTGGGAATGCACCTTCGTCGGCGAATGCTCGGAGGTGTGTCCAAAACACGTCGATCCGGCCGGTGCGATCCAGCAGATGAAGCTGGCCAGCAGCCTGGATTGGTTTGCGCGTCGTCTCGGCAAAGGAGACCCGTCATGAGCACACCGGTTTATCGACCGCGGTTGGCGAACGACTGGTGGCTGCGCCACCCCGGCTACCTGCGTTACATGCTGCGCGAGCTGAGCTGCATCCCGATCGGCGCATTCGCCGCATTGCTGGTGTTGGCGTTGTTGCGGCTGGGCCAGGGGCCGGAGGCATGGCAAGCGTTTCGCGACGCGCTGGCATCGCCGCTTGCCATCGGGTGGCAGGTGATTGCACTGGGCTTTGCGGTGTATCACAGCATCACCTGGTTCGCGCTGGCGCCGCGCACCATGCCGCTACGCATCGGCGTGAACGAGGTGCCGGGCATGTGGATCGCCGCCGCGCACTACCTGCTGTGGCTGGTGTTGAGTGTGATCATTCTGCTGGCGGCGGGAGCCTGACATGAGCATTTCCAACAAACCCCTGCTGTGGCTACCGTTCGCCGCGGGCGGCATGCTGGCGGCATTGCTGGTGCCTGCGGTGATGCTGGTGTTCCTGCTCGACAGCCTGCACGTGCTGGCGAGCGCCGATCTGGCGCACGCGCGGGTGCTGGCATTCGCCGGCCATCCGCTGGCGCGGATCGCGCTGTTCGGGATCATCGCGTTGTTGCTGTGGCACGCCGCGCATCGTCTGCGCATGACCCTGCAGGACCTCGGCGTGCGCACTCCCGGCGCCCGTCACCTTTCCGCGCGGCTGTGCTATGGCGCCGCCACCGTGGGCACGGTGGCGCTGGGGTGGGCGGTGTTGGGGTTGTGATGGTGAAGCTGGGAGCCTATGAAGCCGGGACTCGGGACCCTATGAAGCCGGGACTGGGGACTCGGGACTGGGGACTCGGAAAAGCCAATGCAAGAGCACAAAGCGAAAGTTCGCAAGCTTGTAGTCCCGAGTCCCGAGTCCCGAGTCCCGAGTCCCGACCGAGCGAGCCGCGCAGCGGTGAAGCGAAGGCGTAGCCGGCGCAGCTGGCGATGTCGCGTAGCGACCGAATCCCGAGTCCCGGCTCACCCTCAACGCAACCCCGTCTCGTTGCGCGCAATCACCAAGCGCTGAATCTCGCTGGTACCTTCGTAGATCTCGGTGATCTTGGCGTCGCGAAAGTAGCGCTCCAGCGGCATCTCCTTCGAGTAACCCATGCCGCCGTGGATCTGCACTGCCTGGTGGGTGATGAACATCGCCGCTTCGGAGGCTACCAGCTTGGCCACCGAGGCTTCGGTCGAGAAACGCCCGCCGGTCTTTTCCGACTGCTGCTTGGCCCAGGCCGCGCGCAAGGTCAGCAAAGTGGCGGCGTCGAGCCGGCACTTCATGTCGGCGATCTTGGCCTGGGTCATCTGGAAGCTGCCGATCGGCTGGCCGAACGCTTTGCGTTCCTTCACGTAGGCCACCGTGGCGTCGTAGGCGGCACGCGCCAGACCCACTGCCTGCGAGGCGATGCCGATGCGGCCGGCATCGAGCACGCCCATGGCATTGCGGAAGCCCTCGCCTTCCGCGCCGATGCGGTCTTCCACCGACACCTTGTAATCGACGAACTCGATCTCGCAGGTGGCCGAAGCGCGGATGCCGAGCTTGGGCTCGGTCTTGCCGCGATGGAAACCCTCACGCTCGGTGTCGATGATGAAGGCGCTGATACCGCGCGCGCCCTTGCCCGGATCGGTGACCGCGAACAGCATGATGTACTTGGCTACCGGCCCCGAAGTGATCCAGCTCTTCTTGCCGTTGATCACGTAGTGGCTGCCGTCGCTTGAGAGCACCGCGCGGGTGCGCATGTTGACCGCGTCCGAGCCCGACTGCGATTCCGTCAACGCATAGGCGCCGATGGCCTGACCGCTGGCGATCGGAGTGACGTACTTGTGCTTCTGCGCCTCCGTGCCCGACTTCAGCAAGCCGTTGCAGTACAACGTGTTGTTGACCGACATGATGGTGGAATGCGCGCAATCGGCGGCGGCGATCTCGATCATCGCCAGCACGTAACCGATGCTGTCGAGCCCGGCGCCGCCGTACTCGTGCGGCACCTCGAT
>JANRIF010000172.1:0-2861 GCA_033765245.1 Lysobacteraceae bacterium
GCGATGGGCCACGACAACGGAGACACCATGAATGAGATCGCGCTGTCCTCGCTGGATGGCCAGCAATGGCACGATGCCGAGGACAAGCCCGGCGCACAGGACATCGTGACCCGAGTGGTGATCGGCACACTCGATGCCAACGAGCCGATCACCATCACCGACGCCCTGTGGCAGCAGGTGCTGGCACACTGGCCAACCATCACGCATCTGCACCTGTGGTCGATCGAGGGCCTGAACGCGCTGCCAGAGCTACCCGCCAAGCTGGAATGCCTGGACCTCCGGCACTGCCAACAACTCGAATCACTGACTGCGCTACCGGACACCCTGGAAACCCTGGACCTGGCCGACTGCACCGCGCTCAAGCAACTGCCGGCGGGCAATACACCAGCACTGCGCTTTTTGCATCTCGATGGCTGCACCGGGCTGCGCGCTTCAGCGATCAACACCAAGGTCGGCGCCTGCCCGAAGCTGGAAGAACTGACGCTGGCGGGCTGCACGCAATTGCACGAGTTGGAGGAGCCGGCGCGCGGCGACGACCCGCCGCTGCGCAAGCTGGTGCTGAAGGACTGCGCGAATCTGCATACGTTGCCGGACTTGAGTAGCTTCGGCCGCTTGAACCACCTCAACCTCAACGGCTGCGCGGCGCTGACCGCTTTGCCACCGCTGCCGATTCTCGAAGACCCGGACCCGCCGCGCGCCTGGCACGAGCCGGTGCGCGGGCTGCGCTATCTGGTCACGCAGGGTTGCGAGAAACTGTGCGAGTATCGCGGCCTGGACCTGCGGCCGGTGCATCTGAGCGCGGATGCCGACGACAACGTCATCGACACCCTGCGCGCCCTGCACTGGCTGGGCCAGCCGCCGGCCGAACTGTTGTCCAGCAAGCTGCTGCTGCTCGGTTCGGGCCGGGTCGGCAAGACGACGCTGGCCAAGGCCTTGCAATGGGCCGATCTGGATGCGCAGGCGCGCAAGTCTGCGCGCGGGCTTGCGCCGGACCCGTGCAAGGGCAGCGCCAGCACCCACGGCATCCAGTTCTGGCCGTGGCAGTGCGCGTTCGCGCTGCCGCATGGTGGCGGCCAGCGGCACGGGCGGGTCCACATCTGGGATTTCGCCGGGCAGGAGATCTACCACAACACCCATCGCCTGTTCGCCGCCAGTGGCGCGGTGTTCGTGATCGTGTGCTGCGACCGCAACACGCATACGGCGCGGCTGCAAGGTGAGATCGATCAGAAAGGCTTGACGGGCGCGGAGCGCGAAGCGTTCGAGCGCGAGAACGAGTACCGCGAAGTCCGCTATTGGCTGGACTACGTGCGTGCCGCCTTGGGTCTGAAGGAGGATGCGGCGGAGCGCTTGCCGGTGATCCTGGTCCACAGTGGCGCCAAGGGCAGCAAAACCGATTACCTGTTGCAGCAGGCCGGGCCGTATCGTGCGGCGATCGAGGCGCGGACGCTGCCGGTGCTGGCCCTGGACTGCGCCAGCGAGGCGTTTCTCTATGATGCGGATTTCAAGGGCCTGCGCGCCGAACTGGCGCGCCGACTCGGCGCCTCGGCCGATCAGTTGGGCATTCGGGTGCCGGCCTTCTACCGCGACGTTCACGCCACGGTGGAGGCGCTGCTGAACGGCGGCGGGCTGCGTCCGGAGCGGCCGGTGTTCACTTTTGTGCAGTGGCGCGAGCATCTGCACGACAGGCTCGGTGAGCAGTACCCGGCACTGGCGTTCCAGCCCTCTGTGCTGCACGCAGTGACCCGGCACCTGCACCGGATCGGCCAGGTGTTCTGGCTGGACGAGCAGGCCGAGGGCGATGTGATCGTGGATCAGGCGCTGGGGGCCGAGACGATCTACGCGCTGTGTACCCGCTACGACAAGCCGCTGCGCGAGCACGCGGGCGCGTTCGCGGAAGCCGAACTGACCAGGCTGCTCGACAGGGAACTGCGCGCCGACGGCCTGGACACCTCGCAACTGCTGCAACTGCTGGCCAAGTGCGGCGTCTGTCTGCCGATCGGCTCGGGGCATTGGCAGGCGCTCAACCCTGCCTTGTTGCCGGCGCTCAACCCGGCGATCCGCGCGGCCATTGGCGGGCAGTGGTTCGAGCTGCTGGGGCAGGCGCCGGGCTACGTCAATCACAGCTTCCGGCTGAGCGGCGATGGCGGCATGCAGATCGGCGCGGCCGACATGCAGGCGACGATGGCCTGGCTGCTGAGGTATGGCCTGCACGACGGCGACGAAGGTCAGCGCCTGCCGCACTGGCTGGCCCTGGGCGGGGATGCCAATGCGGACGGCCCCGGCAAGGCCGAAGGCGAGCGCGGCCCGGCGATCCGCTGGCACCCGCAGTATCACTTCTGGCGCGCTGGCGTGCAGATACTCTGGACGCCGGCATTCGACCGCGAACACCACTGGCGCAAGGATGCCCGCGCGCCCGCGCCCGGCGAATCGCCCGGCGATCCATTTCTGCTGCGCATCCAGTACGTCCCGTTCGACTTTGAGAACGCGCGCGGCGAGCCCGCTATCTCCTATGCGGGCAGCCTGTACTTCGAACTGCTGAGCCGCGACGAGGCCGGCATGGCGCCGCGCCTGCGCGATGCCTTGCTGGGCGAGGGCGGGCCGCTGGCGTTCTTCCGCGAGCATTGCCTGATCGACGACCAGCGCCCCGACGACCTGCCCGCCGAACGCATCGGCCACCCGCGCGACGACCGCATGCTGCCGTGGCAGCGCACCCGCAACCCGGCCGAGCCGCGCATGCGCCACGACGTGGCGATCTCGGTGCGCGGCAGCGACGTGGACGTCGCCGAACCGCTGTACCGAGCCCTGCACCGCGCCGGCCTGGAGGCGTACTACTACCGCGACGACGCACGCGGCAAGCTGCA
>JANRIF010000205.1:0-18570 GCA_033765245.1 Lysobacteraceae bacterium
GCGGCGTTGGCGGCGGAGGCGGCGGAGGAGAGGCCGCGCGCTTCGATGATGGCGGCGCCGCGCTTGCCGACGGTGGGAATGAAGGTGTCGCGGTTCCAGGCGTCGTCGTTGATCGCATCCTTGAGCGGCTTGCCGTTGACGGTGGCGAAGCGGTAGTCGGGATACATGGTGGGGCTGTGGTTGCCCCACACGATCAGGCGCTGGATGTCGCCCACCGGTACGCTGGCCTTGTGCGCGAGCTGGCTGAGTGCGCGGTTGTGGTCGAGCCGCAGCATGGCGGTGAAGTTGCGCGGGTCGAGATCGGGCGCGGACTTCATGGCGATGTAGGCGTTGGTGTTGGCGGGGTTGCCCACCACCAGCACCTTCACATTGCGGCTGGCAACGGCGTTGAGCGCCTTGCCCTGCACGGTGAAGATCTCGGCGTTCTTGAGCAGCAGATCCTTGCGCTCCATGCCGGGACCGCGCGGCATGGCGCCCACCAGCAGGGCGACGTCGGCATCCTTGAACGCCACCATCGGATCGGCAGTGCCGACCATGCCGGCCAGCAGCGGGAAGGCGCAGTCTTCAAGCTCCATCATCACGCCCTTGAGCGCGGCCTGGGCTTTGTCCATCGGCAGTTCGAGCAGTTGCAGGATCACCGGCTGGTCCTTGCCCAGCATTTCGCCGGAGGCGATGCGGAACAGCAGGGAGTAGCCGATCTGGCCGGCGGCACCGGTGATGGCGACGCGGAGGGGGGCTTTGGTGGTCATGGGGTTGATCCTTGAATGTGATCGACGAAACGCGCGTTACTGCAACTCGGCGAAGAACGCCTGGATGCGCTCCAGGCCTGGGGCGAGTTGCGGCGTCGGGCAGGTGTAGCTGATGCGCAGGGCGTTGGGTTCGCCGAAGGCGGAACCGGGCACGCAGGCCACGCCCTTGGCTTCCAGCAGCGCGGCGCACAGCGCCACGTCGTCGGCGATAAGCACGCCGTTGTGCGATTTGCCGAAGCCGCAGGAGATGTCGGGGAACACGTAGAACGCGCCCTGCGGCTTGGGGCAGACCACGCCGGGAATGGCGGTGAGCGCGGCTACCACCTGATCGCGCTTTTGCTGGAACTCGGCGCAACGCTGCGCCGGCACGTCTTGCGGGCCGGAGAGGGCGGCAATGGCGGCGGCGGTGGTCATCTCCGGAATGTTGGTGATGTGGTTGGAGTTGAGCGTGGTCACCGCATTGGCCACGGCTTCCGGGCCGGCCATGAAGCCGACGCGCCAGCCGGGCATGCCGTAGGTCTTGGACAGCGAGTCGACGAAGATCACGCGATCGCGCAATTCGGGCCGGCAGTGCAGGAAGTTGGTGTAGCCCAAGCCGTCGAACACCATGGTGTTGTAGATGTCGTCGGAGATGATCCAGGTTTCCGGGTAACGCACCAGCACGTCCGCCAGGGCGGCGATCTCGTCGCGGCTGTAGACCATGCCGGTGGGGTTGGACGGGTTGTTGAACAAAAACACCTTGGGCTTGCTGGCGAGCGCGGCATCGAGCTGGGCCGGGGTGAGCTTGTAGTTCTGCTCGGCGCGGCACGGCAGGGTGAGCACGTTGGCGCCGACGATCTCGGCGATGTCGAGGTAGCTGGTCCAGTACGGGGTCGGGAAGGCGATGGTGTCGCCTTCGTTGAGCAGGGCCTCGAACAGGTTGTAGAGCACGTGCTTGGCGCCGATGCCGGTGCTGCAGTTCTTGCGGGTGTAGCCGGTCAGGCCGAGCGCCTGCATGTGCGCGAGGAAGGCATCGAGCAGGGCGTCGGCGCCACGGTTGCTGCCGTATTGGCCGCTGTCGTGGGTGAGCGCTTCGCGCACGGCGGCGTAGACGTGCTCGCCCGGGAGAAAATTCGGCACGCCGATCGAGAAGCTGATGATGTCGCGGCCTTCGGCTTTCAGGCGCTTGGCCTTGTCGGCAATCACCATGATTGCGCTGGGCTTGGCGCGGCTCATTCGCTGGGCAAGTTGGAGCATGGGAGTCCTCGTTTATAGGGCAAGTCAGGTAGATAGGATGGGCACCGCGTTAAGCGGCGAATTCTATCATGCGGCCCTGGGTGACCAGATATGCCATGACGCCTGCTGGCGAGTCATGCCTGATGCGATGCCACCGATAAGGCAAGCCCATCGCACCTGTCGCGCGCGAGCGCGCTTCCACGGGAGCCCCACAAGGGCGTTGTAGCGCACGAGGTGGCTGCTTCTGGTCTTTGTGGGAGGCCGCTTGCGGGCGACTGCCGCGCCCGTCGCGCGCAAGCGCGCCCCCACACATCACGCGTCCTCGTATCAGCCGAGCACGCGATTCCACTCCGCCACGCGCTCGGCCTGGGCGGCCAGCACGGCGTCGGCGTCGCCTTCGATGGTGAGGTGGTTGATGGTGTCGCCCATCTGGATCGCGTTCACCACTTTCTGGTCGGCGTCGGTCTGCACCGCGCCGAATACGGTGTGCTTGCCGTCCAGCCAGTTGGTGGGGCCGTGGGTGATGAAGAACTGGCTACCGTTGGTGCCAGGGCCGGCATTGGCCATCGACAGGATGCCGGGGCGGTCGTGACGCAGGTCGGGGCGGCATTCGTCCTCGAAACGATAGCCGGGACCACCGCGACCGCTGCCTTCGGGGCAACCGCCCTGGATCATGAAGTTCGGGATCACGCGGTGGAAGGTCAGGCCGTCGTAGTAGCCGCGGCGCGCCAAGTTGACGAAGCTTGCCACGGTCAGCGGCGCCTTGTCGGCGAACAGGTCGACGCGGATGGTGCCGCGGTTGGTATCGAATACGGCGACAACGCTCATGAGCAGACTCCAGTTTCAGGGTTTGGGACGACGTGCGGCGATCAGGCGGGACACCAGCATGCCGGCCGCCACGATCCAGCCCACCGCGCCGAATACGACCAGCGCCAGCGCCAACGTGCGGTCGGCCAGCGGGCCCATCCCCACGGCGGACGGCGCATACAGCGCCAGCAGGCCCAGCGCCAGCATGATGGCGGCAAGCACGTCCAGGACGATGGCCCAGCGGGTGATCGGGTCGTTCAGCATCGGGGTTTCCAGTGGGCGAAGCGGGCAGCAAGCAGCCAGTCACGCTCTCAGAGTATAATGGCCGGCTCCCCTTCTCCAATGCGCCCATTGTGGTGCCGGCCCGGTCATGCCTATCCAGAATCTGCGCAACATCGCCATCGTCGCCCACGTCGACCATGGCAAGACCACCCTCGTCGATCAACTGCTCAAGCAGTCCGGCACCTTTGCCGAGCGTACGGTCACCACCGACCGCATGATGGACAGCAACGATCTGGAAAAGGAACGCGGCATCACCATCCTGTCCAAGAACACGGCGATCCGCTGGAAGGCGCCGGACGGGGTGGAATACCGCATCAACATCGTCGATACCCCAGGCCACGCCGACTTCGGCGGCGAGGTGGAGCGCGTGCTGTCGATGGTGGACTCGGTGCTGATCCTGGTGGACGCGATGGACGGGCCGATGCCGCAGACCCGCTTCGTGACCCAGAAAGCCTTCGCGATGGGCTTCAAGCCGATCGTGGTGGTGAACAAGGTGGACCGCCCCGGCGCGCGTCCGGACTGGGTGCTGAACCAGACTTTCGATCTGTTCGACCGGCTCGGCGCCAGCGACGAGCAACTCGACTTCCACACCGTCTACGCCTCCGCCCTGCACGGCTATGCCGGGCTCGATCCGGACGTGCGCTCGGGCGACATGACGCCGCTGTTCGAGACCATCGTCAAGCACGTCACCCCGCCGCCGGTGGACCCGGACGGCCCGTTCCAGATGCGCATCACCTCGCTGTCCTACAGCAACTACGTGGGCGTGATCGGTATCGGCCGCATCCAGCGCGGCACCGTGCGCACCAACATGCCGGTCACCGTGGTGGACCGCGAGGGCAAGACGCGCAACGCCAAGGTGCTGCAGGTGCTGGGCTTCCTCGGGCTGGAGCGGATCGAGGTGAAGCAGGCCAGCGCCGGCGACATCATTGCGATCTCCGGCATCGAAGGGCTGGGCATTTCCGAGACCGTGTGCGATCCGTCGGCGCCCGAGCAACTGCCGGTGCTGTCGGTCGACGAGCCGACCATCAGCATGACCTTCCAGGTCAACGATTCACCGTTCGCCGGCAACAAGGACCGCAGCGGCGGCAAGTTCCTCACCTCGCGCCAGTTGCGCGACCGCTTGATGCGCGAGACCCAGCACAACGTGGCGCTGAAGGTGGAAGACACCGACGACGCCGACAAATTCAAGGTTTCCGGCCGCGGCGAGCTGCACCTGTCGATCCTGATCGAAACCATGCGGCGCGAGAGCTACGAACTGGCGGTGTCGCGCCCGGAAGTGATCATCAAGGAAATCGACGGCCAGAAGATGGAGCCGTACGAGAGCCTGGTGGTGGACCTGGAGGAGCAGTTCCAGGGCGGCGTGATGCAGCGCCTGGGCGAGCGCAAGGCACTGCTGCAGAACATGGAGCCGGACGGCAAGGGTCGCGTGCGCATGGACTTCATCATTCCGGCACGCGGGCTGATCGGCTTCCAGACCGAGTTCCGCACCATCACCGCCGGCACCGGCTTGCTGTTCCACGTGTTCGACCACTACGGCCCGCGCGCCGAGGGCAACATCGGCCAGCGCCAGAACGGCGTGCTGATCTCCAACGGCACCGGCCCCTCGCCCGCCTATGCGCAGATTGCGATGCAGGAGCGCGGCCGCCTGATGATCGAGCCGGGCGAGGAAATCTACGAAGGCCAGATCGTCGGCATCCACGCCAAGGACAACGACCTTACCGTCAACGCCCTGCGCGGCAAGCAGCTCACCAACTTCCGCGCCTCCGGCAAGGACCACGACGAGGGCTTGGTGCCGCCGGTGAAGTATTCGCTGGAGCAGGCGCTGGAATTCATCGACGACGACGAACTGGTGGAAGTGACCCCGCTGGGCATCCGCCTGCGCAAGAAACACCGCACCGAGAACGACCGCAAGCGTGCCACCCGCACTGCCTGACGCAAACCGGTAAAGTACGCCGCCAACCCTATCGAACAAGGCAAGTATGGCGACGTCCGGAACGGCCACCGGCACACGGTGGCTGGTGGCGGTTTTGATTGCGCTGAGCATCGCTGCAGCCAACCTCGTGGTGTGGGCGGTAGCCAACCGCCCGGTCAGCCCTCCGGACTGGGACGACCGCGTCGGCGGTCTGGCGGCGTCGTTCTACCGGCGCGACCAGAGCCCGATCACTTTCCAGTTTCCATCGCCCGAGGAAATCCGCGCCGACATGCTGATGTTGGCGCAATACACCCCGCGCATACGTCTGTATGCGGCCTCGGACAGCGATCACGTGTTTGCCGCCGCCCGCGAAGCCAAGCTCGACGTCACCGCTGGCGCCTGGGTCGACTGGCGCAGCGACAACAGCGAGCGCGAGCTGATCGCGCTGGTCAAGGCGGTGCGCGAGAACGACAACATCCACCGCGCCATCATCGGTAACGAGGCACTGCTGCGCGACGACCTGACGCCACGCCAGTTGATGGCCTACCTGGACCGTGCCCGCAGCGCGTTATCGGTGCCGGTGTCCACCGCCGAGCCATGGCACATCTGGCTGAAGTATCCGGAACTGGCGCGTCACGTCGATTACATCACCGTGCACCTGCTGCCCTACTGGGAAGGCGTGCCGCGCCGCGGCGCGATTGCCCAGGCCATGCGCCGCTACAAGGAACTGCGCGTCCAATTCCCCGACAAGCCCATCCTGATCGGCGAAATCGGCTGGCCTAGCAATGGCGATCGTTATCGCAACGCCATCGCCTCGCGCTCCAACGAGGGCCTGTTCATCCGCGAATTCCTGCGCGAAGCGCAGCGACAGAAGCTCGATTACTTCCTGATGGAAGCCTTCGACCAGCCGTGGAAGGAAGCCAATGAGGGCCGCGTCGGCGCCTACTGGGGCATCTTCGACGCCGCCCGTGAGGCCAAGTTTCCGCTGGTCGGGCCAGTGGACCTGGACCCGGACTGGCGCGACAAGGCGGTGATCGCGGCGCTGATCGCGCTGCTGCCGATGCTGTGGTTCGCGCTGCGCTTCCGTCACCTGCGCCTGCCGGGACGGTTGTTCTTCTGCGCGCTGATACAGGCCAACGTGGCGGTGCTGACCTGGTCGGTCAGCCTGCCGCTGGATTTCTACCTCGATCCCTTCGACTGGATGATGCTGGGCCTGCTGCTGCCGGCACAGGTGGCGATCGTGGCGATCATGCTGATCAACGGCTTCGAATTCACCGAAGCGCTGTGGCAGCGCGGCGGCTGGCGCCGCCATTTCGCGCCGCTTGCCAGCTTGCCGACCCCGGCGCCAATGGTCTCGATCCACGTGCCGTGCCACAACGAGCCGCCGGAAATGGTGATCCAGACGCTCGACAGTCTGGCGGCGCTGGATTATCCGGACTTCGAAGTGCTGGTGATCGACAACAACACCGCCGACGAAGCCGTGTGGAAGCCGGTGCAGGCGTATTGCTCGACCCTCGGCGCGCGCTTTCGTTTCTTCCACCTGGCGCCATGGCCAGGCTTCAAGGCCGGCGCGCTCAACTACGCGCTGGAGCAGACCGACCCGGCGGCGCAGGTGATCGCGGTGATCGACTCCGACTACGTGGTGCGGCCCGATTGGCTGCGCGCGCTGGTGGGGTATTTCGAGCAGCCCAAGGTCGGCGTGGTGCAGGCGCCGCAGGCGCATCGGGAGTGGCAGGACAACGCCTTCCGGCGCATGTGCAACTGGGAGTACGACGGCTTCTTCCGGATCGGCATGCACCATCGCAACGAACGAGATGCGATCATCCAGCACGGCACCATGACCATGATCCGGCGCGATCTGATGGACCGCCTGCGCTGGGCGCAGTGGTGCATCTGCGAAGACGCCGAACTGGGCCTGCGGGTGATGGAGGCGGGTTACGAGACCGTCTACGTGGACGAGATCTTCGGCCGCGGCGTCACCCCTGCCGATTTCACCGCCTACAAGACGCAGCGCTTTCGCTGGGCGTTCGGCGCCATGCAGATCCTGCGCCGGCACTGGCGCGAGCTGGTAGTTGGCAAACAGCTCACTCGCGGCCAGCGCTACCACTTCCTCACCGGCTGGTTCTCGTGGTTTGCCGATGCCCTGCATCTGGCATTCACCCTGATGTCGCTGGTGTGGACGGTGGGCATGCTGGCGGCGCCGGGCCTGTTTGCCCTGCCGCATCAGTTGTTCCTGATTCCGGTGCTCGGCTTCTTCGTCGCCAAAGCGGTGTTCGGCGTGGTGCTGTACCGCGCCTGCGTGCCCAGCAGTTGGGGCGATACCTTGCGTGCCTCACTCGCCAGCATGGCGTTGAGTCATGCCATCGCGCGCGGCATCTTCCGCGGCCTGGTGGCACGCGAGCACCCGTTCACCCGCACCGCCAAGCGCCGTCGCCTGAACCGCCGCCCGAACGCGCTGACCGCGGTGCGCGAGGAGACGCTGATGCTGCTGGCGCTGCTGGCCGGCATCATCGGAGTCGCCGCCGTTCCCGGCAGCGAAGTGCTGGAATCGCAGTTGTGGAGCGTGATCCTGGCGGCGCAATCGATTCCCTACGCATCGGCGGTATTGGCGGCGTGGGTGGCGGCGCGCGCAAATCGGCGCGAGGGGTGAGTGTCAGTCGGGACTCGGGATTCGGTCGCTACGCGACATCGCTCGCTGCGCTCGGTCGAGACTCGAGACTCGGGACTCGGGACTCGGGACTCGGGACTCGGGAAATCATGACATCGCTTGCTGTTGTGGGAGGCCGCTCGCGGACGACTGCGCACGGCCCCGCTCACTGGCGCAGCGCTTCGATTGGATCGAGCAATGACGCCTTGCGCGCCGGGTAGTAGCCGAAGAACAGCCCGGTGGCGACAGAGAACGCGGTGGCGAGTGCGATCACCGGGGCGTCCAGTTGCACCGGCAGCGCCGACAGGCTTGCGGTGAGGTAGGCGCCCGCCACGCCCAGGGCGATGCCGATCACGCCGCCGCCGAGCGAGATCACCATCGCCTCGGCCAGAAACTGCAGGCGTATCTCGCGCGGGCCGGCACCCACTGCCATGCGCAGACCGATTTCGCGGATGCGTTCGGTCACCGACACCAACATGATGTTCATGATGCCGATGCCACCGACCAGCAGCGAGATGCTGGCGACCGCGCCCAGCAGCAGCGACATCAGGCGCGTGGTCTGGGTGCGGGTGGAGACGATTTCCGACAGGTTGCGCACCATGAAATCGTCTTCGCCGCCGGGCGCGATGCGATGACGCTGCCGCAGCAGTTCGCCGAGTTGCTGCTCGACCGCCACCAAGTCCTGGGCACGCGCGGTGCCCACCGAAACCTGCTGTACTCCGTCGGCGGACACGCCGACCGCGCCGCTGAGCCGGCGCCGCGCGGTTTCCAGCGGCACCATGATCACGTCGTCGGCGTCGCCACCCCAGCCGCTCTGCCCCTTGGATTGCAACACGCCCACCACGCGCAGCGGAATCCGCGACAACCGGATGGTGGCGCCGACCGCCTCGCCGCCTTCGAACAACTTGTCGCGCACGGTGCTGCCGATGATCGCTACCTTGGCGGCGCCGGCGTAGTCGCGCGGCGCGAACCACTCGCCCTCGCTGAGTTGCCAATTGTTGATCGGAAAGAAATCCGCCATCACACCGTTCCAACTGGTGGACCAGTTGCGCTCGGCGAAGATCGCCTGGCCGCTGCCGCGCACCTGACCGGACACGTACTGCACCTGCGCAATCTCGTCGCGGATCGCCTTGATGTCGCCGGTGGTGAGCGTGCTCATGCTGCCGGCGCCGAGCCGCACCGCGCCGCTGCGCGCCGAGGCCGCGAAGATTTCGATGCGATTGGAACCCAGCCGCGACAGCGTGGCATCGAGCTCGGCCTGGGTGCCGCGCCCCACCGCCACCATCACGATCACCGCGGCGATGCCGATGATCACGCCGAGCGCGGTGAGCAGGCTGCGCAGCCAGTTGCCGCGCAGTGCGTAGACCGCCATCGCCAGGATGTCGAACGCCTTCATGACGGCGCCGCCATCAGCAGGCGGCCATCGTGAATCTGGTAGCTGCGATCGGCGTGCTGCGCCACGGCGGGGTCGTGGGTGATCAGGATGATGGTATGGCCTTCGCGCTGCAGCGACTTGAACAACGCCAGTATCTCCTCGCCGGTGCGCGAATCCAGCGCACCCGTAGGCTCGTCGGCCAGCACGATGGCGGGGCGGTTGATCAGTGCGCGCGCGATCGCCACACGCTGCTGCTGCCCACCGGAAAGCTCGGTCGGGCGATGGCTGGCACGATCGGCAAGACCCACCTGCGCCAACGCCTGCTGTGCCTTTTGCATGCGCTGTGCGCGCGGCACTCCGGCGTACACCAGCGGCAGCATCACGTTCTCCAGGGCGCTTTGTCGCGGCAGCAGATGAAAGCCCTGGAACACGAAGCCGATCTGCTGCAACCGCAGTTGCGCGCGACCGGCCGCGTCCAGCGTTGCCACATCGACCCCACCACACCAGTAGCGGCCGCTGCTGGGGGTGTCGAGACAGCCGATCAGATTCATCAGGGTGGACTTGCCGGAGCCTGACGGTCCCATGATCGCAACGAACTCGCCGGCCGCGATGCTCAGCGACACGTCGCTCAGCGCCCGCACTTCGCCGGGCTCACCGGCGTGGTAGACCTTGCCGATATGCTCGATGCGGATGATCGGCAACGTTGCGGTGGCCGGCAGTGCGTTCATGGGGTCGCCGGTTCGCCCACGATCACCTCGGTACCGGCCTCGAGCCCGCCCAACACTTCGCTGGTGCTGCTGTCGGCCAGCCCCACCCGCACCGGTACCTGTTGCGGCTTGCCGCCGCGCAGCACCCATACCGCAACCCGGCGCGCATTGGCCTGCAAGGTCAGTTCCGCGTCCAGCGCCGCCTGCTGCGGCGCCGACAACTGCGCGCGCAACGGCTGCAGCGCGGCGGAGATGGCCTGGGCGAAGCGCTTGCGACGCTGCTCCTCGCTCGGCGCGGCGCCGCCATTCTGGGCGCGCAGGCCCTGCAACGCCGCGCTCAATGCCGCGCGCATCTGCTCGTGCTGCGCGTCGCTCAGTTGCAGGCGCTCGGCAAGTTCGTCCCACGACGCCATCGGGTTGCCGCCCGCGCGGCCAGCACCCGCTGCGCCGGGGCGCTCGGCACCCTCGCCCGGCGTCGGAGCCTGGTAGCCCACGGGGCGATAACGCAGCGCCGCGTTGGCGACCCGCAACACGTCGTCGCGACGACTCACCTGCACCTCGGCATTGGCGGTCATCCCCGGCAACAGACTGCCATCGGGATTGTCCACCGCCACCACCACCGGGTAGGTGATCACATTGGCGGTATTGGTGGCGGCCAGCCGCACCTGCCGCACCACGCCCTGGTAATCGCGACCGGGAAAGGCATCCACGGTGAAGCGTACCGGCAAGCCCTCGCGCACCTGCCCTACGTCGGCCTCGTCAATGCTCAGATCGAGCTGCATCTGGCGCAGGTCCTCGGCGATCGAGAACAGCACCGGGGTCTGGAAACTGGCGGCTACGGTCTGCCCCGGCTCGATCGTACGCGACAGGATCACGCCATCGACCGGCGAGCGGATGATGCTGTGCTCGACATCCAAGCGCGCGTTCACCACCGCCGCCTCGCGCTGTGCCACCTGCGACTGCGCCACCTTGATGCCGGCCTTCGCCGATTCCAGCCGCGCGCGCGCCTGATCGCGCGCCGCCAGCGCGGCGTCGAAATCGCTGCGCGAGATGAGCTGACGCTCGAACACCTGCTGTTTACGGGTGAAGTCCGCATCCAGGTTGCGCAGCGTCGCCGTGGCCTCGCCCAGATTGGCTTGCGCGGCGACGAGGTTGGCATGCGCAGACGTCAGATCGGCCTCGGCCTGGGTCAACCGCGAATGAAAATTGGCCGGGTCGATGGTGGCGATGATCTGGTCCTTGCGCACCGGATCGTTGAAGTCCACTGACACCGTCTGCACCTGACCGGAAACTTGCGTACCCACGTCCACCGTCGAGCGCGCCTTGAGATTGCCGGTGGCGGAGATGACCAACGCGATGCTGCCGCGATCCACCGCACTGGTGCGATAGCGCGGCGCGGCGCCGTCGCGTTGCCAGCGCCAGACGATCAGCAGGATCAGCAGCGCGACAACGGCCAGCAGCCAGCGCAGCCAGGAGTGACGCGCCAGCAGATTCGATCCGATCATCGATCCATCCTTAGAGGAGTGCAGCGGTTGGCTAACCGGAGAATGATGCACCAACGCGGCGATTGGTCGCAGCGACACGCCACTGTCGCACGCCAGCGCGCTCACACACGGGCACGCTCCGGCTCGCCTAAACTGCCTGCCTTGCCCCTCGACCAGCACCCGCGATGCCCACCACCCGTAAAGCTCTGTGGCAGATGCATCTGTGCGTGCTGCTGTGGGGGTTCACCGCCATTCTCGGCAAGCTGATTTCGCTGCCGGCGCTGGCGCTGGTGTGGTGGCGCATGGCGATAGTGACCTGCGCGCTGTTGCTGGTGCCGCGCGTCTGGCGCGGCATGCGCGCACTGCCTCGGCGCCTGCTGCTGGCCTACACCGGCATCGGCGTGCTGGTGTCGCTGCACTGGCTCACCTTCTATGCCGCGATCAAGCTGTCGAACGCCTCGGTGGCGGTGAGTTGCATCGCATTGGCTCCGGTGTTCATGGCACTGCTGGAACCACGCATCACCGGCCGCGCGTTCGTGCCGCGCGAGCTGTGGCTGGGCGTGGCAGTGGTGCCAGGAGTCGCACTGGTGGTGGGCGGAGTGCCCGCCGGCATGGGCGTGGGGATTGTAGTGGGCACGCTCTCGGCGTTGCTGGTGGCGGTGTTCGGCGCGTTCAACAAGCGTCTGGTGGAACGCGCCGATCCGCTGACGGTGACCTGTGTGGAACTCGGTGCTGGCGTGGTGTTCCTGACCCTGCTGGCGCCATTGCTGGGCAGCGCCGGGATCACGACATTGCCGAGCCCGCGCGACGCCTCCCTGTTGCTGGCATTGGCACTGGCCTGCACCTTGCTGCCGTTTGCGCTGTCGTTGGTAGCGCTGCGCCACCTGAGCGCCTACAGCGCACAACTGGCGATCAACCTGGAACCGGTTTACGCCGTTGCGCTGGCAGTGGTGCTGCTGGGCGAACAACGCGAACTGGCGCCCGCGTTTTACCTCGGGGTGGCGGTGATCCTGGCGGCGGTGTTTGCGCACCCGTGGTTGTCACGTCGACGCACGCGGCCGGTTGCGGAGCTGATGGCGACGGCCGAGCCCAAAAGCGCAGCGGAGTAGCCGGTCGCGCATACCGCTGGCAGCTCACTTTGTAATGATATAACATTCGCATTCGATCACCTTCATCGCAGGACTCCGAATGCGCTCCGACACGCTTGCCGCCGCCCTGGCGGCCGCCCTGATATCCGTTTCGGCGCACGCCGCCGAGCCGGTGACCGCCGAACAGGTGGCAGCACTGGAAGCCCGCATTGCTCAACTCGAACAACAATCGCAGGCGCTGCGCGAGCAGGCCGAACAAGCGATCGGTGCAGCGCGCGAGGCGCGCGAGGCGCTGGCGCAGATCCGCCAGCAGCAACAGGACACCACGTTGGCCCAGGCCAGCGCGCCACCACCCAGCGCAAGCAGCGCACCGGTCGGCGCCAACGGCAATGCGTTCAATCCGGCGATCAGCCTGGTGCTCAACGGCACCTATGCGCATCATTCGCTGCCGCCGGCACGCTACGACCGTGCCGGATTCCCGATCGTGGGCGAAGGCGGGCCGCTGGAGCAGGGGCTGGGGCTGGGCGAGAGCGAACTGGCGATGGCAGCCAATATCGACGACAAGTTCTACGGCCAGCTCACCCTCGCCGTGGGCAGCGAGGACGGCAACGACGAAATCGGCATCGAGGAAGCCTACATCGACGCGCTGAGCCTGCCCGGCGGGCTCACCCTGCGCACCGGTCGCTTCTTCTCCAACATCGGTTACCTCAACAGCCATCACACCCATACCGACCAGTTCAGCGACCGCCCGCTGGTCAGCCAATCGTTCCTGGGCAATCAGTATTTCGACGACGGCGTGCAACTGCGCTGGGTGGCCCCGACCGAGTTGTTCGTCGAAGTCGGCGGCGAGGTGCTGCGTGGCCAGCGCTTTCCCGGCGGCGGCGGCGGCAACGGCGGTGTCGGCACCAAGACCGCGTTCGTGCATTTCGGCGGCGACATCGGTAGCGAGCAGTCGTGGCTGGCGGGCCTGTCCACCCTGCACACCGATGCCAACCATGCCGAGGACGGCTTCAGCGGCAACGCCGACCTCTACATCGCCGACCTCACCTGGAAGTGGGCGCCGCAGGGCAACTTCAAGGACGGCGGTCTGACCTTGCGCAGCGAGGTGTTTGCCGAGGATCGCAACGGCTGGCTCGACGATCCGAACGGCGAGGCGCCGGCGCAACGCTGGAACGGCCAGCGCTGGGGCGCCTATGTGCAGGGCGTGTACCGCATCAACCGGCACTGGGAGACCGGCTATCGCTACGACCGCCTGTGGTCGGACAATGGCCTGCCGCTGGCGACCGGTTACGAGCCCAGCCGGCACACGCTGATGCTGACCTGGCTCAACAGCGAATTCAGTCTGGTGCGCCTGCAACTGAGCCACGACCAACCCAATCGCGATGCCGTGGACAACGTCATCTCCCTGCAGTACCAGGTCAACATGGGCGCGCACGGCGCGCACAAATTCTGAGGTGCCCCTCGTGAAACGACTGCTGATTTGCACGCTGCTGCTTGCCGTCGTGGCCGCTCCGGCCCACGCCAAGCTCAAGGTATTCACCTGCGAGCCCGAGTGGGGCGCACTGCTCGACGAACTGGCCGGCAACGCGGTGGACGTCGATGTCGCCACCTCCGCGTTGCAGGACGTACACGCCATCGAAGCCCGCCCCAGCCTGATCGCCAAGGTGCGCCGCGCCGACTTGCTGGTGTGTTCGGGCGCCGAGCTGGAAATCGGCTGGCTGCCGGCACTGGTGCAGCAAGCCGGCAATCCGAAAGTGGCATCGGGCAACGGCGTGTTCTATGCCGCCGAGCAGGTCGCCACGTTGGAGCGCCCGGCCAAACTCGACCGCGCCGCAGGCGACGTGCATCCGCAGGGCAACCCGCATGTGCAACTCGACCCCTATCGGGTACTGATCGTCGCCAAGGCATTGTCCGCCCGACTGGGCGAGCTGGACCCGACGCAGCAGGCGTTGTACACGCAACGCCTGGATGATTTCGGCAAGCGCTGGCAAACCGCGATCGGCGCCTGGGAAGCCAAGGCAGCGCCGCTGCGCGGACGCAAGGTGGTGGTGCATCATGCCAGTTGGGTGTACCTGCTGACCTGGTTGGGCATCGAACAGATCGGCGCGCTCGAACCCAAGCCGGGCGTGCCGCCCACCAGCGGCCACCTCGCCAGTCTGGTCGAGCTCACCCGCAGCGAACATGCCTTCGCCATCGTCAGCGCTGCCTATCAGGACCCCAAGGCCGGCCAATGGTTGTCCGAGCGCACCGGAGTGCCCGCGCTGGTGCTGCCGTTCACGGTCGGCGGCGATGACCAGGCCAAGGATCTGTTCGGGCTGTTCGACTCCACCCTCGACAAGCTGCTGGCGGCGGCAAAATGAGCATCGCCTTGAATTGGGACGGACTGGACGCCGGCATTCTCGGCCCGGCCGCGGTGGCTGGACTGATCGTGCTCGCCACCCACGTGCCGCTGGGTCGGCTGGTGCTGTCGCGCGGCATCATCTTCATCGATCTGGCGATCGCGCAGGTAGCGGCATTGGGCGTGATCCTGGCCCAGTACCTGGGCGTACCCGAACACGGTCTGGCGGTGCAAAGCGCCGCCGCCATCGCCGCGTTGGCCGGAGCCGGCTTACTGGCCTTCACCGACCGCCGCTGGCCGCAGTTCCAGGAGCCGCTGATCGGCACCCTGTTCGCACTGGCAGCCACCGGTGCGTTGCTGCTGCTTGCCAACAATCCGCACGGCGGCGAACACCTCAAAGACCTGCTGGTCGGACAGATCCTGTGGGTGAGCATGAACCAACTGTGGCCGGCCGCGTTGTTGTCGGCGGCAGTGTTGGCGGTGATCGGTTGGCGCCGTGGCGAACTCGGCGGTATGTTGTTCTACGGCCTGTTCGCGCTGGCGATCACGGTCTCGGTGCAATTGGTGGGCGTGTATCTGGTGTTTGCCAGCCTGATCGTTCCGTCCCTGGCGACAGTGGGCACCGATGGCCCACGCCGCCTGATCGCGGCCTATCTGATCGGCGCCTGCGGCTACGGCATGGGACTGGTGCTGTCGGCCATTCTGGATCTGCCAACCGGTGCCTTGATCGTATGGACGCTGGCGGCGAGTGGCCTGCTGGCGCAGTTCGTGCCCTGGCGCGGAGCGCCACGCGCGACCACCGCGATCTGAGCGCCGCCGACGCGGCGTTCAATCCACCCCGAACGCCTGCCCGATCTCGAAGCGCAACCCCAGCACCAGCGCATTCTTCAGTTCGCCCTGCGCGCCGGGGTCGATGATGTATTGCAGATCCGGCTGCAGCGTCAGCCAGTCGGTGATCGGCATGCGGTAGGACAGTTCGAGATTGACCTCGGCGCGGTCCACCGGCAACCCCGCGGCGCGACGCGCGCGCTTGAAGGTGTCGCCATTGAACGCCGCCGCTACCGCCAGCCCCAGTTGATCCGCATCACGACCCGGCAGCAACCCGGTATAAACCAGACCTGCGCCGAGATAGCGGCCGGTCTGGTTGACGCTTTCGCGCGCGGAACCCACCCGCAGGAAGCCGTTCAGCCCCTGCGCGTCGTCACCGGCTTCGCGGCGTAGCGGCGCATCGATGAAGGCGTACACGCCGCGATTGCGATCGCGCGCGTCGGTCTGCGCGAACCAGCGCTCGGCTCCCACGGTGTAGCCCCAGGCGCCGACCACCACGCGGGTGCCGGCAACACTGGTGCGATCGGCCTCGGCTACCCACAAGGCGCCATCGTTCAGCGAAATGGCATTGCGTGCCGGATGATCCGGAGCGCCGGGCACGGCGTCGAACACCCCTGCGCGCAGGCGCCAGCGCTCGCTCACCGCGTAGTCGACGCGCATCGCCAGCGAGGTCACCGGAAAGATCGAGGGGCCGTTCTCGCCCGACTGCGAAAAATCCGGGGCGATCCCGTGCGAACTGTTCAGAAACAAGCCACCGGTTTCGATCGCATCGAACTCGGCATTGAGATCGATCAGGCCGGTCTTGAGCGAGCCGCGGCCGCCGGCAAAATGTTGCGCATACCACGCCTCGTACAGGCGGAAGTTCTGCGCGTTGTCGATGTTCGATACCGTCTGCAGGTCGCCCACCACGTTCTCGGAAAACGTGGCCGCGTTGTTGTACAGGCCGTACACGAACAGCTCGGCGTCCTCGCCAAACCACTGCGTGGCGTAGCTCGCGGTGAGATCGAGATTGTCCAGGTAGCGCGTGGCGCGGCGGATGCCGCCATCGGCGTTGCGCATCACCTCGCCGGTGTACACCGCCTGCACGCTCCAGCCAGGCTGCGCTTGCACGTCGAGGCAGCACAAGGCCGCCGCCACCGTCAGCATCACGGCGTTGTGGATGGTCATACATTCCCCCGGGGCGGCGCGTCCGCCAGAGTAGGGCGCGCATGCCGATATCGAATGGCTCAGAACTCGGCAAACTCGGCAGCCGCCGGCTTCACCGGTACGCGCGGCGCTGCAGCATGCCTGGCCGGTGCGGCAGGCGCTGCGGCCGTCGTGGAGCGGGTGCTGTTGCCTGTCGCCAGCTTGAAGCGACTCACCAGCCCGTGCACTTCGCGCGCCTGATCGGACAGATGGCCGGCAGTCGCCGACAGCTCCTCGGTCTGCGCGGCGTTGGACTGCGTCACCTCATCCATCTGGGTGACCGCGCGATTGACCTCCTCCACACCCATCGACTGCTCCTGCGAGGCGGACGCGATTTCCGACACCACGTCGGTCACCCGCTTCACCGCCGTCACGATCTCCGCCAGCGACTGCCCCGAGCGATTGACCAACGCGGCGCCGTTGCCGACCTTGCTCAGCGAATCCTCGATCAGTCCCTTGATCTCGCGCGCGGCGCCGGCCGCACGCTGCGCCAGATTGCGCACCTCGCTGGCGACCACCGCAAAGCCGCGCCCCTGCTCGCCGGCACGCGCCGCCTCCACTGCCGCATTGAGCGCCAGCAGATTGGTCTGGAAGGCGATCTCGTCGATGGTACTGATGATCACGCCGATGCGCTTGGACGAGGCATTGATCTCGTCCATCGCCACCACCGCCTGCGCCACCACCGTGCCGCCCTGCTCCGCAACGTCGCGCGCGTTGCCCGCCAGCGTGTTGGCAAGCCGCGCGTTGTCGGCGTTCTGGCGGATGGTGGCGGTGATCTGCTCCAGGCTGGCAGCGGTTTCCTCCAGGCTCGACGCTTGCACCTGGGCGCTGGCGCTGATCGAGTCGGAGGCGGCATGCATTTCGTTGGAAGCCTGCGCCACCGCGTCCATCGAAGTGCGCGTGCGGGCGATCACGTCGTGCAGCTTGTCCATGAAGCGGTTGAACGCCAGCGCCATGCGACCGATCTCGTGGCGATCGTGACCCTCCATGCGCCGGGTCAGATCGCCCTCGCCAGCGCCAAGCTCGTCCATCGCCAGTTCGAACTGGCGGATCGGCGAGATCACGCTGCGCACCAGTAGCAGCGAGGCGAGCAGCAGCGCTGCCGCCGACACCACCACCACCGCCAGCATGCTCGCCTTTGCCACGCGCTCGCCGTTGGTGGCGTCCGTCAAGGCGGCCTCGTTGCTGGCGACGATGCTGCGTCCGAGTTGGTCCATCACCACTTCGAGGCTGCGGAAATTGCCCTCGAACGCATCCATGCCGGCCAGCGCGGCGTCGCGATCGGTGGCGGCGAGTTGCACGAGCTCCAACGCCTTGTCGATGTAGGCCTCCATCTCCGGAGTGGCCGCCGCCAGCGCGGCATCGACATCGGCGCTCAGCGCCAACCGGGTGTTGGCACTGAGATCGTCGCGAAACTTCTGTGCGTCCTCACGGGTGGTCTGCTGCACCTGCGCCAGCTTGTCGGCGTCCCGCGCCAGCAACGCCGCCATCACATCGCCACGCAGACCTTCGTGCCACATGTCGGCGTCCATGTGATTGCGCAGACCCTCGGAGTTCACCGCGATATGCGTGGTGTGCTTGCCCAGATCGCTCAAGGCCAGTTCGGCAATCAGGCCGATGGCGACCGCAATCAGCACACCCGCGGCGCTCAAAGCGATCAGCCGGCTCTTGATGGAAAAACGCATGCGAGGCACTCCTGGATAAAGATTCGGTATCGATCGCCACCACCGCGAGACGCATCGCGGGCCGTCCGGTTAGCGGCAGGAAGCGGTGCAACTTGAGTGGCGATCACGCACGCACGCGCCCAGCGCGACAGTCGCTGGTATTCTTGGGTTTCGCCATCGATCGCTACGGAAACCGCCATGCCCCGCGCCGCTTTGCTCATCCTCGACTCGCTCGGCGTCGGCGCGCTGCCCGACGCCGCGCCATTCGGCGATGCGGGTGCCGATACGC
>JANRIF010000212.1:0-11091 GCA_033765245.1 Lysobacteraceae bacterium
TCTACTGCGCCGGTGCGATAGCGGTCCAGATTCGGCCGATTGATCGTTACATAGTCCCGCTATGCGCCTCACAATCGGCCGAATCTGGCCTCGCTCTCGCCCTCGGCTCGCTACGATCACTCAAGTCCGACAGGCTGCTAGTGTAACGATTCGCCCGACCGCGCTTAGCCAGAGGGCGAAACGGTACACTAGCGGTTCGCCGATTTTCCCCCTCATCGTCCATTGGCCAGCCGATCCTCAGAATCCGCAGATCACCCGCGCTGGCGCCGCTTCGTCTGGTTCGGCTTGCTGACCCTGATCGGGCTGGCGCTGGGTTTCGCGGTGCCTTATGTGATGGTGCTCGATCGTGAGGTGCGGGCGCAGTTCGGCGCGTTGCAGTGGCAGGTGCCGAGCCGTGTCTATGCGCGGCCGCTACGGCTGACTCCCGGGCTGCGCCTGACCCCGGAGGCATTGGACGCCGAACTGGCCGCGTCCGGCTATCGGGTCGACGCCGCCGCCAGCACGCCCGGCAGCTACGCCCGCGATGGCGCCACGTATCGCATTGCCACCCGCAGTTACACCGACCTCGACGGCCCGGTGCCGGGCCAGCACCTGCAGTTGCGACTGGTCGGCGGCGCGGTGGCCAGCGTCGCCGACGCATCCGGCAAGACGCGCCTGCGAGAGGCCCGCATCGACCCGGCGCGCATTGCCACCCTGTACGGGGCCGATCGCGAGGAGCGCCGGCTGGTGCGGCTGGAAGACGTGCCGCCATTGCTGGTGAGCGGCTTGCAGGCGGTGGAGGATCGCGACTTCAAGTTCCATCGCGGCATCGACCCGCTTGGCATCCTGCGCGCCTTGTGGGTGAACCTGCGCTCCGGTGAAGTGCGCCAGGGCGGCAGCACGCTCACCCAGCAACTGGTGCGCGGGTTGTTCCTGACCCGCGAGCAGACGCTCACGCGCAAGCTCAACGAGGCGCTGTACGCGCTGATCATCGAGGCGCGCTTCGACAAGCGTCGCATCCTCGAGGCCTACCTCAACCAGGTTTATCTCGGCCAGCAGGGCGATCACACCGTGAACGGCGTCGGCGCCGGCGCCGAATTCTGGTTCGGCCGCGATCTGGCCGATCTGGGCACGCCCGAGGTGGCGCTGCTGATCGGCCTCATCCAGGGCCCGTCGTATCACGATCCGCGTCGTCACCCCGAGCGTGCGCTGGCGCGCCGTGCGGTGGTGCTGGGGATGATGGAGGACACCGGCCTGATCAGCGCGGAGCAGCGCGCCCGCGCCAACCAAGAGCCGCTGGGCGTGAGCGCAAGGCCAGGCGTCGCCGCCAACCGCTATCCCGCGTTCATGGACATGGTGTACGCGCAACTGGCCAGCGACTACCCACCTGAAGCGCTCACCGGCGCCGGCCTGACCGTGCTCACCACGCTGGCGCCGAGCGCGCAGGAAGCGTTGGAACAAGCGGTGCGCAAGACCCTGCCCACGCTCGAACGCAAGGGCCGGCCGCCGTTGCAGGTGGGCGCCGTGGTCACCGAAAGCCATGGTGGCGCGGTGGTGGCGATGGTCGGCAACCGCCAGGTCGATCAACCCGGCTTCAATCGCGCGTTGGAAGCGCAGCGGCCGGTGGGCTCGCTGCTCAAGCCGTTCGTGTACATGCTGGCGCTGGCGCAGCCCGGACGCTATGCACTGGCCAGCTTCGTCGATGACGCGCCGATCCCGGTGGAACTGGCGCGCAAGCGGACATGGAGCCCGGAAAATTCCGACGGTCGCAGCCACGGCCGCGTGCGCCTGATCGAGGCGCTGGCGCAGTCATACAACCAGGCCACGGTGCGGCTGGGGCTGGAAGTGGGCGTTGAGCGTTTGAGCCAGTTGCTGGCGGCACTGGGTAGCGTCAAGGCCGAGCCGCACCCATCGTTGTTGCTCGGCGCGATCGACCTCAGCCCGGTGCGGGTGGCACAGCTATACCAGTTCCTCGCCTCCGGCGGCGAAGTGCAGCCGCTGCATACGCTGCGCGGGGTGCTGGGGCCGGACGACGCGGCGCTGAACCGGTATGATCGCCGCGCGGCCGCGGCACAAAGCGGCGACGCCATCGCGACGCGGCTGGTGGGGGTTGCGTTGCAGCGCACCGTCACCGCCGGTACCGCCAGCACCCTGCTCGACGATGGCCTGGGCGCGCTGCAGCCGGCCGGCAAGACCGGCACCAGCAACGACAGCCGCGATAGCTGGTTCGCCGGGTACACCGGCAGTCACCTCGCGGTGGTGTGGGTAGGCGACGACCGTAACCGACCCACTGGCCTGTATGGCTCCACCGGCGCCATGCGGGTGTGGTCGGCATTGTTCAAGCGCTTGCCGACGCAGCCGCTGAACCTGACGGGCGAGGGGCTGGAGTGGGCGTGGATGGACGGCGAGGAATTCGCGCGGACCGATCCGCAATGCGAGGGGGCGGCGCAGTATCCGTTCGTCGAAGGTTTTGTTCCGGAGGAGTATCGAGAATGCGGACGCGATTGGTTGCGCGAGTGGTTCGGCCGCGAGCCGGAGGACGGGCGGTGACGCGCGGCAGCGCGTGGCTGGCCGTCGTGCTGCTGGTGCTGCTGGGCGGTTGCCGCACCGCGGTCGATCATCCGCCGGCGCAGACCTCACAACCGCCGCCGCCGCCGGCGGCGGCACTGGTGGAGCGGGTGCGCGCCGCCGCCAGCGCCGACGACGCGCTGGAAGTGAGCCCGTTGCGCGACGGCGCGACCGAAGACCTGAGTGCGCGCGCCAGCCGCCTGGAAGGGCTGGGCGACATTGCGGGCGCCGAGCAGGCGCTGCACGAGGCGCTGCAACTGGCGCCGGGAGATCCGCTGCTGTTGCAGCAGGCCGCCGAGCTGGCGCTGCTGCGGCACGACTGGAATCAGGCGATCGCACTGGCGGGGCGGTCGTTCGAAAGCGGGCCGCGGTTGGGCCCGTTGTGCCGGCGCAACTGGACCACGGTGCAGGTGGCGCGCGAGCAGTTCGGCGACCGAGGCGGCAGCGCCGCGGCAGAGCAGCAGTTGGGGCAATGCACGATCGCGCCGCCGGTGCGGATGTGATCGTGCGGCTGCCGACATGAGCGAGGCCCTCGGCGTCGCCGTGCGCGCAGCGCTCGGCGCGCACGGCGCGCTGGCCGGCAGCCTGCCGGGATTCGTGGCGCGCGACGCACAACAGCATCTGGCCGGCGCCATCGTCGACGCCATCGAGGCGCGCAGCGCGTTGCTGGCGGAGGCTGGCACCGGCACCGGCAAGACCTTCGCCTATCTGGTGCCGTTGCTGCTGGCCGGGCGCAAGGCGATCGTCTCCACCGGCACCCGTGCCTTGCAGGACCAGTTGTTCCACCGCGACCTGCCGCGCGTGCGCGAGGCGCTGGGCGTGGGCCTGCGCGCGGCCTTGCTCAAGGGCCGCGCGAACTATTTGTGTCTGTACCGGCTGCAGCAGGCGCGCGGCGAGCCGCGTTTTGCCAGTCGCGAACAGGCGGCGCAATTGCAGCGGGTGCAGAGCTGGTCCAGCGCCACCCGCCAGGGCGACCTCGCCGAACTGCACGACCTGCCCGAAGACGCCGGGCTGATCGCGCAGATCACCTCCACCGCGGAGAACTGCCTCGGCAGCGACTGCCCGTTCTGGGCCGACTGTTTCGTGGTGAAGGCGCGCCAGCAGGCGCAAGCGGCAGACCTGGTGGTGGTCAACCACCACCTGCTGCTGGCCGATCTGGCACTCAAACAGGAAGGCTTTGGCGAGATATTGCCGGGCGCGCAGGTATTCGTGATCGACGAGGCGCACCAGTTGCCGGATCTGGCGCAGCAGTTCTTCGGCGAGAACCTGGGTTCGCGGCAACTGGGCGAGCTGGCGCGCGATGCGCTGGCCGAATGTGGTGAAGTGGCGGGCGCGCTGGCGGCGCTGCAGGCGCCGGTGCAGCAAGTGGAACAAGCGTTGCGGGTGTTGCGCGCGCGCATGGAAGGGTTGCCGCCGCGTGCCGCCGGCCAGCGACTGCATGATGGCGGCGCGTGCGACGAAGCCCTGCACGCGCTGGCGCAATCGCTGGCCGAGCTGGCCGCGGCGCTGGAGCCGTTGCTGTCCGCCAGCCCGGGCTTCGAGGCGCTGGGCGAGCGCGTCAGCGTGCTGCGCATGCGCCTGCATCGCTGGCTGGGCGAAGCGGTGGTGCCGGTGTACGACCCCGATCATGCCGATCCCGATTTCCCCGGTTCCGATTTCCCCGATCCCGGCACCACGCCAGCGCCCGCCGCGCGCGACGTGCTGTGGTACGAGCTCAGTGCGCGCGGCTTTGCGCTGCATCGCACGCCGCTGGACGTGTCGGCACCGCTGCGCGAATTCCGCGAGCGCAGCGGCGCCGCCTGGGTGCTCACCTCCGCCACGCTGGCGGTGGACGGCCGCTTCGATCATCTCGCCGGGCGACTGGGTCTGGACCCGGTGCAGACCCTGCTGCAGCCGAGTCCGTTCGATTGGGCACGGCAGGCGTTGCTGTACCTGCCGCGCGATCTGCCCGAACCCAACAGCCGCGAGTACGCCGGCGCGGTAGTCGCGGCGGTGCGGCCGGTGCTGGAGCATTCGCGCGGCCGTGCATTCTTGCTGTTCACCTCGCATCGCGCCCTGCGCGAGGCGGCCGCACTGCTGGCGGACGGCCCGTGGCCGTTGTTCGTGCAAGGCAGCGCGCCGCGCCACGAATTGCTGGCGCGGTTTCGTGCCAGCGGCAACGGCGTGCTGCTGGGCGCGGCGAGTTTCTGGGAAGGCGTGGACGTGGCCGGCGACGCGCTGAGCGTGGTGGCGATCGACCGGCTACCGTTCGCCGCGCCCGACGACCCGGTGCTGGAAGCGCGCCTGGACGCGGTGCGCCGCGCTGGCGGCAATCCGTTCCGCGATGAGCAGATTCCGCAGGCGGTGATCGCGCTCAAGCAAGGCGTGGGCCGCCTGATCCGCAGCGAGGCCGACCGCGGTGTGCTGGTGTTGTGCGACCCGCGTCTGCTCGGCAAAGGCTACGGCCGTCTGTTTCTCGACAGCTTGCCGCCGCTGCCGCGCAGCCGCGAGTTGAACGATGTGGCGCGTTTCTTCGCGTCGGCAGACGGCGCGCGCGACGCATCGGAGGTGGCATGAAGATCCTTGCATTCGAGACCGCCACCGAGGCGTGTTCGGTGGCGCTGTGGCTGGACGGCGAGGTACGCGAGCGTCATGCCCTGGCGCCGCGTCAGCACGCGCAACTGGCGTTGCCCTGGGCCGAGCAGTTGCTGGCTGAAGCCGGCGTCGCCCGCAGTCAGCTCGACGCGATCGCGGTTGGGCGTGGTCCCGGCGCGTTCACCGGCGTGCGCCTGGCGATCGCGCTGGCGCAAGGCATCGCGCTGGGGCTGGATCGCCCGGTGTTTGCGCTGTCCACCCTGGCGGTGCTGGCGCAGGGTGCCGCGGAAGCGCCCGGCAGCACCATCGCGGCTGCCATCGACGCGCGCATGGGTGAGGTGTATCTGGGCGCGTTCGTGCGCGGCGTCGACGGCCTGGTGGTGGCGCGCGGCGACGAATGGCTGGGTCCGCCTGCGCAGGCGCCGCAGGGCACGTGCGCGGCGCATGGTGTCGGGTCGGGCTTCGCCGCCGACGCCGGTGCACTGCTGGCGCGACTCGCGCTGCCGCGCGACGGCGTGGCCGCCGATGCGCTACCGCATGCCGCGCACTGCGCGCGTCTGGCCGCCGCCGCCGCCGCGCGTGGCGAAGGGTTGGCGGCGGAGCAGGTGGAACCGGCTTATCTGCGGCACCACGTCGCGCTGACATTGATGCAGCAAACCGCTGCGCGCGCGACGCGCAAGTAAGGCGGACTTCGTGCGATCGACCCCCACGTGGGGCAGATCAATGGCTACATGGCACGGAACAGCGTGTGGTAGTGGAAGCGTCGTGATGCATGTGCGCGGATGGCGGCGGCGTCGGGATGCGCCGCATTGATCAGCACGATGAACTCCTCCGGCACGATCGCCGACGGCACCTCCAACAACGCGCTGGCACCGCTGGCTACCCATTTCGAGCCGATCGCAAACGACACGATGCCCGCCGGAATGGCGTCCCATCCGACCGGCAGTGCATGCGTTGCGATGCTTGTCCGGCGTTGCCAGATCGCCTCCGGCACATCGATTTCGATAACGTATTTGTTGAGCGGCAGCCCGTGCTCGTCGATGTGCGCGGCGCTTTCCAGCACCGCAAGCGCGAGCGTCGGCGCGGCGTAGGTCACCCGTTGTCCGGCGGTATTCCAGCGGCCGGGATACATCGCAGCCCCTCGCCCCGAAATATCCTCGGGAGGCCAGTCGGGTCCGGTCGACCCGATGCGTGCCAGCTTCACTGATAGGCGCCGCTCTGGATGGCTCCCAGCAGGCGCATTACCGCATCGCGCCCCGAAGGGGTGTCCATCAATTCGGCAGGCGTAACGCCGCCCAGCGCAGGCTGCGGACGCTGGATCCATTCGCCGACCCACTTGGCGGCGTCAAAGTGCTGCGTTTCCGGGGTTTCGCCTTCCACCTGCACCATCGCCTCGACGCGATTGATGAGATCGATGAGTCCCACGATGGACTGTCCCGACGCGCCGGCGAACACCTCGTTTCTCGCCATCTTCTTGGTGAAGGTGGCTTTGGGGATGCCGGTGATGCGGCCGAAGGCGCCAGCGGTGGTGGCGATGTCGCGCATCAACCCGGAGACCACTTTGCCGGGCACGCCTTGGCGCTCCACCTCGATGCGCTCCGCCAATGCGGCGTTGCGCAGGAACGCGCGATAGGCGCCGATGGTTGGCCGATGCGCTACGCGCGCGGCTTCGGGGGCGCTGTTCTTGAGCCGATAAGCGCCAGGCGCGTCCTTGACGACGGTACGGCGTTCAGCCAATGGCGTCGCAGCAGTGCGTGCATGCGAGGCGGGCTTCTTTGCCATGTTCGTATCGGTCATATCAGCACCATTGGGCTACGATTGGCCTGAGGCTAGGCTAATTGTAGCCAATTGGCAACCGGGTGATACAACGTATGCGGGCAACGCCAAGTCCGCCGATATCCCCAAGAAGATGCGGCGAATCGAAGTGCCATCGAATGCAGCGCGGGTTCTGCCGTCAGACGGCGGCGCCGGACGCGCCTACAGATCCTGCTGATAGCGCACGTACGGCGTGCGGCCCTTGGGGGCTTCAGGCAGGCCGACCTCGCCCAAGCCGGTACGATTGTCGCCGCTGGAGAGAATGTTTTCGGCACCGATGGAAAGCCGGCCGTTCCAGGGCGTCTGCCACGACAGGTCAAAATCCAGGCCCTGCCAGGCAGTGCCGGTGGCGGACTGCAGGGTGTGGCCGATCAGGGTGCCGCTGAAGGCGCCGTAGCCGCCGCCGAAGTTCAGTGCAGTGCGGGTCCAGTCGTTGCCGCCGAACAGCGCGCTGGTGTTGGCGATCAGGCGCGCGCGCGCCAGCGAACCGCCGATCGACAGCCAGCCCTGCTCGCCAAGCGAGAGCCGGGCGCGGCCGCTGAGGTCGATCTGCTCCATGCGCAGGCCGCCGAGATAACTGCTCAACAGCGGCTGGTTCCACCATGGGCCAAGATCGGCAATCGATGCGTCGCGATACAGCGCCCGCGGTGCCGCCGCCAGCCCAAGGCGCTGCAGGCCGACGCCGAGGTCGACGCGCACTGCGCCATGACTCAGCGCGGCGTTTGCGCGCAGTGCCGGGGAATAGCGCGCCAACGGGTCGGGGCGGTCGTCGAGTGCGCCGATCAGGCAGTGGCTGGCAAGGCCACCGAGCGAATTCAGTAGATTGGCGGGGCCGTCGCACAGCAGCGCCATGTTGGCGCCCGGTTCCAGCCGCAGGCTCGTGTCCACCCGCAGTGGCCGCGCACCGCCGCCGATCGCGCGTGTCGACTGCATCAGCGGCTGCACCGACAACGATGGCACGTGCGAGTTGCCCAGCAGGCCGGTGGGCGGCGAACTGGGCTCGACCAGCAGGAATGCCTCGAACGTCCCGGTCTCGCGGTTCACCACCGGCAACAGCGTGGTTTCGTTGTGAGACTCCGGCAACAGCAGCGGCAGAGGCGCGCTCGCGGATTGCGCATGCGCCAGCATCGCCGAGCAGGCGAGCATCAGGCTGATGGCAAGGCGGCGAATCATGGCGAAGGGTCCCGGGGAGGTTATAAAGGCACGGCGACGGCGCACTGTCACTGTGACCGGATGCGGCGCCCCCAGTTCCGCACACTGGGGGCAGCGTATCACAGAACGCAGAAAGGCCGCCATTACAGGCGCTTACCGGGCGATATGGGGGCGGCTGTCACGCCCCGCAAGGGCGTGGCTGGCGCCGCAGGGCGCGTGGGCGACGTTATTGCGGGCGCGCCGGTGCGGTGCTGGGGTGCGCGGCAAACAGCAGGCCCAGGTCGACCCGATCGAAGGTATAGCGGCGGTTGCAGAATTCGCAGGTGATCTCGGCGATCCCGGTGTCGGCCGCCGCTGCCAGCGCCTCCTCCTGCCCAAGGCTCACCAGCACCGCGCCGACCCGCTCGCGCGAGCAACTGCAGGCGAAGCGCAGCGCCTGCGAACCCAGCACCCGCACCCCATCCTCATGGAACAGTCGGTACAGCAGCGTCAGCGCCGGGGTGTCGCGCAATTCCGCCGGGGTGAGGGTGGCGAACAGCGCGCAGGCGCGGTCCCAGCCATCGGGGTCGAGTTCGCTGCCGGGCAGGCGCTGCAACATCAGCCCGGCCGCGCAGGTATCGTTCGCGCTCAGCAGGATGCGCGAAGGCAGTTGCTCGGATTGTTCGAAATAGTCCTCGAAAGCCTGCGCCAAGGTGGTGGTGCCGAGCCCGATCAGGCCCTGGTAGCGGATCGGTTCCTGCTGGCCTGGGCGCGGGTGTTCGATGGTGATGGCGAGCACCGAACCGTCGCCGAAGTCGCGCGGCGCCAGCACCGCCGGTAGCGGCGGCTCCCATTGCGCGATGCCGCGCAGGGTGCCGGCGGCGGTGCATTCGGCGAACAGGGTGCGCAGGGCGCCGGTGCCGCGCATTTGCACACTCAAGCGTCCTTGTGTCTTGATATGTCCGGTGAACAGGGCGCTGGCGGCGCACACTTCGCCCAGGCGCTGCGCCACCGCGTCCGGATAGGCGGACTCGCCACGCAGATCGGTCCAGGTGCGGTCCAGGCGAACCAACACGCCACGGATGCCCGAATGTTCCAGCACGAATCGGATCAGGGTGTCGCGGTCGAGGGAGTCGTTCATGGGATTGCGGGCAGGCAGTCGGGCAGGAGCATGATGGCGGCATGATCGACGAAACCCAAGCACTGCACGCGCATGCCGCGTGCCGTTCGACAATTATCGAGCACGCGGCGCGGCGTCGGTGGGCCCCATGAGCCGCCTGCGACGGCGGCACGAGCCCACCCCGCGCCGCGCCCTGCGCCGGCTGCTGTGGCTGCTCCTGGTCGCGGTGTCGCTGTCGATCCTGCCGGTGCTGCTGCTGCGCTGGCTGGATCCGCCCACCAGCATGGTGATGCTGGCGCGACGCGCCGAGATGCGCGAACAGGCCGCATTCCGGCTGGATTATCGCTGGCGCGATTGGCAGCGGCTCTCGCCGCGCTTGCCGATCGCACTGGTGGCCGCCGAGGACCAGCAGTTTCCGGTGCATCGCGGTTTCGATCTCGACGCGATCACGCGCGCGCTCAACCACAACGAACGCGGCGGCAACGTGCGCGGCGCCAGCACCATCAGCCAGCAGGTCGCGAAGAACCTGTTTCTGTGGCAAGGCCGCAGTTGGCTGCGCAAGGGCATGGAGGCCTGGTACACGTTGTGGATCGAGGCGTTGTGGCCGAAGCGCCGAATCCTCGAGGTGTACGCCAACATCGTCGAGTTCGGCGATGGCGTGTATGGGGTGGAGGCGGCGGCGCAGCGCTTCTTCGGTGTATCGGCGCAGGCGCTGGACGGTGCTCAGAGCGCGCGTCTGGCGGCGGTGTTGCCCAGCCCTCGGCGCTGGCGTGCCGACCGCCCCGGCCCGTATGTGCTGGCGCGGCAGGCATGGGTGGAACGGCAGGTGCGGCAACTCGGCGGCCCGGATTACCTGAGCGAATGCTGCGGGGTTCCCGGCACGCAGCACGCCAAAACAACAAGTAGTGCCGCACGCACGGATTCGCACTGACGCCGTGCAGACCGGACGACCGCGAGACCGGGGCTGCAAGCCGCGAGTTCGGCACGGTTGCGATTGGCTTGGTGGCCGCGCCACCTCGCCATCGAACGTGACGCGGTGGACGCGCTCATGCGCGCTCGTACCAGCCCTTGGTTGCATTGACCACACGCACCACCAGCAGCATCACCGGTACTTCGATCAGTACTCCGACCACGGTGGCAAGCGCTGCGCCGGACTCGAACCCGAACAGGCTGATCGCGGCGGCGACCGCAAGTTCGAAGAAATTGGATGCGCCGATCAATGCGGACGGGCAGGCAATGGCGTGCTTCTCGCCGACGACACGGTTCAGCACATACGCGAGACTGGAATTGAACAACACCTGCAGCAGAATCGGCACCGCCAGCAACGCGATGATCAGCGGTTGCTCGATGATGGCCTTGCCCTGGAACGCGAACAGCAGTATCAGCGTTGCCAGCAGCGCAGCGATCGACCACGGGCCGATGCGGGTCATCGCCGCATCGAACGCCGTCTGACCACGTGTCAGTAATGCCTTGCGCCAGATCTGCGCGATGAGCACCGGAATCACGATGTAGAGACCGACCGAGGTGATCAGCGTGGCCCATGGCACGGTGATTGCCGACAGCCCCAGCAGGAACGCGACCAGCGGGGCGAAGGCGACGATCATGATGCTGTCGTTCAACGCCACCTGCGACAGCGTGAACAACGGGTCGCCGTTACTCAGCCGGCTCCACACGAACACCATGGCCGTGCACGGCGCTGCGGCCAGCAAAATCAGTCCGGCGATGTAGCTGTCGATCTGTGCGGCAGGCAGCAGCGGCGCAAACCCGTGGCGGATGAACAGCCAGGCAAGAAACGCCATGGAAAACGGCTTGACCATCCAGTTCACGAACAAGGTGACGCCAATCCCGCGAACGTGCTGGCGCACTTCGGCAAGCGCGGAAAAATCCACCTTCATCAGCATCGG
>JANRIF010000218.1:0-3820 GCA_033765245.1 Lysobacteraceae bacterium
CGGCGCGCTGATGCCAGCAAGGCTAGGAGCCTGCGCGGGAGAATCCGCCCCGGCTGCAAAGCCGGCTGGGCGGGGCAAAATACCGCCCCATCGTTGGCCCCAAGACCCCACAGGGGCCGGCGCACGGGGGCAATCAATGCGCGGGCCCTTTGTGGTGCTAGGGGCCAATATGCGGCGGTAATATGGACCGCGCAGACGGCTTTGCCGCCCGGTCGGCTTCTACCGCGCAGGCTCCTAGCCTTGCTGGCATCAGCGCGCCGGCTCCACCGCTCGCCCACCGCCATACGTCCGCCACACATACCGCCACGGAACCACCAACACCAGCAGCGGCAGTGCGAGGAACGACTGTGCGATCTCCCCGGTCTGCGTGCCGGCAAGCGTACCGGCCGCCCACATCGGGTACGCGACAAACCATAGCCAGATCGCCTTGTAGCCTATGGCGAAGAGCAGGATCGGCAACCAGCGCAATGGCCGGAACAGGCCAAACAGCGCGAGGCCGGGATAGGTCGCCCAGACCGCGAACGCCACCGCGCGCAGCGGGTCCCACGGGCCTTGGTGCGTCAGCAGCACCTGCCAGGCGCTCGGCGCGACGAACAGCAGCATCAGCAGATAGAACACACGCAGGCCCCAGAGGTTGATCGGGCGGACGCCTTCGTGGCGCTGCGGGTCGGATGCGAAAAGTCCGGCGATGCGCATGTTCATTCCTCGCTGGGAAGTGAGGGGTCGTGGGCGAGCAAGTCGCCCGGCTGGCAGTCGAGCGCGATGCAGATCGCTTCGAGCGTGGAGAAGCGGATTGCCTTGGCCTTGCCGGTCTTGAGGATCGACAGGTTGGCGACGGTGATGTCAACGCGTGCGGCCAGTTCGGTCAGCGTCATGCGGCGCTCGTGCAGGAGGTCGTCGAGACGGATGGCGATCGCCATGTCACACCGTGCCTTCGAGGTCGGCGCGCATCCGCGCTCCATGCGCGAACACGCCGGAAAGCACGAACAGCAGCAACACGGCCAACCATGGCGCGAACGAGAACGCGTCGATCCGACCCGGTTCCCACACCGCTGCCGCGATCGCCGCGACGATCAGCCGCAGCCCTTCCAGCGCCAGCGTGCGCCACGCGATCGCCTCCAGGCGCCGGGCGTTGTCGAGGATGAAGGGGTCGCCGGCACGAACGGTGTCGACGATCGCCAGCAATCGCCGCAGGCTCGTGTGCACGATCGCTGCGCCGATGATGCCGATGACGATGATGGCGCGCAGCCCCTGCCCGACCAGCGGGTGTGCGTTCGTCATGTCGAAGCCGAGCGGCCGCGCCGGCCAGCCGTCGATGAAAAAGCTCCAGCCCAGCAGCCCAGCGATGACGAGGGCGTAGAGCACATTGAGGACGATCAGGCCCTGGATGACAGGCCGGGCGACGGCAAGCGCATGGTCACTGGTGTGGAGCATGACACGACCTCCGTTATATCGTTAAACGATATTAAACACATCGATAAACGATATACAACCCTGCCAGACGTCACCCTGACGGCACGCGAACCGGCGCTCTACGCCGACCGGGGTTTGCTGCGCAGCACGCTCCACAAGCCGGTCGCCGAGAGGATCAGCGAGAAGGCACCGATCACGCCGAGCGCGAACAGCGTCCAGATGAAGAAATAGCCGCCGCTGGACGCAGCGATCGCCCCGCCGACGCCTTTCCCCGACATGTGGACGACCGGCATCAAGGTCGCGAGCAGCGAGCCGAGGCAGAGGATGACGTAGCCCGACCGGCGTCCGGTGAGCATGAGCGTGGCGTACAGCCAGACCACGAGGATTGCGATGCCACTCAGGTTCTTGAGCCCGCCCGGTTCGAATCCGCGGGTGACGTCGTCGGCCAGATGAAGCGTCATCAGCGCAATGGCCAGCAACGATGTGATGGTCAGGATGTTGTCGGATTTCATCGCCTTGTCTCCTTGTCGGCCAAGCGGAGCACGGGTTGCGCTTTCGCGCGGTTGGCTGTCTTCGACCACGGGAACCGGTCGTATGCCTACGCCCGGTTGCCCTTGCGCTGCCTCTCACATCTGCCGGAAATGATGCAGATAGCTGCGGCTCACTGGCAGCACTTCACTGCGGTCCTTGAGGTGGATGTGGGCGGTTTCGTTGGGGCCGCGGGTGATGTGGCCGATGGCGCGCAGATTCACCACCACGGCGCGATGCACCTGCACGAATTGGGCGGGATCGAGTTGCGTCACCAGCTCTTTCAGCGGGGTGCGGATCAGTGCTTCGCCGGGTTGGCCGGCGTCGCCGCGCCAGGCGATGCGGGTGTACTTTTCGTCAGAACGCAGGTAGTCGATCTCGTCGCTGGCGATCAGGCGCAGCGCCTGCCCTACCGAGGCGCGAATCCAGCGCAGCGGCACGCGCGCAGCCTTTTTGTCCAGGCGCGCGGCCAGTGCATCCAGCAAGGCTTCGGTGTCGGGCGCGGGCTGCGCGGCGCGCAGGCGTTCCTGCAGGCGGGCCACGGTGTCGGCCAGACGCGCGGGCTCCACCGGTTTGACGAGGTAGTCGAGCGCGCCTTGCTCGAACGCCTGCACGGCGTACTGGTCGTAGGCGGTGACGAACACGACGTGGGCGCGGCGATCGATGAAGCGCGCGGCTTCCACGCCCGAAAGGCCGGGCATGTGCACGTCGAGGAAGCAGATGTCGGGGCGCTGCGCCTCGAAGCGATCCACCGCTTCGCGACCGTTGCGGGCCTGGATCACCACCTCCAGCTCGGGCCACGCCTGCGCCAGCAGCCGCGTCAGCGATTTGCGCAGCAGCGGTTCGTCGTCGGCGATCAACGCGGTGGGACGGCGCGCGTTCACGGCTCGCCCCGTTGCGCCGGAAATTCCAGTTCGGCGCGAACGCCGTGCGGCGGCTGCGGCAGCAGTCGCAGTTGTGCGTCGTTGTCGAAGGCGAGTTGCAGACGTTCGCGCAGGTTCGTCAGGCCGGTGCCCAGACCGGCGTCGGCTTGTGCGAGGCCGACGCCGGTATCGACCACCTCGGCGATGCAGCGTCCGTTGCGCACGTGCACCCGCACGTCGATGCGCCCGCCCTCCTCGCTGGGATCGATGCCGTGACGCACCGCGTTCTCCACCAGGGTCAGCAGCGTCATCGGCGGACAGCGCAGCGCCAACGCCGCGTCGTCGGCATGAACCGAGAACAGCAACCGATCCGGGATGCGCATGTGCATCACCTCCAGATAGGCGCGCACCAGTTCGAGTTCCTGGCGCAGCGTGGTGGCCGGCTCGTGCAGACGCGGCACCGCGGCACGCAGGTAGGCAATCAGACTGGTCAGCACGGTGGACGCCTGCGGCGATCCGGAGTCCACCAGCTCGCGCACGTTGGCCAGAGTGTTGAACAGGAAGTGCGGCTCCACTTGCGCCTGCAACAGACGCAGACGGGCATCGAGCGCGTTGCGCTCGTACTGGCTGCGCTCCAGTTCGAAAGCCAGCGCCTGACGCTGCGCTTCGCCGGTGATCTGGCGGATCAATGCCGCCACCGCCAGCCATGGCGACAACAGCAAGCCCATCCCGGTCATCATGCCGAAGCCGGTCAGGCGCTCCTTGTTGTGCCACCACGGCTGCAGGTCGCCGAATGTGGTGAACGCATAGGCCAGCGCCACCGCGAGCGGCACCGCAAGCGCCACGCCCAGCACCTGCAAACCCCAGCGCGCCAGCCAGCCAGGCAACCGCCTCGGCCAGCGCTCCAGCACGCCGAACACCAGCAACAGCAGCAGACCGATGAACAGCAGCCGCCCGATCAGCACGGCATACGACACCGTCCAGGTCGGCAGCATGATCAGGCTCACCACCAGACA
>JANRIF010000221.1:0-7171 GCA_033765245.1 Lysobacteraceae bacterium
CCGCGCGCAAAGCCCGAATCCAGATGCGCCCAGGCGTAGCTTTCGCTGACCAGCCCGGCGCGCGCGCGCAGCACGTTCTGGTAATAGCTGGCCAACCCTTCCGCCAACCAGCGACCGCGCCCGCCCAGGTAGGGATGAAACAGGTGCGACAGTTCGTGCGCGGCGGTCCAGTCGTCGCGCAGTTGCGCCAGTGTGGCATCGCGGCGCACGAACAGTTCCACCGCTACCCCGCCGCCGCGCGTGGTCTGGCCCCAGGGCACCGGGCTGTCGCCGCGGCCGTCGATCTCCAGCACCAGCACTTGTGCGTTGGGGACCGGAAAGCGGCCGTAGGCGCTCAGCGTGGTCTGCGCGGTTTCGCGCAGCCATTGGTGCAATTCATCGGCACGGGCGCGGTTGCGCGGGTCCACCACCGCGACCCGCAACACCGTGCCCTCGCCACCGGCAATCACGCGCTCGTCAATGGCGCCGAACACCGCCCACGCCGGCCAGTCGCCGCCGCCGGCATCCAGTGCATAGGTGCGGTGCGCCGCGTCGCGCGGCGGCCACGGCAACGAGGCACGCATTGTGTCTGGAAGATCGAGCGTCAGCGTCCCCGCCTCGTCGGCGCGCCACAGCCAGACCCCGGGGCTCAGCAACCAGGTACCCGCTGCGGTCAGCATGCCTTCGTCGCGACGCCGCGAACCGGCGGCGACGACGGCAGCGATGCGCGTGGTCACGCAGGCGCCGGCCGGCAGGTCGCGGGCGATCAGGTCGCGGCGGTTGCGCGCCACGCTGCCGCCGTCATCGCGCTCGGCGCTCAGCAGATAGGCGAAGGCGCCGGGCTGCGCGTCCAGCCGCAGTTCGGCATAGGCGCGATCCACGCACGCGGCGACCCGCAGTTCGCCGGCGGCGACGTTGGCCGAGACGCGATAGCTCACTTCGGCACGTGCGGAGCCGATGCAGGCCAACAGCAGCAGAACGATGATGCGCATGTGCCGGTTAGTATCGCGGCGCTGATGAAAGGTTCCGTGAAGCGCCCGGTACAATGGTGCGATGGACGTTTCCCATCTGCTCGACGCGCTCAATCCGGCCCAGCGCGAGGCCGTCGCCGCACCGCAAGGTCATTACTTGGTGCTGGCCGGCGCCGGTTCGGGCAAGACCCGGGTGCTGATCCATCGCATTGCCTGGTTGATCGAGGTGCTGAAGGTGCCGGCACACGGCATCCTGGCGGTCACCTTCACCAACAAGGCCGCTGGCGAGTTGCGCGCGCGCCTGGCCGAGCAGATGGAGCACGGCATTCGCGGCATGTGGGTCGGCACCTTCCACGGCCTTGCCCACAAGCTGCTGCGCCTGCACTGGCGCGAGGCGGAGCTGCCGGAAGCGTTTCAGGTACTGGATGCGGACGATCAACTGCGCTTGGTCAAGCGCGTGATGGCCGACCTGGAGATCGACGACAGCCGCTTTCCGCCGCGGCAGGCGGTGTGGTGGATCAACGCGCAGAAGGACGAGGGCCGGCGTCCGCGCCACATCCAGACCAGCGGCGATTTCGTGGCGCAGATCTACGCGCGCGTGTACGAAGCCTACGAGGCACGCTGCCGACGCGCCGGACTGGTCGACTTCGCCGAACTGCTGCTGCGCGCGCACGAACTGCTGCTGACGCAACCGGCGCTGCTGGCGCATTACCAGCAGCGTTTCGGCGAGCTGCTGGTGGACGAGTTCCAGGACACCAACGCGATTCAGTACGCCTTCGTGCGGGTACTGGCCGGCGAGCGCGGGCGCGTGTTCGTGGTGGGCGACGATGACCAGTCGATCTACGGCTGGCGCGGCGCCAAGGTGGAAAACGTGCAACGCTTCCTGCGCGACTACGCCGGCGCCAATACCCTGAGGCTGGAGCAGAACTACCGCTCCACCGGCAACATCCTGGCCGCCGCCAACGCGGTGATCGCACACAACCCCGATCGCCTCGGCAAGAAGCTGTGGACCGCCACCTGCGAGGGCGAGCCGATCGACCTGTACACGGCTTACAACGAGATCGACGAAGCGCAGTACGTGATCGGCCGCATCGACGCCTGGGTGCGCGATGGTGGCAGTTACGGCGACTGCGCGGTGCTGTATCGCTCCAATGCGCAGTCGCGCGCGTTCGAGGAACAGTTGCTGCACGCGAGCATGCCGTATCGCGTCTATGGCGGGCTGCGTTTCTTCGAACGCGCCGAGATCAAGGACACGCTGGCGTATCTGCGACTGGTAGCCAACCGCGCCGACGATGCCGCGTTCGAGCGCGCGGTGAACACGCCCACCCGCGGCATCGGCAGCCGCACCCTCGACCTGATCCGCCAGCACGCCCGCGACGCCGCCACCTCGCTGTGGGAGGCGTCGCTGGCATTGTGCGCTGGCGACGGCCTCGCCGGCCGTGCACGCAGCGCGGTGCAGGGATTCGTGACACTGATCGACGCGCTGGGCGTGCAGATCGCGCACATGCCGCTGGCCGAACAGATCGACCACGTGCTGGCGCAATCCGGCCTGCGCGCCCACTACGCCGCCGAATCCAAGGGCAGCCTCGACGCCCGCACCGACAACCTCGACGAACTGGTATCGCTGGCCTCGCGCTTCGTACGCAGCGACGACGAAGAACTGCAGGCAATGACCGAACTCGTCGCCTTCCTCGCCCATGCCTCGCTGGAGGCTGGCGAAGGCCAGGCCGAGGCGGGCGCCGACGGCGTGCAGTTGATGACCCTGCACTCGGCCAAGGGGCTGGAGTTCGAGCTGGTGTTCGTGGTGGGCCTGGAGGAAGGCTTGTTCCCCGGCAACAAATCGCTGGAAGACGCCAGCCGCCTCGAAGAGGAACGCCGTCTCGCGTACGTCGGCATCACCCGCGCGCGCCGACGACTGGTGCTGTGCCATGCGCAAGCGCGGCGTCTGCACGGCACCGACAACTACAACATGCCCTCGCGTTTCCTGCGCGAAATTCCGGCGCCGCTGCTGCACGCCGTGCGCCCCAAGGTGCAGGTATCGCGCCCCAGCTACGCGCCCGCGCGCAGCGAGCCAGCCGCGCCGGGCGGCCTACGCCTGGGCCAGCGCGTCGCGCACCCGACATTCGGCGCCGGCGTGATCATCGACGCCGAAGGCAGCGGCGCGCATGCACGGGTGCAGGTGAACTTCGAAACACAGGGCAGCAAGTGGCTGGTGTTGACCTACGCCAACCTCAGCGGGCTGTGAAGGTGGTGTTGGGGCGAAACCCGATACGCCGCATCAGGCGCGCCGACAGGACTTCCCGCCAACAGCCAACTCCGGGTTGAACCCCCCTTCGCGTTGCGAAGGGGGGCAGGGGGGATGCGAGCGCAGCGAGTGCTTGTCGCGGCGCCCGGCGATCCGGCGTCGCTGACGTCGGCGCCACTACGTTGTCATTTGAGCCGATCGACGCTTCGCCGGTTGGTGGTGCGCGCAGCAACCAAACCCCGGCGCCGAGGCGCCGCGAGCCTGGGACGGAGGTGGTCAAGTCAACTTAACCTCCCCTGTCCCCGTTTCTCCCGACGGTCCATCGGCGGTGCCCCTGATGACGCCTGACGTAGCGTTGCGCGTCAGCTCGAGCGCCAAATTAGGCATCGCTACGCGTCGAGCTAAAGCGACTAATCGAATAGATCTGAAATAGCCTCCGCCGAACTTGTCAACGCAGCGGCGACGAGCAGAAGCAGTCTCATTGGTTGACTTGAAATCTCAAGAAACTCGAAGACATCTTTCCATAGATACACGTCGGGAAGACCGCTGCCAGTCAAATAGGAATGAATGGTTGCAGAAATCGTGAAGCCGGCTGCAATAGTTCCAAGAATTGCATTGGTTATTGCGATTACGACAAAGGCAATCAAAACATTAGCGCAGTAGGTGGCCATGGGAAAGTTTCTAGGAGGCACGTATAGCACAATTATTAACATGAATGTGAGAACTACAAGAAATATGTAGGCGGCCCGGATCTTTCCTTTGGCAATGGCGGCTAGCCACAGTATAAGCACCAGCGCGAATTGCATCGCGGCCCAAATCGCGTCTGTTATGCCTACGAAGAATGCTTTTGGCGCAGAGTACGTCCAGAACAAATAGCCAATTCCCACTGCCAGAAAAACAAGCGACGACACCCCAATGTTCAAGAGTAGCTTCTCTCCGTCAAATAGCGCAAAGCGCATATAGATGCCTGCGAGCAACGGAAGGCCTATAAGAGCTAATAAAATTGGGTTCATTGCGCCTCTCGTTGCCGCTGATGTTGCGATGCCTGACTAGATTTCGTCCCCAATCTGGGGTGTTGCACTGTATGGTGCGACTGTTCCTGTTTCGAGTAGAGCAATTTTCTTGGTAAGCCACAAGCACTAGACCTGCAGCGCAATGCTTCAAGGGCCTGCAAACTCGCGTGCAACATGGCGATGGTGAGGGCGTAATGGGTTACACCGGCGAAGGCGAGGGTGTAACAGGTGGCGTTGGAGGCCGGCGACAACCTCACCTGTTGGACGAGGTTCGCCGCAGTTTGCGGCTGAACCGGGGTGATTCGTGGAGAGCGCTTGATGGCTTCTCCCGCAGCGGTGCGCAGCGCCTGGGCACCGCGCTGCGCGTGACGCTCCCCCATCCCTGCCTTCCCCCGCGCGCGGACGATCGGTATTCAAGCTTCGCCATCCGCAGCCACCGTGCAAGGTCGGCTAGCGGGGCGTTGATGCCTTGCGCATTGCTCAGCGCCGCCCGCCACCGTGACCGGGGCGGCGCTTGTTGTGCTTGACGACCAGCACATGGATGCCGGCTGGCACTTGCCGGTTGATGATGGTGTAAGGAAAGCCTGCGGTCGGAAAGCCATGTCGGCTGCCTGTCCTGGGGGTGCCGGCGCCGGGGTTGGTGAGCAAGAGCTTCACAACGCGCTCGAACTCCGCGAGGAACTTGGCCGCAACAGCAGGGGAACCCTCTCGCTCGTAGAAGGCCGCAGCCTCCTCAAGGTCTTGCCGCGCTCCAGGATGGAGAACGACGGTCATTCAGGAAGGCGTGCCCGAAGCTGAGCCATCGCGTCCTCGAGTGAGATGCCAACGACAGCGCCGGACTCCAGTTCGGCCTCGCGCTGCGCTGCCAACTGCTCCCACTCTTCCTCCGTCTCGGCATCCACGTCCAGGCTGGCGACAAGCAACTCCAGCAAGCGTGAGCGATCCGCCTTCGCGAGGCTCATGACCTGAGCTTGCAGGATCTCCACGGTAGTTGGCATGGCGGCTCTGGCTCCGGCTACCCGATGCAGGCCATAGCTTGCCACAAACGGTGCATCGAGCCGCCGCAGTGATGATCAGCGGGCGTGGTGTGCGCGGGCCGCGACTCCGCTAAGCTCGCACGCAGACGAATTCGAGAGCTATCGACATGAATCGACGTGAAGTATTGCGCGCCAGCGGACTGGCGGCGGTTGCGGCCAGTCTGGCGGCCTGTGCGGCGCCCAAGAGCGGCGGCAACGACGCCAGTCAGGTGCGCTTGAGCTGGAAGATGGTGACCTCGTGGCCCACCAACTTCCCCGGTCTCGGCACCGGCGCCGCCGCGCTGGGCGCGCTCATCACCGAAGCCTCCGGTGGCCGCCTTTCGGTGAAAGTGTACGGTGGCGGCGAACTGGTGCCGGCGTTCGAAGTGTTCGACGCGGTCAGCCGTGGCGTGGCCGAAATGGGCCACAGCGCTGCCTATTACTGGAAGGGCAAAGCGGCTGCCGCGCCGTTCTTCTGTGCGGTGCCGTTCGGCCTCAACGCTCAGGAAATGAATGGCTGGCTGTACGACGGCGGCGGCCTGGAGCTGTGGCGCGAGCTGTATGCGCCGTTCAATCTGGTGCCATTCCCGGCCGGCAACACCGGCGTGCAAATGGCCGGCTGGTTCAATCGCGAAATCCGCTCGGTGCGCGACCTCGCCGGCCTCAAGATGCGTATCCCCGGCCTCGGCGGCGAAGTGATGGCGCGCCTGGGCGCCACCCCGGTCAACCTGCCCGGCGCGGAAATCTTCACCGCCATGCAATCGGGCGCTATCGACGCCACCGAATGGGTAGGCCCGTACAACGACCTCGCCTTCGGCCTGCATCGCGTCGCCAAGCACTACTACTACCCCGGCTGGCAGGAGCCCGGCCCGGCGATGGAATGCATGATCAACAAGACCGCGTTCGATGCGTTGCCGGCGGACCTGAAAGCCCTGGTGGACGCCTGCTGCCGCGCCGTCAACGAATCGATGTTGTCCGAATTCACCGCCCGCAATCAGCAAGCGCTCGACCAGCTCATCCGCGAACACAAAGTCGACGTGCGCCGCCTTCCCGCCGACGTACTGGCCGCCCTGCGTCGCGCCAGCGACGACGCCCTCGAAGCGATCGCCGCCGCCGACCCCATGGCCCGCCGCGCCTACGACTCCATGCGCGCCTTCCGCGCCAAGGCGCAGGCCTGGCACCAGATTTCGGAAGAAGCGTTTTATGAGGCGCGGCGGTAGGGGCGCGGGTGGTGTCGCTGACCGCAAATGTGCACCGTTTTGGTGTGGTGCTTCATTGTCGATGGTGCTTATCGATTCGTAGGCTGGCGGTGAGCGTAGCGACCGAGCGTAGCGAAGGCGTAGCTCGCGTAGCGAGCGCTGTCGCCAAGCGACCGACCCCCAGCATGCTCTTCACGACATGCGGTAGCCCGACAGGGTGGCAATCCACTGCGAGGATAAGTTCCAAGCACGACACTAACCCCCGGCCTTGAGAAAGCTCAACCCCAACCGCGCCTGCTGTCCAAACAATTTGAACTGGCCGAACAGTGCCACATCCAGCTCGCGGCTGCTGGTGCCGCGGTCGGCGTAGATCACGCCGATCGCTTTGCCAGCGACGATCAGCGGCATGACGAAGAAAGCGCCGCCACTCAGCTGCTGCAGCTTGGGGTCGATGCGGACCTCGTCAGGACCGCCCTCGGGATTGCCGATCCACAGCGTCTTCCCCGTGCCGAGTGCGTACGCAAAGGCGTTGGCGTCGCGCTGAGCGATCGGAAAGACGAAGCTGTCCTTGAGTTGTTCGCGATCAGGCGCCAACACGAATTTGGCGCGGAGCTGCTGGCGGTCCACGCTCAGCAGGGCGAATATCGCCCGATCCATGCCTACGCCACGGATCAGTCCTTCCAATACCATCTCCAGCATCAGGTTGACGTTGGGTTTGGGCTCGTCGAGCAGTGCCGCGAGTTCGCCC
>JANRIF010000232.1:0-6464 GCA_033765245.1 Lysobacteraceae bacterium
CATCGAGATGCTCGGCCACGACGTGCTGCGCGACAGCGAAACCAGCCATCGCATCATCGAGCGCCGTACCGGCGTGTTGTTCCAGGACGGTGCGTTGTTCTCGTCGCTGACCGTGGCCGAAAACGTGGCGGTGCCGCTGCGTGAACACCATCCGGACGTGCCGCTGGCATTGCGCCGCGATCTGATCGAACTCAAGCTGCGTCTGGTCGGATTGTCGGCCGACACCTGCAGCAAGTTTCCGGCACAGCTCTCCGGCGGCATGCGCAAGCGCGTCGGGCTTGCGCGCGCGCTGGCGCTGGACCCCGAGTTGTTGTTCCTGGACGAGCCCACCGCCGGACTCGATCCGATCGGCGCGGCCGCGTTCGATCAACTGCTGCGCACCTTGCAGCAGGCGATGGATCTGTCGGTGTTCCTGATCACGCACGACCTCGACACCCTGTACGCGATTTGCGATCGCGTGGCGGTGCTGGCCGAGGGCAGGGTGCTGACCATCGGCACTCTCGCCGAGGTTCAGGACTATGATCACCCGTGGGTGCGCGAATATTTTCACGGCCCACGCGCGCGCGCTGCGCAGCAGGCCAAGCAGGCGAATCGAGGCTGACATGGAAACCAAGGCAAATCACGTCCTGATCGGCGCCTTCACGGTGTTGGTATCGCTGGCGATGGTGGTGTTTGGGCTGTGGGCGGCCAAGTTCACCTCCGACAGCGCTTGGCGCGACTACGACGTGGTGTTCAAGGAAGCGGTCAGCGGCCTGTCCACCGGCAGTTCGGTGCAATACAACGGCATCAGCGTGGGCACCGTGCGCGACTTGTCGCTGGCGCCGGACGACCCGCGTCAGGTGATCGCGCGGGTACGCCTGAAGGCGGGCACGCCGGTGCTGAAGAACACCAGCGCGAGCCTGGCTTTCGTCGGCCTCACCGGAGTGGCCTTCATCCAGCTTTCCGGCGGCAGCCCGGACAGCCCGAGGCTGGAGGCCGGGAATGGCGGCGTACCGGTCATCGTGGCGCGCACCTCGTCGCTGCAGAAGCTGCTGTCGTCGAGCGAAGACGTTGCCACCACGGCGTCCCAGGTGCTGATCCGGCTGAAAGCCATCTTGAGCGAGGAAAATGCGGCGCATGTGTCCGCCGCGTTGGCGAGCATCGAGGAGGTCACGCAGACGCTGTCCGAGCAGCGCGGCGAAATTTCCGCCGCGTTGAGCGCCGCCCGCGCTGCCAGCGAGCACTTCCAGCGCACCATGCGCAACGCAGAAAACACCATGACGCGGCTCGATCACAGCGCCGAGGTGATCGACCAGACCCTGATTGCCGATCTGCCGCAGATCAGCGCCGACCTCAAGCGCACGCTGGCGCAATTGGCCAAGGTCAGCAGCGAGGCGGAGACGGTGCTGGGTCCGCAGGGTGCTGCCAGCGATGCGCTGGGTGCGCGCGGTCTGGGCCAGGCCGGGCCGACCCTGGCTGAGCTGCGTGGGCTGCTGCGCGATTTGAGCCGGCTCTCGGGCCAGATAGAACAAAATCCCGCCGCCTTCCTGCTCGGCGGCGACGATCGCAAGGAGTTCGACGCGAAATGAAACGGCATTGGCGGATCGCGATGATTTCGGTGTTGCTGGTCGTGCAGGCCGCCTGCGTGAGTCTGCCGACCCGCGAGCCGGTGCAGTTGTTTGCACCGGAAACGGGGCCGTTGACCCTCGCCGACGCGCCCGGTGTGCATTGGCAACTGGTGGTGGCACGTCCACTCAGCGACCCGGCGCTGGATTCGCCGCGTATCGCGGTGCGTCCACGGCCGGGCGAGTTGCAGTCCTATCGCGGCGCGCGCTGGACTGCGCCGGCCCCCGACGTGCTGGAGACCGCACTGATCCGCGCCTTCCAGGACTCGGGAAAGATCGTCGCAGTAGGGCGCGCCGGCGATGCGCTGCGCGCCGACTACGTGCTGCAACTGGACATGCGCGCGTTCGAGTCGGCACTGGTCGACGGCGTTCCGCAGGCCCACATTGCGGTGTACGCGACCTTGTTGCACGCGGGCAGCCGGCAGGTAGTGGCGGGCGCATTGTTCGAACACAGCGCCGCTGCACGCGGTGGAGATATCGCCGACGTCGTCGCCGCATTCGGGGCATCGCTTGGCGCGGTGGTGCCGGAACTGGCGGGCTGGACGCTGCGCAGCGGCGAGACGCATGCGCAGGGTATGGCGTCGCCGTAGCAGGGGCTATGGGTCCGCAAAGGACGCAAAAGGCGCAAAAGTGGTGCAGCCAAGGCACCACAGGGTTTGCTTCGATCGCTGTGCCGTTTGCGTCCTTGGCGTCCTTGGCGTCCTTGGCGGACTCATGGTTTTGCTGGACGCGACGCGCTACAGCGCGGCCAATCGCTCGCGCTGCTCGCTCAAGCCCGCGAGCGATGCATTGAACTCGGCGATGCGTTCGCGCTCCTGCGTCACCACCGCGGCCGGCGCGTTGGCGACGAAGTTGGCATTGGACAGCTTGCCCTCTGCCTTGGTGATTTCGCCCTTCAGACGACCGATTTCCTTGTCCAGGCGCGCGCGCTCGGCGGCCACGTCGATCAGGCCGGCGAGCGGGATCAGGATGCGCAACTCGCCCAGCGCCGCCGCCGCCGCGGGCGGCGCCTCATCGCCGGCTTCGAGCCATTGTTGCGATTGCGCGCGGCACAAAAACGCGACGGCATCGGCGAAGCGCTGACTGCGCGCGCGATCGGCCGCATCGCCGCCAGCGAACAACAGCGGCACCGGCTTGCCGGGGGCGACATTCATCTCGCTGCGGATGCGGCGCACCGCCGAGATCACATCCTTCAACCATTCGATGTGCGCCGACGCCTCGGCGTAATCGCCGGCAAACTCGGAAACCTTGGGATACGGCTGGCGCGAGATCGAATCGCCCCGCGCCGGATCGGCGCTCAGGCCGCGACGCGGCGCCACCGCCTGCCACAGTTCCTCGGTGACGAACGGAATCAGCGGATGCAGCGCGCGCAGCAGCGCTTCCAGCACCACGATCAGGGTGTGTCGGGTGCTGGCGGCAGCCTGTGCGTCATCGCCGGTTAGTGCCGGTTTGGCCAGTTCCAGGAACCAGTCGCAGAAGGTGTTCCAGGTGAATTCGTAGATCGCCTGCGCCGCCAGATCGAAGCGGTAGGCGGCGAACTGTGCATCGATCTCCTGCAGCAGCTTGCCGAACTGCGCCAGCAGCCAACGCTCGGCCTCGGTGCTCGGTTGCGCCGGGCCGGTGGCGACCACGCCTTCGGTGTTCATCAGCGCGAAGCGGGTGGCATTCCATAACTTGTTGCAGAAATTCTTGTAGCCTTCGCAGCGATTCAGATCGAACTTGATGTCGCGGCCGTGGCTGGCGAGGCTGGCAAAGGTGAAGCGCAGCGCGTCGGCGCCGAACGCCGGGATGCCGTCGGGGAATTCCTTGCGCGTGGCTTTCTCGATCTTGGCCGCCATCTGTGGCTGCATCAGGCCGCTGGTGCGCTTGGCGACCAGATCGTCGGTGCTGATCCCATCGATCAGGTCGATCGGGTCGAGCACGTTACCCTTGGACTTGGACATCTTCTGCCCGTCCTTGTCGCGCACCAGACCAGTGATGTACACGTCCTTGAACGGTACCTGCCCGGTGAAGTGATCGGTCATCATGATCATCCGGGCAACCCAGAAGAAGATGATGTCGAAGCCGGTCACCAGCACCGAGGTGGGCAGGCGCTTGGCGTAGTCGTACTTCGCCATCTCGGCCGGGTCCGGCCAACCCAGCGTGCTGTGCGACCACAGCGCCGAGCTGAACCAGGTTTCGAGCACATCGTTGTCGCGGCGGAGCGCAACGTCGCTGCCGAGCCCATGCTTGGCGCGCACTTCGTCTTCGCTGCGGCCGACGTAGACGCGGCCATCGTCGGCGTACCACGCCGGAATGCGATGGCCCCACCAGAGCTGACGGCTGATGCACCAGTCCTGGATGTTGCCCATCCAGTGGCGGTAGGTGTTAATCCAGTTCGGCGGCACGAAGCGCACTGAGCCAGGCTTTCCATCGACACCTTCCACCAGCTCAAGCCCGCGTTCGGCCAGCGTCTCCATCTTCACGAACCACTGATCGGTGAGCCAGGGTTCGATCACCTGCCCGGTGCGATCGCCGCGCGGCACCATCAGCTTGTGCTTTTTCTGTTCGACCAGCAGACCCTGCGCTTCCAGCTCGGCCAGCACCGCCTTGCGCGCGACGTAACGATCCATGCCACGGAAACGCTCGGGCGAGTTGTCGTTGATCGCCGCGTCGGCGGTGAGCACGTTGATCATCGGCAGGTTGTGGCGCTGGCCGATGGCGTAATCGTTGAAATCGTGTGCCGGAGTGATCTTGACGCAGCCGGTGCCGAACTCGCGTTCGACGTAGGTATCCGCAATGATCGGAATCTCGCGCTCGCACAGCGGCAGCTTCAGCATCTTGCCGATCAGATGCGCGAAGCGCTCGTCCTCCGGGTGCACCGCCACCGCGACGTCGCCCAGCATGGTCTCCGGACGGGTGGTAGCGACGGTCAGGCCGGACTTGCCGTCCGGGCCACGCAGCGAGGCATCGGCGAACGGATAGAAGATCGACCACAGCGAGCCGTCTTCTTCCTCGCTCACCACTTCCAGATCGGAGATCGCGGTCTTCAGCACCGGATCCCAGTTCACCAGACGTTGGCCGCGATAGATCAGTTTTTCCTCGAACAGCCGCACGAAGGTTTCGGTGACGGCGCGGGACAAACCTTCGTCCATGGTGAAGCGCTCGCGCGACCAGTCGCCGGAGGCGCCCATGCGCCGCATCTGCCCGGTGATGGTGTTGCCCGACTCGTGCTTCCACTCCCATACCTTCTCGATGAAGGCATCGCGGCCGAGCCCGTCGCGGGTGAGGTTGTCGCGCGCCAGATTGCGGCTCACCACCATCTCGGTGGCGATGCCGGCGTGATCGGTGCCGACCTGCCACAGCGTGTCGAAGCCCTGCATGCGGTGGTAACGGATCAGCGTGTCCATCAGCGTGTGCTGGAACGCATGGCCCATGTGCAGCGTGCCGGTGACGTTCGGCGGCGGCAGCATGATGGTGTAAGGCTCGCCCTGTCCGCTTGGCTTGAAGCAGCCGCTGGCCTCCCAGTGCGCATACCAGCGCGTCTCGAATTGCTGGGGTTCGAAGCTCTTGGACAGTTCGGTGCTCATGGCGGGGTCGATTGGCGTAGTGATGGGGGCGCGCAGGCGCCGCGCACAATCGCTCATTATCGCCGCAATGGCGGTGTATGGCGATGGCGCCGGGGACTCGGGACTCGGGACTCGGGACTCGGGACGACAAGCTTGCGAACTTCTGCTTTGCGCTTTGTAGGCTGGCGGTGAGCACAGCGAACCCCAGCATCAAGCCCCGCGTCGCGTCGCTGGGGTTCGGTCGCTTCGCGACAGCGCTCGCTGCGCGAGCTACGACGCACATGGATGTGCGAGTGCCGCGAGCGCAGGATGCGCAAGAGCGGCCGCCTTCGCTACGCTCGGTCTTTGTGCTCACCACCAGCCTGCCTTGGCTTTTGTAGCTTTTCCGAGTCCCCAGTCCCGAGTCCCCAGTCCCGGCTCCATTGAGCCCCACCCCTCACATATCGTGCTTGTTCAAAGTGAACCCACGCTCCTGATAAGCGCGCCAGCGCTGCCGCAACGGCTCGCGCGCGGCCGGGTCGGCGGGCACCACTTCCAGCACCCGCTCGTATTGGCCGGGCGCGATCTCATCGCGCAGGTTGATCACCAGTGGCCGATCCGCGCTGACAGCACCCGGCGGCACGATCAGCAACGGCGTCACGTCATCGTCTTCATCGGTGCCGGCGATCTGGTGCGGCAAGTAGGCGTTCTCGTCGAACTCCCAAAGCAGCGCGTCCAGCGCCTCGGCCTGCTCGTCATCGCGCGCCAGGATCAACGTCGCTTGCCCGGCCGCCAGCGCGCGCTTGGCCAGTTCGCAGACCAGCAGCAGCGGCTGTTCGAGGAAGCGTGGCTTGGCGATCAGATAGAAGTCGGCGCGCATGGGATTGGCGGTGCATTGGGACGGGAGCGCAAAGGATGCCTGAAGGAGCACAAGCCGTCCGCAAATGACGCGAAGGACGCAAAGAAACGCGACAGTTCTGCGCACGGTGCGCTGGGGAATCGCAGGAAGGCAAGCGACGCAAACTGATCTGCCATCGCTTCAGCAGTCCCTTTGCGTCTTTTGCGACCTTTGCGGACCCACCCGCTTTACTTGCAACCGGGTCAACACCGATCCATCAACCACTGCGTCAGCAACCCCACCGGGCGGCCGGTGGCCATGCCTTTGCGGCCTTCTTCCCAGGCGCTGCCGGCGATGTCCAGGTGCGCCCAGCGCTGACCTTCGGTGAAGCGCGACAGGAAACAGCCGGCGGTGATCGCGCCGGCCCACTTGCCGCCGATATTGGCGACGTCGGCGAAGGCGGAATCCAGCGCGGGCTGGTAGTCGTCCCAGATC
>JANRIF010000236.1:0-8597 GCA_033765245.1 Lysobacteraceae bacterium
GGCGAGCGCGCCTCACGCAAGCACACCGAACGCGGCAAGTTGCTGGTACGCGACCGCGTCACCGCCCTGCTCGACCCCGGCTCGCCATTCCTGGAACTCGCTCCGCTGGCGGCGGAAGGCATGTACGACGATCAGGCGCCCGCGGCCGGCCTGGTGGCCGGCATTGGTCGCGTGCACGGCCGCGAGGTGATGGTGGTAGCCAACGACGCCACCGTCAAAGGCGGCACCTACTTTCCGATGACCGTAAAGAAGCATCTGCGCGCCCAGGAAGTGGCGCGCGAGAACCACCTGCCCTGCGTTTATCTGGTGGATTCCGGCGGCGCCTTCCTGCCCTTGCAGGACGAGGTGTTCCCGGACAAGGACCACTTCGGCCGCATCTTCTACAACCAGGCGCGGATGAGCGCCGAGAACGTCCCGCAGATCGCGGTGGTGATGGGTTCGTGCACCGCCGGCGGCGCCTATGTCCCGGCGATGTGCGATGAAAGCATCATCGTGCGCGAGCAGGGGACCATCTTTCTGGGCGGACCGCCGCTGGTCAAGGCAGCGACCGGCGAGGTAGTGGACGCCGAAGCACTGGGCGGCGCCGACGTGCACACCAGCGTCTCCGGAGTGGCCGACCACTTCGCCGAAAACGACCGCCACGCGCTGGAAATCGCGCGCGAAGCGGTGCGCCATCTCAACCGCCGCAAACCGATGCCGCTGGCGTTGCAGGAGCCGCGCGAGCCGCTGTATCCGGCCGACGACCTTTACGGCATCGTTCCGCACGACACGCGGCGCCCCTACGACGTCCACGAGATCATCGCCCGCATCGTCGACGGCTCCGAACTGCATGAGTTCAAGGCCCGCTACGGCAAGACGCTGATCTGCGGCTTCGCTCACATCCACGGCTATCCGGTCGGCATCATCGCCAACAACGGCATCCTGTTTGCCGAAAGCGCGCTCAAGGGCGCGCACTTCATCGAGCTATGCAATCAGCGCAACGTCCCGCTGGTGTTTTTGCAGAACATCACCGGCTTCATGGTCGGCAAGAAATACGAGAACGCCGGTATCGCCAAGGACGGCGCCAAGATGGTCACGGCGGTGGCGTGCTCGCACGTGCCCAAGTTCACCGTGGTGATCGGCGGCAGTTTCGGCGCCGGCAACTACGCCATGTGCGGCCGCGCCTACGGCGCGCGTTTTCTGTGGATGTGGCCCAACGCGCGCATCAGTGTGATGGGTGGCGAACAGGCTGCCTCGGTGCTGGCCACGGTGCGGCGCGACGCCCTCGAGGCAGCCGGCAACCACTGGAGCGCGGACGAGGAAGAAGCGTTCAAGTTGCCGATCCGCGCACAGTACGAGACCCAGGGCAACCCCTACTATGCCAGCGCCCGTCTCTGGGACGACGGCATCATCGACCCGGCCGATACCCGCCGAGTGTTGGGCTTGGCGATCTCCGCCAGTATCAATTCACCTATCCAGACCGCGCACTTTGGTGTATTTCGCATGTAGCCGGGTTCCCCCCGGCGTAGACCGGGAACCTGCAGCTTGCCGAGTGAGAGTGGTGTGCGATGAACGAGGTCCCAGGCGGGCTCCACGTCGAAACCCTGCTGCTGGTCTATCAACTGGTAGCGGCGTTGCTGGCACTGGTGACGCTCGGCGGCGCATGGCAGGCACGCGGCCGTTACGGGCTGTGGTTCTGGGCCGCCAGCTTCGTCGCAATCTGGCTGTCGCAACTTGCCAGGCCCTGGGCGGTTGCGATCTGGGGCGAAACGGCAGGCTTCACCTCGGGCCACCTGGGCGGGATCGTGGCATCCGCGTTGCTGCTGCTCGGGGTACGCGCATTTCTGGGTGAGCCACAACACCGCTGGCGTGTTGTGCTGCTGGCGGCGGTGGCGGCTGCCATCGCCGTGGCCGGTACCGCCAGCGGCCTGCCGGCGTGGGCGTCGCTTTCGATCACCTTGGTCGCCAGCACGGTGCTGCGCGCCCAGGCGCTGCCTCCGCTCTGGCGCGCCTGGCGATACGAGCGCGGGTTTGCGATGGCGCTGGCTGCGGCGACCTTCGGCGTCTCGGTAGTTGCGCACCTCGCACGTGCCATTACCGTGATACCGGCAGTATCCGGCTCGGCCGACTCCGCCTACGAAGCCAATGCGCTGTGGCTGATGGTCTTCATCGCATTGCTGATCATCCAGGGCCTTGTCATCCTGCTGCTGGTCAACGGCTCGCTGCAACGCGAAGTGCTGGTGCTGGCGGAATACGACCCGCTGACCGGTCTGCTCAACCGCCGTGGCCTGATCAACCGCTTCGCTCGCATCGTGCAGCGCGCCGAATGCGAGCAGGAAGCGCCGCGTGTGGCGCTGGCCATGATCGACGTCGACCACTTCAAGCAGATCAACGATCGTCACGGCCATTCCATCGGCGACGACGTGCTTGCCAACCTCGGACGACGTCTTGAAGGCCATACGCGCCCGGCGGATCTGGCGGTCCGCCTGGGCGGCGAGGAATTCGCCCTGGTCTGGGTGGGCGCCAACGGACAGCACGCACACGCCCTCGCGGAGCGTCTGCGCCAAGCGGTGGAAGCCGAACCCTTCCCCACCCGGGCTGGACGGATCGCCACTACCATCAGCGTTGGGGTGACCGACATGCAGTCCCTGAAAGAGCCGCTCGACGCCCTGCTGTTGCGCGTGGACCAGGCCCTGTATCGTGCCAAGGAAGCGGGCCGCAACCGGGTGATGTTCGCCACCTGAGTCGATGCGCGACCTGATTGCCGCGCGCAGCGCTTGCCGATTGCGCCACGCACTCGATTCTCGAAGCGCAGCGAGACATTCGATGCTGTGCGACGCAATTCAGTCCCGCCAATACGGCCACTCCCCCACGCCCACTTGCCGTCATCGCCGAGCGAAAACGCACCATCACAAACAGCAATACGTCGTATTCATAAGAAACAATGCCCACGCAGTGCGCGTTGCAGCGCTACAATTCCCTTTTCCGTAGCTGGCACGCCACCATGATCGCGTCGGCCCCACCGCCCATCCTCTCCAGCACGCGCGAGTGCGTGCGTTGGCTCACCCTCAACCGTCCGGGCGTTCACAACGCCTTCGATGCCGGATTGATCGCCCAGCTCACCGGCGCTCTGCGCGATGCCGAAATCGACCCATCGGTACGCGCCGTGGTGCTCACCGGTGCCGGCAATACCTTTTCGGCGGGCGCCGACCTGGGCTGGATGCGCGACATGGCAACGGCCAGCGAAACCGAAAATCGCGACGACGCACTGCGACTGGCGGCGCTGATGCGCACGCTCAATTATCTGAGCAAGCCGACCATCGCCCGCGTCAACGGTGCCGCCTATGGCGGTGGTGTCGGCCTGATCGCCTGCTGCGACATCGCCATCGCGGTCGACAGCGCCAAATTTTCGCTCACCGAAGTCAAGCTGGGCCTGGTCCCCGCGGTGATCTCGCCTTACGTGGTGGCTGCCATCGGTGCGCGCGAGGCGCGCCGGGCCTTCATCAGCGGCGCCATCTTCGATGCCCCCCAGGCGCAACAGATCGGCCTGCTGCATGAGGTGGTCGGCGCCGAGGTGCTCGACGCGGCGGTCGATCGCAGTCTGCATTGGTTGCATAAGGGCGGGCCCATCGCCCAGGCCGAAGCCAAGCGTCTGGCGCTGGCGCTGTCCGGCATGAACGCATCCGAGCAGCAACACCTGGACGCGCGCAACGCCGAGCTGATCGCGCGACTGCGGGTATCGGCGGAAGGCCAGGAGGGTATGGCCGCATTCCTGGACAAGCGCGCACCGCGCTGGGTGGCAAACTAGACGCACGACGCTGCCGCCCGGCCACGCACAGGACTGCAAATTCCGATGTTCAACAAGATACTCATCGCCAACCGTGGCGAGATCGCCTGTCGCGTCGCACGTACTTGCCGGCGTCTGGGCATACGTTCGGTCGCGGTGTTCTCCGATGCCGACGCTACCGCGCAGCATGTGCGCCTGGCCGACGAGGCGCACCCGATTGGCGGCGCCGCCCCCGCCGATTCGTACCTGCGTGGCGACGTCATCCTTGCGGCCGCGCTGCGCAGCGGCGCGCAGGCCATCCACCCCGGCTACGGCTTCCTGTCGGAGAACGCGGAGTTCGCCGAGGCAGTCGAGCGCGCCGGACTGGTGTTCATCGGTCCGCGCGCCGCATCCATGCGCAAGATGGGTTCCAAGGCCGGCGCGAAGGATCTGATGCAGGCCGCCGGTGTGCCGGTGGTGCCGGGCTATACCGGCGAGGATCAGTCGGCGCAGTGCCTGGCTGCAGAAGCCGATCGCATCGGTTTCCCGCTGATGATCAAGGCGGCCCACGGCGGCGGCGGCAAGGGCATGCGGATCGTGCGCGATGCGGCTTCGTTCGCGGCGGCGCTGGAATCGTGTCAGCGCGAAGCGCGCGGCGCATTCGGACGCGAGCGGGTGCTGCTGGAGCGCTACATCGAAACGCCGCGGCACATCGAATTCCAGGTCTTCGGCGATTCGCACGGCAACACCATCCACCTCGGCGAGCGCGAATGTTCAGCGCAACGCCGCTATCAAAAGGTGCTGGAGGAAGCACCGTCGCCCTTCCTGGACACCGAGCGCCGCGCCCGCATGGGCGAGGCCGCGGTCAAGGCTGCACGCGCCATCGACTACGTCAATGCCGGCACGGTCGAGTTCATCGTGGCGGCGGACGGATCGTTCTACTTCATGGAGATCAACACCCGCCTGCAAGTGGAGCATCCCGTCACCGAAATGGTCACCGGACTGGACCTGGTGGAATGGCAATTGCGTGTCGCCAGCGGCGAGCCGCTTCCGGCCGCGCCCGGGCCGGCGCGCGGCCATGCGATGGAAGTGCGTCTGTATGCCGAGGACCCGGAGCGCGGGTTCCTGCCGGGCTCAGGCACGTTGGAACGCCTGCGCCTGCCGACTCCCACACCCGAGGTGCGCGTGGACGCCGGCGTGATCGAAGGCGACCGCGTCACCGTGCACTACGATCCGATGATTGCCAAGCTCATCGTGCACGCCAGCGATCGCCCGGCCGCACTGGCGCGCCTGGGCGACGCGCTCGCGCAGTGCGATGTGGTGGGGCCACGCTCCAACGTCGCCTTCCTCGAACGCCTGATCCGTCACCCGAAGGTGGTGGATGCCACCATCGACACCGGCTACCTCGATCATCACCTGGACGAAGTGCTGCCACGGGCGCCGGCCCCTGATGCCGTGCAACTCGCCCTCGCGGCGACCTGCGCGTTGCTCAGCGATGAGCGCGAGACACTGCGCGCGGCGCAGCGCAGCGACGATCCCTGCTCGCCATGGGCCATCGCCGACGGCTGGCGACACGGCCAGGGCGGCTATCGCGTGCTCGGATTCTCCCACCGCGACGAGCGCCTCGTGCTGCATTGTCATGGCGCCGGCGGCGACTATCGCATCGCCATCGGCGATACGCATTGCGACGTCGCCGCCGCACATTGCGACCACGGTTGGCTGAGTGCGCGCGTCGATGGCGTGGGCCGGCGCGTACGCGCCGAAGCCGACGCCCGCGCGGTGTTCATCCACGACGGCATCGATCGGCTGCGGCTGGAGCGCGTGCATCCGTTCCACTTCGAGGAGGATGAGGTAGGCCACGGCGGCGATCGCGTTCTCGCACCGATGCCCGGCAAGCTGGTGCTGCTGCGGGTCGCCGCCGGCGATCGGGTCGAGGACGGCGCCGAGGTCGCGGTGATGGAGGCCATGAAGATGGAGCTGAGCCTGAAAGCGCCGCGCGCCGGCATCGTCGCCACCGTGCGCGCGCAGCCGGGAGAGTTCGTCGAGGCCGATTGCGTACTGATCCTGCTGGAAGACGTCCCGTGAGCAGCGCCGCATCCCGCCAGCCGCAGGTACGCATCGTCGAAGTCGGACCGCGCGACGGCCTGCAGAACGAAAAGGCCATCGTTCCCGCCACCACCAAGATCGAATTGATCGACCGGCTGTCGGACTCGGGCCTGCGTTGCATCGAGGCGACCAGCTTCGTCAGTCCCAAGTGGATTCCGCAACTGGCCGATGCCGCCGAAGTCTATGCCGGCATCCGCAAACGCCCAGGGGTGAGCTACCCGGTGCTGGTGCCGAATCTGCAGGGATACCAGCGCGCCCGCGCGGTCGGCGTCGACCACATCGCGATGTTCGCGGCCGCATCCGAAGCATTCAGCCAGCGCAACATCAACGCTTCGATCGCACAGAGCCTGGAGCGCTTCGCGCCGGTCATGGCGCAGGCCAAGACCGACGGCGTCAAGGTGCGCGGCTACGTATCCACGGTACTGGGTTGTCCGTACCAAGGCGACGTGGCACTGGCCGACGTGGTGAGCGTTGCCCGCCAACTGCATGCGATGGGCTGCTACGAAATTTCGCTGGGCGATACTATCGGCATTGGCACGCCCGGGCGCGCACGCGCGATGCTGCGGGCGGTGGCAGCGGAAGTGCCGATGGCGGCGCTGGCGGTGCATTTTCACGATACCCGCGGTCAGGCGCTGGCCAACATCCATGCCTGCCTGGACGAAGGAGTGAGGGTCATCGATTCGGCGGTCGGCGGTACCGGGGGCTGTCCCTATGCCCGCGGCGCCAGCGGCAACGTTGCCACCGAAGACGTGCTGTACCTGCTGCACGGACTGGGCCTGGATACCGGCGTCGACCTCGACAGCGTGGCGCGGACCGGACTATGGCTGGCGACCGTGCTGGGCCGCGAAACCGGCAGCAAAGTGGCACGCGCGATGGCCAATGCGAGCGACGACGACACCCCATGAACGCACTTGAAATCCGCCCGATCACGGCCACCGACGATGCAGCGATGGCCTCGATCATCCGCACCGTCATGCCCGAATTCGGCGCTGGCGGCCCCGGCTTTGCGATCCACGATCCCGAGGTGGCAGCGATGAGCCTCGCCTACGCCCGTGCTCGCCATGCCTACTTCGTGCTGATACGCGACGGCGTCGTGGTCGGCGGTGCCGGCGTGGCGCCGCTCGAGGGCGCCGATGCGGACGTGTGCGAACTGCGCAAGATGTACTTCCTGCCGGAAGCGCGCGGTCTCGGCGCCGGCTTCGCCATGATGCTACGTTGCCTCGACACCGCACGCGCGTTCGGTTTCACGCGCTGCTACCTGGAGACCCTGTGTGGCATGGACGCAGCACAGCGCCTGTACGAGCGCGCCGGATTCGTGCAGATCCCCGCCGCCATGGGCAACACCGGACACTTCGGCTGCGATCGCTACTACTTGCGTGCCTTGTAAATGACAAGGGGCCGGCAATTCGCCGGCCCCCGGCCATTACCCTGATCCTTTGATGAACACGCCGGCTTCCCCGGCCGTGTCTGCGATCAGTGCATTATCGGCGGGAACCCCACCATCTGCACGTCGGCGCATACATTGATATCGCAGCCGCCATCGAAGGAGCCGATCTGCTCCGCAACATGGCCCGACAACACCCGGCCATGCGAGCGGATGATCACCACCACCGCAGCGTGATTGCCATTATATTCCTCCAGCCCGCTGCCAAGCTGCACCGGTGCCCCCACCGGGATTTCACCGCCCGTCAGATGCGCCGAAACCTGGCCGTTGCGGTCGTCGCCGGTCACGATGGAGCCGGCATAGACAATGGAGGCGCGGGTCTCTGGGATGCTCAGATCGTCGAAATCGCACATGTCCACGCAGGCCGACGGCTCATTGAAGATCGCCCACCAGACCGTGTGCGCCGCGTTTTTTGCCAGACGAGTGGTGTCAAGATGCGCCCAGAGATCGTTCTCGCCACGCACCAGCGTACCGGCACCCGGCAGAACCTGACCGTTACTGAACCACATCATGTCGGCAGCCTGGAAGGTAGTATCAGCCGCGTTGGCGGCGGAGTTGACTCCGCAAACACCAGCAATGGCCAAGCCAACGGTCATCACGAAAGATATTGAACTTTTCATAGAGCACTCCTAAGTTTTCGTAAAAAATCGATATTCTATTAAATTTAATTCAACTCGAATCGTACTTCCCCCTGTACACCCCCTGTCGTTTGAACACCTGACACACAATGATCTCTACACATGACTCGCCATTTCCCACCGCGATATGGTCTACCACGGAGCGTGCAGCCCGATCCGCCAAACCGGCCGAGCATCCCATCCGAGCGACGGCGTGATCGTAGCGGCCGTGGAGGAAAAGGCACTATGACCTTGCGCCTCGATTTCATGCCCCGTTGTCGCGCCGCACTTCGTCTTCGATCCAAGCAACCGCCGTCGGCTACTCAACGACAAATCCAAGCCGCACCGGCCAGCGAGCACACTCCCCCACCCGCGTGGATATCCTGTTCCGCCCGGAGGCACGGCACGCACCACGCAGCCCCGCCTGGCTCTGTATGAGCCAACGGCGTATGCGCGCCTGCGATGGCGGCCGCAGAGCGGCAGTCTCCGGCAGGCCGGAGATCGCGTCCCGCACTCGCCAGTGCTGGGCTACAATCCCGCACCCGATGCGATGACGTGGAACCATCATGCGACTGGATCAAGTGCGTGCAGTGATCACTGGCGGCGTTTCCGGCCTCGGCTTGGCCGTAGCCAGACATCTGGTCCAGCACGGCGGCAAGGTGGTGCTGTTCGACATCAACGACGA
>JANRIF010000241.1:0-13965 GCA_033765245.1 Lysobacteraceae bacterium
CAGCGGCATGACGTCGGTCTTGCGCGCGCGCAGGCGGGCGACGTACTTGGCGGGCTCGTAATACTGCACCTGCGAATCCCACAAGCCGGTACCGACGAACATCGCCGGGTAGTCCTTGCGCTTGATCTGGTCGTAGGGCGAGTACGACAGCATGTACTCGTAGTAGGCCGGGGCGGCGGGGTTACCCCATTCGTCGAATTCGTTGGTGGTGAGCGGGATGGTTTCGTCGAGCATGGTGGTGACCACGTCGACGAACGGCACCTGCGCGACGATGGCGCGGTACTTGCGCGGCGCCATGTTGGCGATCGCGCCCATCAACAGGCCACCGGCGCTGCCGCCCATCGCCGCCACCCGGTTGTCGGCGGCGTAGCCTTGCTTGACCAGGAAATCGGTGACGTCGATGAAATCGGTGAAGGTGTTCTTCTTGTTCAGCAGCTTGCCGTTGTCGTACCAGGCGCGACCCATTTCCTGGCCGCCGCGCACGTGCGCGATGGCGTAGACCATGCCGCGATCGAGCAGGGAAACGACGTTCGGATTGAAACGCGGATCTGTGGAACTGCCGTACGAACCGTAGCCGTATTGCAGCAGCGCCGCTTTGCCGTCTTTGGCGAACTCCTTGCGATGCACCACACTGACCGGGATGCGCGCGCCATCGCGCGCCGGCGCCCACAGCCGCTCGACCACGTAATTGGCCTTGTCGAAACCACCCAGCACCGGCTCCTGCTTGAGCAGCTTGCGCTCGCCGCTGCGCACGTTCAGTTCGAAGGTGCTGGTCGGTGTGGCGGGCGAGGTGTAGGTGTAGCGCAACCACTCGGTGTTCGGCTCGGCGTTGGTGTCCAGCGCCATGGTGTAGGCGGGCTCGTCGGCGGCGACGTGATCCTGGCCGTCGGCGCGCAACACGCGCAGACGGCGCAGGCCGTCGGAACGCTCGTCCACGGCGATGAAGCTGTCGAACAGCTCGTAGTCCTCGATGAAGACGCTGTCCTGGTGCGCCAGCAGGTCCTGCCATTGCGCGCGCTCGGCGACCTGCTTGTCGCTCGCCTGCATCAGCTTGAAGTTGGTGGCATTCCAGTTGGTACGGATCACCCAGCGCCCTGCCAGATGATCGGCGGCGTACTCGAAATCGCGCTCACGCGGCGCCAGCGGGGTGAACTCCGCCGGCTTGGCAGCGCTGGTGCAGCGTTGTTCGCTGGACACGGTGCTGCTGAGCACGATGCACAGGTATTGCTCGGAACGGGTGCGCATCAGGCCGATGTAGTAGCTGTGATCCGGCTCCTCGTACACCAGCGCGTCGCTGGCGACGTCGCTGCCCAGCACGTGCATTTTCACGCGCGTGGTCAACAGTGTCACCGGGTCGTTCTCGATGGTGAACACGCTGCGGTTGTCGTCGGCCCAGACCAAGTCCTCGGCGATACCCGGCACCGTATCGGCATAGGTCTCGCCAGTGGCAAGGTTCTTGATGTGCAGCACGTACTGGCGCCGGCCCACGGCGTCCTCGGTCCACGCCAGCAGGGTCTGGTCCGGGCTGACTTCGAAGTCGCCCACCTGGAAATACTCCTTGCCCGCCGCCATCGCGTTGACGTCGAGCATGACCTCCTCGGCCGCGTCCAGACCGCCGCGCTTGCGCGCATGGATCGGGTAGTCCTTGCCCTCCTCGAAGCGCGTGTAGTACCAGTAATCCTTGTAGCGGTACGGCACCGTGCTGTCGTCCTGCTTGATGCGGCCGATCAGCTCGGCGTACAGGGTGTCCTGCAGCGGCTTGAGCGGCGCCATCACCGCATCGGCGTAGACGTTCTCGGCCTTGAGATAGTCCAGCACCTCGGGGTTGCTGCGGGTGTCGTCGCGCAGCCAGTAATACTCGTCGCTGCGCTTGGCGCCATGCGGCGCCACCACGTCGTAAGGCTTGACCGCCGCGACCGGCGGCGCGAGTGCGGACGGCGCCTGCGTGCCTGGTGCAGGGGTCTGGCCGCAGCCAACCAACAGCAACAACATGACTGGCTGGAGCCAGCGGAATGTCGCGTTCATCGATAGATCCCGGGCGTAAGTAGTATGAGGAAAGTGCCGGCACTCAACGCGCCGGCATCAGTTTCTGCTTGAGAAAGGTGTAGGCCAGCGCCTGCATGTAGGCTGCCTGCGGATTGTTGGCGGCACCACCGTGACCGCCCTCGATGTTCTCGTAATACAGCACATCGTGTCCCTGCGCCTGCATGCGCGCCATCATCTTGCGTGCATGGCCGGGGTGCACGCGGTCGTCGCGGGTGGACGTGGTGAACAGCAGCGGCGGGTATTTCGCATCGGCGCGCACGTTGTGATACGGCGAGTAGTGCTGCAACCAGCCCCAGTCTTCGGGGTTGTCGGGGTCGCCGTACTCGGCCATCCACGAGGCGCCGGCCAGCAGCTTGTGGTAGCGCTGCATGTCGAGCAACGGCACCTGGCACACCACCGCGCCGAACAACTCCGGATACATCACCGTCATGTTGCCCATCAACAGGCCGCCGTTGGAGCCGCCCTGGATGCCCAGCCGTGCGGTGGAAGTGACCTTGCGCGCGATCAGGTCCTGCGCCACCGCGGCAAAGTCCTCATAGGCCTTGTTGCGATGCGCCTTGAGCGCAGCCTGATGCCAGCGCGGCCCGTATTCGCCGCCGCCGCGAATGTTGGCGACCACGAACACGCCGCCCAGGCTGAGCCAGCCGCGTCCGACGCCGGCGCTGTAGGCCGGCGTCAGCGAAATCTCGAACCCGCCGTAGCCATACAACAACGTGGGATGGTTGCCATCGAGGGCGATCGCCTTGGGCGCCACCATGAAGTACGGCACCTGGGTTCCGTCCTTGGACGTGGCGAAGTGCTGGCTGATCGCCAGCCCGCTGGCGTCGAAGAACGCCGGCAGTTGCTTGAGCGGCTGCGGGTCGCTGCCGATGCTGCCATACGACAGCGTGGTCGGAGTGAGGTAATCGGTGACGGTGAGGAAGTAGTCGTTGGATTCGTCCTCGTCGACCGCATCGAGATCGAGCGTACCGAACGCCGGCGCGCCCTGCAGCGGTGCGCGGCTCCAACCGTCCTCTCCCGGCGTGAGAACCACGATGCGGTTCTTCACGTCCTCCAGCACGTTCAGATACAGGTGATCCTTGAGCGCGCCGAAGCTCGCCAGCGAGGTATGCTGATCCGGCGCAAACAGGACGTCGAACTCGCGCTTGCCCGCCATGAAATCGTCGAAGCGTGTCGCCAGCAGCGAACCGGCGACGTAGTCCTTGCCACCCACCGTCCACGGTTCGCGCAGTTCCAGCAGCAGGTACTCGCGCACCACCGACTTGTCGGCGCTGTTGGGTGCGTCGATCTTTTTCAGGCTGCCGTCGGCGCCGCGCAGATACAGTTCGTCGTTGTAGAACGCCAGCGTGCGACTGACGAAGTCGCGCTCGAACCCCGGCGTGTCGTCGTGATTGGCGGAGATATACATGTCGTCGCCGCGACCCTCGTATACCAGCGTCGCCTGGTCCAGCGGAGTGCCGCGCCGCCATTGCTTGACGATGCGCGGGTAGCCCGATTCGGTCAGGCTGCCCTCGCCGAAATCGGTGAACACGTAGACGTTGTCGCGATCGATCCAACCCAGCCCGCCCTTGGCCTCGGGCCGATGGAAGCCGTCTTTGACGAAGGCACGCGCTTGCAGGTCGAACTCGCGGCTGACGTCGGCATCGGCGCCGCCGCGCGACAGCGCGATCAGGCAACGTGTGTAGTCCGGGCGCAGGCATTGCGCGCCGTGCCAGACCCAGTTTTCGTTCTCGGCGCTCGCCAGCGCATCGAGGTCGAGCACGGTCTCCCACTCGGGCGTGGCGTTGCGGTACGACTCCAGCGTGGTGCGCCGCCAGATGCCGCGCACTGCGGTCTTGTCGCGCCAGAAGTTGTAGTAGTACGTGCCGATCTTCTGCACGTAGGGAATGCGCGCGTCCGAGTCCAGGATCGCCAGCAGGTCGTCGCGCAGCGCGGCAAAACCGGGGTCGGCCTCAAGTCGCTGCTGACTCACCGCGTTGCGCTCGCGCACCCAGGTCAGCGCCTTGTCGCCGCCGACATCTTCCAGCCACAGGTTGGGGTCTTGCGTGCTCACGTCTTCGGCTCTCAGGGGGTTCCCCAGGGCGAGCCATGCCATTGCGCTCAGCAAGGCGAGTCGCGCATGTCTGGACATGGTGACGCTCCGGCGATTCCGATACAGGGCCGAATACGCTACCACGCGCGGCAGCAGGGGTGCTCGCGTGCTTATGGGATTTGTCGGATTGAAGCCGGGACTGGGGACTCGATGAAGCCGGGACTGGGGACTCGGAGAAGCTCAAGGCAAAAGCCGAAGCGAACCCCTCCCCAACCCTCCCCTGCACGCAAGGGAGGGAGTCAGAGTTCGCAAGCTTGCTGTCCCGAGTCCCGAGTCCCGAGTCCCGAGTCCCGAGTCCCGAGTCCCGACCGAGCGCAGCGAAGGCATAGGCCGCATAGCGGCCGCTGCCGCGAAGCGGCTGAATCCCGAGTCCCGGGACCGGCCGCTCTGCAGTATTGGGCCTACCTCAGGCCGCAGCGATCTTGCGCACGCTCTTGTCGTAGAACTGTTCTTCCTCGGTGGAACCGCGCAGCGCCACGGTGGCGGAGTTGCTGCCCTGGATGGTCTGGGTGACCGAGTCGAAATAGCCGGTGCCGACCTCGCGCTGGTGCTTGACCGCAGTGAAGCCACGCTCGGCGGCGGCAAACTCGTCCTGCTGCAATTCCACGAACGCGCTCATCTGGTTGCGGGCATAGCCATAGGCGAGGTTGAACATCGAATAGTTGAGGCTGTGGAAGCCGGCCAGGGTGATGAACTGGAACTTGTAGCCCATCGCCGCCAATTCCTGCTGGAAGGTGGCGATGGTGGCGTCGTCGAGGTGCTTCTTCCAGTTGAAGCTGGGCGAGCAGTTGTACGCCAGCAGCTTGCCGGGGAACTTGGCGTGGATGGCGTCGGCGAACTTGCGCGCGAAGGCGAGATCCGGCTTGCCGGTCTCGCACCAGATCAGATCTGCATACGGCGCGTAGGCCAGGCCACGGCTGATCGCTTGGTCGATGCCGTTGCGAGTCTTGAAGAAGCCTTCCGCGGTGCGCTCGCCGGTGCAGAACGGGCGATCGTTGGGATCGACGTCCGAGGTCAGCAGGTCGGCTGCCTCGGCATCGGTACGCGCGATGATGACGGTCGGCACGCCGCTGACGTCGGCCGCGAGGCGCGCCGCCACCAGCTTGTCAATCGCCTCGCGGGTGGGCACCAGCACCTTGCCGCCCATGTGACCGCACTTTTTCACCGACGCGAGCTGGTCCTCGAAATGCACCGCCGCCGCGCCGGCCTCGATCATGGCCTTCATCAGTTCGAAGGCGTTGAGCACACCGCCGAATCCGGCTTCGGCATCGGCCACGATCGGCTGCAGCCAGTCGATGCTGTCGTCGCCCTCGGCATGGTGCAACTGGTCGGCGCGCAGCAACGTGTTGTTGATGCGCTTGACCACCTGCGGCACCGAGTTGGCCGGATACAGCGACTGGTCGGGATACATCTCGCCGGCGAGGTTGGCGTCGGCGGCCACTTGCCACCCCGACAGGTAGATCGCCTTGAGCCCCGCTTTCACCTGCTGCATCGCCTGATTGCCGGTCAGCGCCCCGAGCGCGTTGACGAACGGGGCGCTGTGCAGCGACTTCCAGAACTTGTCGGCGCCAAGCCGCGCCAGCGAATGCTCGACTGGCACGGTACCGCGCAAGCGCGTCACTTCTTCGGCCGGATACGGACGGGTGATGCCGATCCAGCGGGATTGCGTGCTCCATTCCTGGCGCAATTGTTCGGCAGTGACGAGCTTGGCGGACATGACGTGGTTCCTTGGTGGGAGTTCAGCAGAGGCGTTGGTACGCGGGGAGGGTAAGGAAGTCGGTGAGCGTGTCGGCGTGGGTGAGTTCGTCGAGCAAGGCGATGGCATCGTCGATGCGCCCGCCGCCGGGGGCCTTCGTGAGCTCGGCCAACCTGGACGGCAACCCCAGCAGGGCGCTCTCGAACAAGCTGAAGTCGATCGCGCTGCCATCGTCCAGGTACAGCGAATTGCCGCTCAGGCGCTCGTGATGCAGCCACTGCCAGATCTGGGTGCGCGAAATCTCGGCGGTGGCGGCGTCTTCCATCAGCCAATGGATCGGCACGCAGCCCTGACCATCGAGCCACGCCGCGAGGTAACGCACGCACACTTCCACGTTGTTCTCGAACCCGGCACGGGTGATGGTGCCGACGCACGGTGCGATCAACTGATCGCGGGTCACCTGCACATCCTGGCGCAGCACGTGGTATTGGTTGGGCGTGGGCATGTGTTCATCGAACACCGCCTGCGCCAGCGGCACCAATGCCGGGTGCGCAACCCAGGTGCCGTCGTGGCCGGCGCTCACTTCGCGCAGCTTGTCGGCCCGCACGCGCTCCAGCGCCGCTTCATTCGCAACCGGATTGCCGCTGATCGGAATCTGCGCCGCCATCCCGCCCATCGCGTGCGCGCCACGGCGATGGCAGGTCTGGATCAGCAGTTCGGAATACGCCTTCAGGAAGGGCTGAGTCATGCCGACCTGCATGCGCTCGGGCAGCACCCGGTCCGGATGCGCGCGAAAGGTCTTGAGGTAGCTGAAAATGTAGTCCCAGCGCCCGCAGTTGAGGCCGGCGGCGCGACCACGCAGCGCGTGCAGGATCTCGTGCATCTCGAACACCGCCGGCAGGGTCTCGATCAGCACCGTTGCCTTGGTGGTGCCGATCGGCAACCCCAGTCGCACTTCGAGGAAAGCCAGCACCTCGTCCCACAGCGCCGCTTCTTCCATGCATTCGAGCTTGGGCAAATACACGTACGGGCCGCGGTCGCGCGCGACTAGCGTGTGGGCGTTGTGGAAGATGAAAACACCCAGGTCGAACAGGCCGCCGGCGATCGGCGCACCGTCGATCAGGACGTGGCGTTCGTCCAGATGCCAGCCGCGCGGCCGCACCTTCAGCACCGCCAGCCCTTCGCGCTTGAGCGCGTAGTGCTTGCCTTCGGGGCTCGTCCATTCCAGATCGCCCTGCACCGCCCCGCACAGGGCGCGCTGCCCGGCGATCAGGTTGCTCCATGTGGGCGTGATGGAGTCCTCGAAGTCGGCCATGTACACGCGCGCACCGGAGTTGAGTGCGTTGATCACCATCTTGGGCTCGGCCGGCCCGGTGATCTCGACGCGCCGGTCCTGCAACGCCTCGGGCAACGGCGCAACCGTCCAGTCGGACTCGCGGATGGCACGGGTGTCGGCGCGGAAATCCGGCAGTTCGCCGGCATCGAAGCGCGCCTGCTTGGCCTTTCGTGCCGCCAGCCGCGCCTGCCGCTGCGGTTCGAAGCGCCGATGCAGGTCGCGCAGCAGGGCCAGCACCTCTGTCCCCAGCACGGCCTCCTGGCCCGGCAACGCGGGCGCGGTCAAGCGGGGCAGATCGATGCCGCCGGCAACGGCGGCGGCGTGATGATAGTTGGCAACGGAAGCGTTTGTGCTCATAGGACTCACCGTAAGTTAGGTTGAATTATTTGACAAAGCAGAGTTTTGAATGGATCGTATAAGTGAATCAAATACTGTATCGAAAGCAACCTCTTATGCCGCACCGCAACACACACTTCTACTATAAGGGCGACCGCATCAAGCCGCTACGGGCATTCTGCCAAGTCGCCCGGCTCGGCTCGGTGTCGCGCGCAGCCGAGGCCTTGTTCATCAGCCAGCCCGCAGTCACCCTGCAACTGCAAGCGCTGGCGCGCGAAATGGGAGTGCCCTTGCTCGAACGCAGCGGCCGCAGGCTCGGCCTCACCCGCGAGGGTGAACTGCTGTACGAACTGGCGCGACCGCTGGTCGAGGGGCTGGACGGGCTGGACGCCAACTTCCGCGAACGCCTGCGCGGACTCGAGGGTGGCGAGTTACACATCGCCGCCGGCAGCTCCACCATCCTGTACCTGTTGCCGCCTCTGGTAAAGGCGTTTCGCGCGGCGTATCCGCAGGTGCATCTGGAACTGCACAACGTCACCGGCCTGGACGGCTTGGCACTGCTGCGCTCGGATGCCGCGGATTTCGCGTTCGGCTCGATGCTGGACGCGCCGCGCGACCTCGACTACGCCCCAGTCTATCGTTTCGACGCGATGTTGATCACGCCGCCGGATCACCCGCTGGCGACCAAACCCGAACTCCGGCTGGAAGACCTGTCGCCATACGGCCTGATCCTGCCGCCGCGCCGGCTCACCACCTATCGGCTGGTGGACCTGGTGTTCCAGCAGAACCGCGTGCCGTACACGGTGGCGCTGGAGGTGGGCGGCTGGGAGGTGATCAAACAGTACGTCGCGATGGGCTTGGGCATCTCCATCGTCACCGGCTTCTGCCTCACCGAAGCCGACCGCGAACGCCTAGCGATCCGCGACGTCAGCCAGTATTTCCCGGCGCGCAGCTACGGCGTGGTGATGCGCAAGGGCAAGTTCCTCAGCCCGCAGGCGCGAGCTTTCATCAATCTGGTCAAGCCCGGCTTGTTCGAGCGTGCGGGTTACGACGATCCAGGCCATTCGGCGCGCTGAGGCGCACGGCACAGCCACGCCCTCACCGCACCGGATTTACCCCGCGCTTCTTGCCCTGGTAGGGGGCATACACTTCGGCGATGCGATCGAGGTCGGCGTTCATGTCGTCGCTGAGGTGCAATAGCGGCCCGACCACGATGGCCTTGGACGGATAGTCGAAGGCCACGCATTGCACCGGCACGTTGGCGGCACGGGCGATGCGCCAGAAGCCGGTCTTCCAGCGCACGCCGGGGCGCCGCGTGCCTTCCGGCGCGATGGCCAGCCACATCGTGTCGCGCTCGGCGAAGCGTGCCGCAATCGCCTCCACCATTCCGCGCGGATCCTGACGCCGGGTGGCGATGCCGCCCATCTTGCGCAGCAGCCAGCCCAGCGGACCCCAGAACAGCTCGGCCTTGCCCATGAACTCGGCGCCCAGGCCCAGCCCTACCTTCGCGCCCAGGCCCCATATCCCATCCCAACCGGAGGAATGCGGCGCCACGATGATCACCACCTTGCGACAGTCCGGCCACGCACCCACCATGCGCCAACCGCCCAGGCGCAGCAGGGTGCGGCCAAACCAGCGTCCGAACCGACTGTGGGTGCGCGGCGTGCAGGCCGGCATGTGCACCGACAGCGGATCGAATGCGAGCGGCGCGGAATCAATCGCCATTTTCTTTCCAGCGCTTGGCCTCGCGACCGCGCTTGACCTCGGCGCGCTCACGCTTGCTGCCAAGGCGGCGCTCGATGGCGCCGCGGCCCGGTCGCGTAGCGATGCGCGGCGGCGCCACCACCAGCGCTGATTGCAGGAAAGTCAGCAGGCGTTCGCGCGCATCTTCGCGATTGCGCTCCTGGGTACGGAAACGCTGCGCACTGATCACCAGCACGCCCTCTCCAGTAATGCGGCGATCGCGCTTTGCCAACAGGCGCGCGCGCAGCGGCTCCGGCAGCGACGGCGACGTCGCGATGTCGAATCGCAACTCCACCGCGGTGGCGACCTTGTTGACGTTCTGACCGCCCGGCCCGCTGGAGCGCACGAAGCGCTCTTCGAGCTGCTCGTCGGGGATCGCTATTCGTGGTGACACCCGCAACATCCCCGCACCTTCCCCGATCGCGTACATCCCGTGGCCGCCGATTCTAGCGCGGCCCGGTCTCCCAACCCAATCGCGCGAACGCCCGGCTGAATTCGCCATCCAGCGGCGCCTGCACCTGCACCCGCTCGCCGCCGCTCGGATGCACGAACGCCAGGCGCTCGGCATGCAGCAGCATGCGCGAGATCCCCATGGCGCGGAACACGCGATTGTGGCGGCCGTCGCCGTGGCTGCTGTCGCCGATCAGGTGATGGTGGATGTGCTTGAGGTGGCGGCGAATCTGCCGGAAGCGCCCGGTGTGTGGCTCGCAACGCAGCAGCGCATAACGCGACGTGGGAAAGTCGCTGGAAGGGATTGGCAGTTCCGCCGTCGCCAGGCGCGCAAACGCGGTGATGGCGGGCTTCTTCAACGGCTTGCCCGGGCCACCATCGAGCGGGTGATCGATCACGCCCGCGGCCTCGGGCCAGCCGCGCACGATCGCCAGGTATTGTTTGTCGATCTCGCGCGCCATGAATGCCTTGCCCAGCGCAGCGGCCATGGCCGCATCGAAGGCCAGCAGCAGACAGCCGCTGGTGGCACGATCGAGCCGGTGCGCGAAGTACACGCGACGACCGAACTGCGCGCGCAGACGATCCAGCGCAAACTCGGTCTCGCCGCGCGCCAATGCGCTGTCGTGCACCATCAGGCCAGCCGGTTTATCGACCACCGCCAGCTCGGCGTCGGCGTACAGCACCGTGATGGGTGTGGCGCCACTCACAACCAGCCCAACGTGACGCCCACCAGCGAAAACACCGCCCAGGCGATGCCGGCCACCTGCCGCACGCGCTGGGCGTTGTGCACCAGATGCGGCAGCAGCAGCGGCAACAGGTCTTCGCTCAGCAGTTCGGCGCCATCGCTGAACACCACCCATGCCACCAGCGCGGTGAACAGCAGATAGACGAACAGCATCTCAGCGATTCCGCGGCCACGCCGCGATGAACGCGGCGCAGGCGCCGGCACCCAGCAGCCACGCCACCAGCGGCACCCCGGCATAACGCACACCGCCGGCATCGAGACCATGCAACACCGCCGCCATGATGCCCAGCGCCGCACCCAGTATCGCGAACACGGTGCGGCGCTGACCGCTGCGTGTGGCTTGCGCGAGTTCGGCCAGGTCCTCGGAACGCAGTCGCAGGGTGGCGTCGCCGCGCACCGCTTGCTGCAGATAGCTGTGCAGCAACTCAGGCATGTGCGGCGCGGCCTTCAGCCAGGCCGGCACGTGCGCGCGCAGGCGCCGCGCCAGCGCGTGTGGCCGACGCTGCTGGCGCAGGATGTCGGCCAGCACCGGCTGCGCCACCGCCCACAGGTCGAGCTGCGGATCGAGCGTGCGCCCCAGCCCTTCGATGTTGAGCAAGGTCTTCTGCAGCAGGATCAGTTGCGGCTGGATGGTGAGCTGGTTCTTGCGCGCCATCTGGAAGATCTTCAGCAACACCTCGCCCAGCGCGATCTCGCTCAGCGGCCGGCTGAAGTAGGGCTCGCACACGCTGCGCACGTCCGCGGTGAGCTCCTCCAGATCCAGCGTGGCGGGCATCCAGCCGGCGTCGATGTGCAATTGTGCGATGCGCTGGTAGTCGCGCTCGAACATGGCGGTGAAGTTCTCCGCCAGATAAAAGCGGTCGGTTTCGGACAGCGAACCGACGATGCCAAAGTCGAGCGCGATGAAGCGCGGCTCGGCGGCGCGCGTGGCATCCACCCAGATGTTGCCGGGGTGCGCGTCGGCGTGGAAGAAGTTGTCGCGAAACACTTGCGTGTAGAACAGCCGCACACCCTTGGCGGCGAGCCGGTGTGGGTCGATGCCGGCAGCGCGGATCGCGGCGACGTCGTCGGCACGGATGCCGTGCACGCGCTCCAGCGTCAGCACGCGCTCGTTGCTGTGGCTCCAGAACACCTCGGGCACGTACAGATCGGGCGAGCCCTCGAAATTGCGCCGCAGCAGGCTGGCGTTGGCGCCCTCGCGTTGCAGGTCGATCTCGTGGCGCAGCGCGCGCTCCAGTTCGGCCACCACTTCCAGCGGACGGATGCGCGCCGCTTCCGGATGCACCCGGTCCACTGCGCGCGCCAGCAGGCGCAGCAGGTCCAGATCATCGCGGATGCGCCGGGCCACGCCGGGACGCAGCACCTTCACCACCACCTCGCGGCCGTCATGCAGGGTGGCGGCATGCACCTGCGCGATCGACGCCGACGCCAGCGGGGTGCGTTCGAAGCGCGCAAACAGCGCGGTCATCGGCTTGCCCAGCGCCGCCTGCACTTCGGCCTCGGCCTGCTCGCCGGGGAACGGCGCCACCCGATCCTGCAACAGCGCCAGCGCGTCGGCGATGTCGAGCGGCAACAGATCGCGTCGGGTCGACAACACTTGACCGAACTTGACGAACAGCGGGCCGAGTTCCTGCAACGCCAGCCGCAGGCGTTCGCCGCGCGAGGCGTCGGCCTCGTCGTCGCGCGCGCTCACGAATGGCCGCAGCAGCCGGGTCAGCGGCGCCAGGGCCGTGTGTTCGAGGAAGGTATCGAGACGGTGACGCAGAGCGATGCGGGCGATGCGCAGGGCACGCAGCACGGTGCTCATGCATCGGCTCCGGGAAAATGCACCCGCAGGCGTTCGACCCGCGCGCCGACGCGATCGACGTGTTCGCGCAACGCATCGACGTCATCATAGAACGCCTCCAACTCCACCTTGGAGGCGATGTCGCGCGATTCTTCCGTGAGGTACTCGGCACTGTCGCGGGCAAGCGTGGTGGCGTGGCGCAGGCCGGCACGCAGCGCATCGCGCAGCGCGGCGGCGATCCGCACGCCCAGCACCTCACCAAACGCATCGGCGAAGGGCTTGTCCCAATCCGGATCGAAGCGCTGCGCCAGGTGCTGCAACTCGCGCGCCAGTTCGGCGTCGCCGGAAAGGCGGACCCGGCCGGGTGTGCTCGCCGATACCGGACGCAGGAATGGCAACTGCGCCAACAAGCCGCCCAACGTGGCCCTCACCGACAAATCGGGTTCGGGTGCCGTGCGCGCCGGCCCCACTTTCAACGTACCGTCCACCACGCTCAGTTCCAGCGCCAGCGGCGGCGCCTGCAATGCAAGCGCGATGCGGCGGCCGCCGAGCCGGCGCAGCGCTGCCCCGGTATCGGGATCGAGCGCCAGCAGATGTGCTAGCGCGCGCTCCAGGGCGCGACCGGCCAGCGGCTTGAGGGCGTCCAGCGGCGAGGGTCGCGGTTCAGTCATTCGCACATTCTAGCCGGCCGGCCGCGCGCCGGCGCTCAGCGCCCGTCCCAGCCGGACGAAACCTTCATCGAGCGAAATGCGCGGGCGATAGCCGAAGTCGCGTTCCGCCGCGCTGATGTCGTACCAGTGCGGCGTGACCAGTTGCTCGGCAAGGAAGCGCGTCAACGGCGGTTCGCCGCGTAGCGGCAGCGCGCGCCAGGCCAATTCGCACACCGCGCCGATGCCGTAGGCGAGCCGATAAGGGATCGACGCCGTGACCTGCGGCGCGTCGGCGGCGCGCAGCAGTGCATTGACGATCTCGCGCAACGGCCGTGGCTCGCCGTTGGAAATGAAATACGCCTTGCCGGCGCAGGCACTGCCCGGCCACAGATGATCGAACGCATCGAGGTGCGCCTGCGCGGCGTTGTCGACGAACGTGGTGTCGATGCGATTGACCCCGCCATCGATCAGGCGCAGCCGCCCGGCGCGCGCACGCGCCACCAGACCGGGCAGCAGGTGCGGATCGCCTGGCCCCCAGATCAACCGCGGACGCAATGCCACGGTCGCCAGCGCGACATCGTTCGCCGCCAGCACCGCGCGCTCGGCGATCGCCTTGGTGGCCGGATACGCCGCGCGGAACGGATCGCCGTAGGGCGTGTCGATCTCGTTGCCGCCCTCCACCGGATGACCGGCGCGATGGATGACGCTGGGCGTGGAGGTGTACACCAAGCGCGCGATACCCTGCGCGCGACAGGCAGCGAGCACGTTTTGAGTGCCGATCACGTTGGCGCGATGGTAGTCGGCGTAGGCGCCCCAGGCACCGGCCTTGGCGGCGTTGTGGAACACCGCGTCGCGGCCGGCAAATACGGCACGCACCGCCTCCGCGTCGGCCAGATCGCCCTGAATTTGCGCCACACCGAGCGCATCGAGCGCCGGGTGTACCTGCCGCGAGAAGCTGGTCACCGCATAGCCGCGCGCCACCAGCAAGCGACAGATCGCCTGCCCGAGAAAACCGCCGCCACCGGTAATGAGGATGTTCACTCCTGACTCCTCGCCAATTCCTCGCCATTCGAACCGACGCGCGG
>JANRIF010000245.1:0-2477 GCA_033765245.1 Lysobacteraceae bacterium
CTCACCTACCCGTTGTTGTGGTTGGGGCTGCTGGCGAGTCTGTGGAGTCCGTTCGGGGTGGCGCCGCGCGAGGCCATCCTCGGCGCCACGGTGGGCTATCTGTCGTTGTGGAGCGTGTTCTGGGCGTTCAAGCTGCTCACCGGCAAGGACGGCCTGGGCTATGGCGATTTCAAACTGCTGGCGGCTCTGGGGGCGTGGTGCGGGCTCAAGGCGCTGTTGCCGATCATCCTGCTGTCGGCCTTGAGCGGCGCCATCATCGGCAGTCTCTGGCTGTGGCTGGGCGGCCGCGATCGCGCCACCCACATCCCGTTCGGGCCGTATCTGGCGGTGGCTGGCTGGCTGCAACTGGTATTGGCGCCGGATCTGTTGGGCGCATACCTGCGCTGGGCGGGCGTGGCGTAGGCGTGCCCGGATTACGTCTTCGGCTAACCGCAATGCTGGTCATGCAGTAGACGACAAACTATCCACTCGTCACCCCAGCGCAGGCTGGGGTCCATTTTGACTTTTCTTTACAAATCAATAGCAAAATCGATTCCAGCTTGCGCTGGAATGACGTACTAGAGCGCTTGGCGGCTAACGGAATAGTATTGCGGCTAACCGGGGCTACAGCGGCTGGCTTGGGCGAGCTGCAGGTAGGTCCGATGCAACTGCGCCACACGCGCATCCAAGTCGGCAAGCGAGCCGGTGTTGTCGATCACGTCGTCGGCGATCGCCAGACGCGCGTCGCGGGTGGCTTGGGCGGCCAACATGTGGGTGGCGAGCGCGGCATCGATATGGTCGCGTGCCTGCAGGCGCGCCTGCTGCAGTTGCGTTGGCACGTCCACCACAAGGATACGTTGCAGCCACGGGTAGGCAGTGCGCCCGCCCACTTCGCACAGCAGCGGAATCGCAACCATCGCGTACGGCCCGGAAGCGGCGCCGCATTGCGCGTGCAGGCGCTCGCGGATGCGTGGGTGCAGGATCGCTTCCAGTGCACGACGGGCGTCGGCGTCAACGAACACGCGACGTCGCAGCGCCGCACGATCCAGGCTACCGTCCGCCTGCAGGACATCGGCGCCGAAGCGGCCGACGATCTCCATCAAGGCCGGCGATCCGGACATCACCAAGTCGCGTGCCGCGACGTCGGCATCCGCGACGAACACCCCACGTCGGACGAATGCCTCTGCCACCGCGCTCTTGCCCGAGGCGATGCCGCCGGTGATTGCCACGATGAATTCCGCCACGCCGATCCTCCCCGCGAGGATCGCAGCTTAACGCGATGCGCCGCTGGTGTTCGATTTCCGGCTGGCGACACGATGTACCGGACCGCTCAGTTGCAATACCCGTCGCGCGCAAGCGCGCTCTCACAAACAGCGCAAGCCGGCGTTGCGAAGCAACCGACCGAGCACGCGTAGCAGTGCGTTGCCGCACGCTCCGCGCTACAGATCGCCCGGCCACAACCCACGAATCGCGGCGATGCCTTGTGCACCGTGCTGGCGGGCGACGCCGAGATCGTCCATGCGCAAACCGCCGATCGCGTAGATCGGCAGCTCCGTGGCTTCACGCAATCCGGCAAAGGCGGACCAGCCAATGCCGCTCTGCCCCGGATGCGATGGCGTCGGCTTGAGCGGGCCGAGCGCCACGAAATCCACGCCCAGTGCCTGTGCCTGCCGCAATTCAGCAATGTCGTGGCAGGACGCCGCGACCGGTACGTCAGCCGGCAGCGGTCGCTCGCGCAGGGTCGGCAATTGCGCGCTGCGCAGGTGCACGCCCACGCCCAGGCGCTGCGCCATGACGATGTCGGCGTTGATCAACAGGCTGGCGCCGTGTTCGGCACAAATCGCCCGCGCCAGTACGGCGCGTTCGGACAACTCGGCGGCGCCGAGCCCGGGCATGCGCAATTGCACCCGGCGAATGCCGCTGGCAAGCGCGTTCTCCAGCGCATTCGCAAAAACGCGCAGGCTGGTGGGTTCGACCGGTGTGATCAGGTAGCGATCGGGCTGCAGCAACGCCGCGACCACGGGGCGGTCGGCGGCGGGCATGTCGTATTCGGCCAGCTTGTGCGGTGGCGTCCACGCCAGCGCCTGCCGCTCGCGACCGCGCGGCCGGCCCTCCCAATGCCGTACGCGATACACGTCGAGCGCAATGCGCTTGTGGGCATAGGCGCAGGGCACGCGAATGAAGGGAGTGCAGGCGTCGGGCGCGACGTGAATGCCCAGTTCCTCGTCCAGTTCGCGGCACAGCGCCTGCTCGGCCGATTCGCCGGGCTCGAGCTTGCCGCCGGGAAATTCCCATGCGCCTGCCAGATCGCGGCCGTTGCCTCGGCGCGCCAACAGGATGCGGCCTTGGCTGTCTTCCAGCACAGCAGCGGCGACATGGACGGCGGGGATCATGACGGGAGCGCTTGGCATGGCGGGTGGTTCGGCGGTGCGGTGAGGCGGGTGATGGTCATGGCGCGGTGCCTGGGGCATCTATCGCGCGCAAGCGCGCTCCCACAG
>JANRIF010000248.1:0-4619 GCA_033765245.1 Lysobacteraceae bacterium
ATCCAGCGGGTCCTGATCCACCAGTTGCGTCGGTGTACGGATGCCGAGCAACAGCAAATCGTCCGCCGTCGCCTTGCCGACGTTCGGCAGGTCGGTGAGGCGGCGCAGGCGTTCGCGGTCGACTTTGTCGGGGTGCATGGGGTGGCTCCGTGGGGCGCCTCGCATCCTGCGCGATGCCAGGATGTGCGAAGCGCCGGCCAAGCGTAGTATAGGTTTCGGCCCATTCCAAACCGTAGCGCGCTGCCATGCGTCATCGCCACCTCAGCCATCAGGACTTCACCCTCGCCGCGATCGATGATGTGATCGCGCGCGGCAAGCGCCGCGATTGGGCGGCGCTGCGGCGTGCATTGCTGGCAGATCGCGCGCTTCGCGCCAGCGTGCTGCGAGTGTGCGAGCCGCAAGTCCTCGACCCGTACGCCCAGCGCTACCATTTTTGGAAGAATTATGTCGAGCAACGCCTTGCCTGAGTGGGAGCGCGTGCTGACTTCGGCAGCGCAATTGCAACGCATTCTGCCGGAGGCCGTGCTGGTCGGCGGCACCGCGTCGGCGTTGTATGCCCAGCACCGGATGTCCACCGATGCCGATCATGTGCTGACGGATCTGCGTGCGCAGTTCGATGATGTGCTCGCCCAGTTGGAATCGGTTGCGGGCTGGACCACCGCAAGGGTCAAACGCCCTGTATTGATCCTGGGCAGCCTCGATGGCATTGAGACCGGCATCCGCCAACTGATACGCGATGAACCGCTGGAAACCACGCAAGTCGAGTGCTGCGGTCAAAGCATCACGGTTCCTACGCCGGCGGAGATGCTGCGTATCAAGGGCGTGCTCATCCTCAAGCGCAATGCGACACGGGACTACCTCGATTTCGTCGCGCTCGCCGGGCATCTGGGTGAGGAAGGCACCGTCGTCGCCCTGGCCGCATTTGATCGCCTGTATCCGCAGCGCAACGACGAATCGGCGTTGCAGCAGTTGCAGATTCAGCTCGCCAATCCGCTGCCGTATGACCTGGACGAGGTGCGCCTCGACGAATACAAACAACTCGACGTGGCCTTGCGCGATTGGCGCGAGGTGCAGCGACGCTGCGCCAACACCGCGCAGTTGATCTTCGAGCGCATTACCGGGTTGGATGCCGAATAGCGGCAGAGATCGTGGGGCAGCGCCGCAGGGCGAAAAGTCAACGCTGACGCCCATCACGACCACCGTATCGCCCCGATGTCGCCATTGCGACACGGCGAACCCATGCCCGTGCGACGCCAAACCACGCACACGCCGCAGCAAACCTCCGTGTGCCAAGATGATGCCCTTGATGGGGGGAGACGGGCAGGGACGGCATGGCGGAACTGCAACGCTTGCACCAGGGACGGGCCGACAGGCCGGCGGTGATCTTCATCCACGGTCTCGGCGGTCATCCGATCGACACGTGGCGGCACGCCGATTGCGCGGCCGACGATTGCTGGCCGCATTGGATCGGTCGCGATAGTGGCTGCGATACCTGGGTGCTGGGTTATGACGCGGCCCTGTCGGCATGGCGTGAGCAGGCCATGCCGCTGCCAGACCAGGGCGACCAGGTGGCGGACCTGCTGGCGACGCATCCGGAACTGGCCGCGCGTTCGTTGGTGCTGATAGGCCACAGCATGGGTGGCTTGGTCATCAAGACCCTGATCGCCGATACCCCCAGCAAGGGCGATCAGCGATTCAATCAATTGGTGAATCGGATTTGCGGCGTGGTATTCATCGCCTCCCCGCATTCCGGCTCACAACTTGCCGGTCTGGCACGCGCCGCCAAGTTCGTCCTTCGCACCAACGCCCAAGTCGGCAACATGCAGTTGCACGATCCCCATTTGCGCCAACTCAATCAGAGATTTCGCGCCGCGGTTTCGACGCGCGGATTGCAAGCGCGAATCTTTGCGGAACGCCATGGCGTGCCGGTCGGGTTTCGAATCTTCGGCTGGCACATAGGCCCGCGGATAATGGTGGTCGACCCGGACAGCGCCGACCCTGCTTTGCCTGAGGCGCCTCCGGTGCCGCTGGCGGAAGACCACTTCAGCATCTGCAAGCCGGTAGATCGGGACAAGCAGATACACGGCTCGTTGTGCGAATTCCTCTCCACCCTTTCGCAGCCGCCCCCGGTCGGCGCGGTGATGCCGTCTCCGCCGTCAAGCCCACCTGCCGTGCCGCCGCGTGAGACGGCGCGGTTGAGCGGCAGCGCCGACAACCGCCTGCAACCGCGCGAAGGACGGCTTTATGGCCGTGATGCCGAGGTCGATCAGGTGCTGTCATTTCTGCGCGGCCAGCAGTCGCTGGCCGTGGTCTCCGCCCAGGTAGCTGGGGTGGGTGGCATCGGCAAGACCGAAGTGTGCAAGGCGGCGCTCAAGGCGTGGCTGGGCGAACGTCCCGAGGCGGTGGCGTACTACGTCAATATCCCCGACCGCGCCACCCCGTCCGCGTTGATCGACGCGATCGGCCGCGCTCTGGGTGCTGATGCCGTGGACTCCTGGCAGCAATTGCGGCCGGTGCTGCATCCCGGGCTGTATTACCTCGACAACCTCGAAAGCGTTGCGGAGCAAGCCGATGGCCAGCACTTGCTGCGCGATCTGGCTGCCGTTCCCGGGATGCGGCTCCTGGCTTCGTCTCGGGTGAGCCTGCCCGCGCTATTGGGCAAGCCGATCCTGATCGAGGCGCTGCCGGATGCCGATGCACTGCAATTGTTCCGCGATCTGTGGGGAGGAGTGGATCGCTTGCCGCCCGATGCCGAATTGCAGGGCTTCGTGGTGCGCCAACTGGGCGGCCACCCATTGAGCATCGCCTTGTGCGCACGTCTCGGCGACTGTTACGGCTATGCCGAGTTGCTGCGGCGCTGGTTTGCTCTGGGCACCACATCCCTCAGCGACGTGCATGACGCCAGTCGCCTGGGTAGCGTCGCGGTCAGCATGCGCCTCACCGCCGACGCGCTGGCCGCGCATCCCGGTGCCCTGGCCTTGTGGACGGCGGCGGCAATTTTTGCCGATGGCGTGCCCGATGCCCTGCTCTCGCAACTGGAGCGCGCAGGCGGCTGGAGCGAAGCCCGGCCATGGCTGGTGCGTCACCACCTGCTGACCCGGCGTGACGACGTCTGGCACATGCTGCCGCCGGTGTCGCGCCATGCGTTGGATGCCGCGGCCCGTGTCAAGGATGGGTTTGACTGGCGCTTGGCGCGTACGCCGCTCCACGCGCTGTTCGGTGCCATGGCACGTGATGCCGATAGTGTTGCCTCGACGACATCCGCGTTGGCCGCACGTCGACTGTTGCTGGACCGCTTCGGCGATCTGGCGCGGCTGCTGCAACAGGAATTGGCATGCAGCGAGCCCGACAAGGCATGGTTGCAGGCCACGCACGAGGCTTTGCGCAATCACTACCAGTTTCGCGTCGCCCTCGGCCGCGACATCTTGCAGGCCTTGGCCCCGGTGCTCCACCGGCCTGCTTCGGCTTGGAGGTCGCTGGGGGATCTGGAAAGTCGCCTGGGCCGGCCGGATGAGGCGCGCGCGCTGTACGAGCGGGCGCTGGACTTGTATGCGATTGAGCAAGAACCAATGGGCAGCGCATACACCTGGGCCGAGCTGGCGCGCTGCTGGCATGCGCTGGCGCGTGAGGCGGAACGCGATGCGGCCTTGGTGCAGGCGTTCGGCTTTGCAAAGCGTGCGGGTGCTGAACCCGTGCGCGAGTATGTGTTGGCCGTGTTGGTGGAAGTGACCGGTGGCGAAGACGCTGCGGCTCAGTGGATGGCAGGGCATGTCCCGGACGACTGAGTGCTGCGTTACAGGCGCGTGGTGATCCAGTGTCGAAGCGACGACGTATGCGGTCGCCATCGCCTCAACGTCGTGCCAACGTCACTGGATTGCTTCGCTGCGCTCGCAATGACGGGATTTGTGGCATTGCGAGGACTCCCCAACACCGTCATCGCGAGGGCCGCAGGCCCGTGGCGATCCACGCCGCACACTTGCGAAGGCTAGCCACTGTGTCGGTGCGGCTCACCATGCCGAGACGAGGCCGCAAAGCCGTTATCCTTGCCTCTTCGCCATCCAGCCAAGACCCCACCCATGCCCACCCTCCACGGCAAAACCCTGTTCATCACTGGCGCTTCGCGCGGCATTGGCTTGGCGATTGCGCTGCGGGCGGCGCGCGATGGCGCGAATGTCGTCATCGCGGCCAAGTCGAATGTGCCCAATCCGAAGTTGCCGGGCACTATTCACAGCGCGGCCGAGGCGGTGCGGACGGCGGGTGGGCAGGCGCTGGCGATCCGTTGCGACATCCGCGAGGAAGCCGACGTGCGCACCGCCGTCGAGGCCGCGGTCGAGCGCTTCGGCGGCATCGACATCCTGGTCAACAACGCCAGCGCGATCTGGCTGGCCGGGGTGGAGGGCACGCCGATGAAGCGATTCGACCTGATGCAGCAGGTGAACGCGCGCGGCAGCTTTCTGTGGGCGCAGGTGTGTCTGACTCATCTGGTCAAGGACGGCAATCAGCACATCCTCACGCTGGCGCCGCCGCCTTCGCTGAACCCGCGTTGGTGGGGCGCGCACACCGGCTACACGCTGGCGAAGATGGGCATGAGTTTCGTCACGTTGGGGCTGGCGGCCGAG
>JANRIF010000256.1:0-5812 GCA_033765245.1 Lysobacteraceae bacterium
CGCACGTAGTGCTGTGCCGAGTAGTACAACGCTTCGATCTCTTTGTCCGACAACGTGCGCACGCAACGCGCCGGATTGCCCAGCCACAACTCGCCGCTACCGACCACCTTGCCCGGCGCGATCATTGCGCCGGCGCCGACGAAACCGTGTGTGCGCACCACCGCGCCATCGAGCACGATCGCGCCCATGCCGATCAGGCAGGCGTCCTCGATCACGCAAGCGTGCACGATGGCGCCGTGGCCGACGGTGACGTCGTCGCCGATGCGGGTAGCAAAGCCGCCAAGCTTGGCGTGCGGGCCGTCGTGGCTGACGTGCACCACGCAGCCGTCCTGCAAGTTGCAACGCGCGCCGATGCGGATGAAGTTGACGTCGCCGCGCACCACCGTGCCCGGCCACAGCGAGCAATCGTCGCCGATGACGACATCGCCGATCACGGTAGCGGCAGGATCGATGTAAACGCGGGCGCCGAGAGTCGGCGATTGGTCGAGGTAGGGGCGGATGGGCATGGTGGGAGTGTAGCTGGGTGTGGGGGATTTGATGAAGCCGGGACTCGTGGGTGCCGGTAACGCCAGCCCCCGCATGGACGTCGCGAGCACTGCGCACACGGAGCAAAGCCAAACGATGGGGTCCGCAAAGGACGCCAATGATGCCAATGACGCAAAAATTCTTTGCTTTTTTTGCGTTCGTTGCGTCCTTTGCGGATCCCAAGCGCATTTCGCTCATCCCGAGCCCCGGCTTCACAGCGACCTCGGCCCCCCATTCCCGCTAAACTCCCCCCATGACCACCCCCACCGACACCCCGCTCGACGAACTGCGCCCCACTCTGGACCGCCTGCGTGCGGCGCAGCGCGCCAATCCCCCCGATTACGACCAGCGCATGGCGGATCTGCTGCGGCTGCGGACGGCGCTGAAAGCGCGGCTGGATGAGATGACGGCTGCGGTGGCGGCGGATTTCGGGCACCGCTCGCGGCATGAGTCGCTGGCGTCCGATGCGATGACCGTGCTGAACGAAATCGACGCCATGCGCCGGCATCTGCGCGAATGGATGCGCCCGCAGGCGCGACCGGTGGATTGGCTGTTCTGGCCGGCACGGGCGGAAGTGCGGATGCAGCCGCTCGGCGTGGTCGGGGTGATTGCGCCATGGAACTATCCGGTGAACATGGCGCTGACTCCGTTGGCCACCGCCATCGCCGCCGGCAATCACGTCTACCTCAAGCCATCCGAACACACACCGCGCACCAGCGCGTTTCTGCGCGATCTGCTGCGCGAGGTGTTTCCGGCCGATCGCGTGGCGGTGGCGCTGGGCGGTGGCGAGGTGGGCGCCGCGTTCGCCGCGCTGCCGTTCGACCACCTCATGTTCACCGGTTCCACCGCCGTGGGCCGCAAGGTGATGGCTGCAGCGGCGCCCAATCTGACCCCGCTGACGCTGGAACTGGGCGGCAAATCGCCGGCCATCATCGCCCCCGGCTACCCACTCGCCACCGCGGCCGCGCGCATCGCGTCGGGCAAGTTCCTCAACGCCGGGCAGACCTGCATCGCGCCCGACTACGTGCTGGTGCCGAAAGCGCAGCGCGAGGCGTTCGTGGAAGCGCTGCGCCGCGAAGTGAGCGCGCGCTATCGCAGCCTCGACGACAACCCCGACTACACCCGCATCGTCAACGAAGGCCAGTTCCGCCGCTTGCGCGGATACCTCGACGAAGCGCGCGCGCGCGGCTATCAGGTCACCGCGCTGGCACCGGTGGACCCTGCACGCGCCGAGGCCGAGCGCATCGTTCCGCCCACCGTGGTGCTCGATCCGGCCGACGATGCGGCGCTGATGCGCGATGAAATCTTCGGGCCGATCCTGCCAGTGAAAGGTTATGACGATCTCGACGAAGCCATTGCCTACGTCAACGCTCACGAACGCCCGCTGGCGCTGTACGTCTTCGACCACCAGCACGCCCGCGTGCGCCGCGTGCTGGAACGCACCGTGGCCGGCGGCGTCACCGTCAACGACACCGTGATGCACATCGCCCAGGGCAACCTGCCATTCGGCGGCATCGGCCCCAGCGGCATGGGCCACTACCACGGCCGCGACGGCTTCCTCGCCTTCAGCAAGCAGAAACCGGTGCTGTATCAATCGCGCCTCACCGGCATGGCGCTGTTCAAGCCGCCCTATCGCGGGCTGGCCGATCGGCTGGTGAAGTTCCTCACCCGCTGAGCGTGGCGTAACGCGCGCTGCGCAGGCGTGCGATGAGGTCGGGTTCGCGTTCGAGCCGGGCTACGGTGTCGCGGTAGCCGATCTCGATCGCGCGTTCGAACGCCTTCCAGTTGAGCAGATCGATGCTTTCCAGCGCCGGCTTGAACAGCGCCTCGGTCTGGCGCCGATGCCGGCGCGAGGTGGCTTCTGCGTTCACCATGCCGGCGCGCAGCAACAGTTGCGCGATGCCGGGGCGCTGACGCCGGCCGAACAGTTCCGGCAATACCTGCCACCAGGGCGGGGTCCAGGCTTCGTCGAGCTGCGAGGCGAGCACGTAGCCGCCGCTGACGTCGACCGCCACTACGTGACCGGCCAGGCGCTTGCGCATTTCGCCCACCGGCAGGTTGTCGATCACGCCGCCGTCGACCAGGATGCGGCCTTCGCAGAACACCGGCGGCAGCACTCCGGGAATCGCGCAACTGGCGCGCAGCGCCCGCCACAGGATGCCGCGGTCGTGCACCTGCAGGCGGCCGCGGCTGAGATCGGACGAGACGCAGAACAACGGAATCGGCAGGTCTTCGATGTCGCATTCGCCGTGTGCATCGCGCAGCAACTGCGCCACTTTGTAGCCGCGCCGCATCGCCACCAGCGGCAGGGTCCAGTCGGACAGCGGATTGGAATCGACGAAGCCGCGCCGGTAGATTTCCAGCGCCTGCTCCGACGACCAGTCGGCAGCGATGCCGGCGGCGATGATTGCGCCGATGCTGGCGCCGCCGACGTGATCGATCGCCAGCCCGGCCTCGCGCAGCGCACGCACCACCCCGAGATGCGCGAAGCCGCGCGCGCCGCCGCCCGACAGCACCAGGCCCAGCGCGCGGCCCTGCAAGCGCCGCGCCAGGCGCGCCAGGTCGTCGTCGCTGCGCACGTGATGCTGATCGCGAGTGTGAGGGAATGCTTCGCGCCAGGCGCGGGTGCTGCCGGGACGCGGACGCTGGCGCTGCAGCAGCACCAGGTGTTGTTGCAGGTGCAGACCGGTGGCTGGCAGCGGCAGCAGCGGCGCCGTGGCCGGATGGTGTTCGCCATCCACCAGCACCAGCGCCCAATCGCTCTGGCGCAGGCACTGCTCGCGCCACACCGGATTTTCGTCGCCCACGTACAGCACGTAGCTGGCGCGCGCTTCGCGTTCGGAAAACCAGGCGGTGCCCTGGCCCAGCGCGTGCTCGGCGGTCACCAGCGCCAGTTGCGGATCGACCCCCAATGCCCGCGCGAAGCGGTGTGCAAAACCCAGGACGTCGATGCCGCGCTCGCCCGGCAGCAGCGCGAAACACTGCGGCAACGCCGGCCGTGTGCGCTGGCTGGCGAGGCGGCGCAGCGCCGCGCTGGCCATTTCCTGCATCGCGCGCGGGTGCGCGTCGATCAGGCTTTCGTAGCCGTCGCGGGGCAATCGCAGCAGCTCGCTGTCGCGCATCGCCACCACGCGCGCCGGATGCGGTTGATCGGCGATCAGGGCGTATTCGCCGACGGTTTCGCCCGGTACCGCCCAGCCCAACGAACGCTCGTGGCCGCGGCCGTCGTGCCGGCTCAGCGCCAGCCGCCCGTGCAGCAGCACGTATAGCGCGTCGGCGGCGTCGCCCTGTTCAAACAGCACGCTGCCTGCCGGCATCGCCAGCCACTGCATTTGATCGATCAGCGCGGTACGCAGTTCGTAGCCGAGGTTGGCGAACAGGGGCAATCGCGCCAGCCGTGTCAGCAGTGCAACCAGCGCTTCGCGTCGCGGCTTGTCGGCATCCTGCCAGAGCGCGCTGAGCGGGCTGTGGGTGCTGCTGATCACGCGCGCGCCCTTGCATTCGCCACCGGCGCTCTCCATCTTGTGGCGATGCCCAACATCAAAAACCCCTTGCTCGCGCCCAGCGAGCTTCCCACCTTCGGCGAGATTACTCCCGATCACGTCAACCCGGCGATCGACGCCCTGCTGGCGGAATCCCGCGCTGCGGTCGAACGCCTGTGCGCCGAGCCCGACGCGCGCGACTTCGCCGGCCTGATGGCGCCGCTGGAAGTGCTGGAAGAGCGCCTCGGCCGCGCCTTCGCGCCGGTGTCGCATCTGCACAACGTCAAGGACAGCCCGGAGCTGCGCGAGGCGTATTCGCAAGCGCTGGAAAAGATCACCCGCCATCACACCGAACTGGGCCAGCATCGCGCCCTGTACGAAGCCGTGCAGACCCTGCGCGACGCCCCGGCCTTCAACCGCCTCGACCGCCCACGACAGACCCTGGTGGAAGACAGCCTGCGCGGCTTCCGCCTGTCCGGCGTGGCGCTGGAGGAACCGGCGCGCTCGCGCTTTGCCGAGATCCAGAACGAGCTATCGCGCGTGGAAACCGCGTTCGAGGAAGCGGTGCTCGATGCCACCGACCACTGGTTCGAGCCGGTCACCCCGGAGCAATTGGCCGGCCTACCGGAATCGGCGCTGGCGCTGCTGGCACAAGCGGCCACCGATCACGACCTGCCCGGTCACGCCGTCACGCTCAAGGGACCGGTGGTGATGGCGGTACTCACCTACGCCGACGATCGCGCGCTACGCGCCACGATCTATCGCGCCTACAACACCCGCGCTTCCGACCAGGGCCCGCACGCCGGCCAGTTCGACAACAGCGCGCGCATCGAACAGATCATGGCGCTGCGCCACGAAAGCGCGCAGTTGCTCGGCTTCGCCAGCGCCGCGCACCTCTCGGTGACCGACAAGATGGCGACCACGCCCGAGCGCGTGCTGCATTTCCTGCACGAGCTTGCGGCGCGCGCCAAACCGGTGGCCGAGCGCGAGCGCGCCGAACTGGCGGCGTTCGCCAAAGTGGAACTCGGCCTCGAAACCCTGGAGCCCTGGGACGTGGCCTACGCCGCCGAGAAACTGCGCGAGCAGCGCTTCGCGTTTTCGGAAGAAGAACTCAAGCCCTACTTCCCGCTGCCGGCGGTGCTGGCCGGCATGCTCGACATCGCCAGCGAACTGTTCGCAGTGCGCTTCCGCATCCGCGAGGGCGTCAGCGTGTGGCACGACGACGCCCGCTACTACGACGTGCTCGACCCCGACGGCCAAGTACTGGCCGGCTTCTACCTCGACCTCTACGCCCGCTCCGGCAAACGCGGCGGCGCCTGGATGGACGTGTGCCGCGCGCGCCTGCGCCACGACGGCGCCACGCAGCACCCGGTGGCCTTCCTCACCTGCAACTTCGCCCCACCCACCGCGCAGCGCCCCTCGCTGCTCACCCACGACGACGTCACCACCCTGTTCCACGAGTTCGGCCACGGCCTGCACCACATGCTCACCGAAGTGGACTGGCCCGGCGTCGGCGGCATCTCCGGCGTCGAATGGGACGCGGTGGAACTGCCCAGCCAGTTCATGGAGAACTTCGCCTGGCAGCGCAGCGCACTCGACCGCTTCGCCCGCCACTACCAGACCGGCGCAGCCCTGCCCGCCGACCTGTTCGACAAGATGACCGCCGCGCGTCACTACCACGCCGGCCTGTTCCTGGTGCGTCAGATCGAATTCGCCCTGTTCGACTTCCGCCTGCACCTCGAATTCGACCCCGCCAAAGGTGCCCGCGCCCTGGCACTGCTCGACCAGATACGCCGCGAAGTCGC
>JANRIF010000261.1:0-3413 GCA_033765245.1 Lysobacteraceae bacterium
CTGCTTCCTTTGCGCCTTTGGCGTCCTTCGCGGACCCATGGCTCTTATCGGTTTTGCAGCGCCGTAAACAAGCCGCGCACCGCGCGCAGGCGTTCGCTGGTGCCGGGCAGTTCCAGCGTGACGCGCAGTTTGTCGGGGCCATCCATGCGGTAGTGGCGCGGTTGCGATTGCACCAGGCGGATCACCGTCATCGGGTCGACGTTGGGCTGCTTCTCGAATTCGATGCGGCCGCCGCGTTCGCCGAAGTCGAGCTTGCGGATACCCAGCGCGGTCGCGGCCAGCTTCAGTTCGGTCACGGCAAATAGATTCTTGGCCGGGTCCGGCAGCAGGCCGAAGCGGTCGATCATCTCCACCTGCAACTCGCGCAGTTCGTCCTCGTCGCGAGCGCTGGCGATGCGTTTGTACAGGGTGAGGCGGGTGTGTACGTCGGGCAGGTAGTCGTCCGGAATCAGCGCGGCGACGTGCAGTTCCACTTCGGCTCCGTGGTGATGGCCGGCATCGAGGTCGGGAATCTTGCCCTGCTTGAGCGAGCGCACCGCGCGTTCCAGCAGTTCGGTGTACAGCGAGAAACCGATCTCGGCGATCTGGCCGCTTTGTTCCTCGCCCAGCAGTTCGCCGGCGCCGCGGATTTCCAGGTCGTGGGTGGCGAGGGTGAAGCCGGCGCCGAGTTCTTCCAGCGCGGCCAGTGCCTCCAGGCGCTTCTCGGCATCGCCGGTCATGGCCTTGCGATCCGGCGGCACCAGCAGGTAGGCGTAGGCGCGGTGGTGGCTGCGGCCCACACGCCCGCGCAACTGGTGCAACTGCGCCAGCCCGAAACGATCGGCGCGGTTGATGATGATGGTGTTGGCACTGGGGATGTCGATGCCCGATTCGATGATGGTGGTACACACCAGCACGTTGAAGCGCTGGCGGTGGAAGTCGAGCATGGTCGCTTCCAGTTCGCGCTCGGGCATCTGGCCGTGGGCGATGCGGATGCGCGCCTCCGGCACCAACTCGCCCAGTTCGCGCGCCATGCGCTCGATGCTGCTGACCTCGTTGTGCAGGAAATACACCTGGCCGCCGCGCGCCAGTTCGCGCTCGAACGCCTCGCGCAACACCGCGTTGTCCCAGGGCGCGATGAAGGTCTTCACCGCCAGCCGGTGCGCCGGGGCGGTGGCGATCAGGCTCAGTTCGCGCAGGCCGCTCATCGCCATGTTGAGCGTGCGCGGGATCGGGGTGGCGGTGAGGGTGAGCAGATGCACTTCCGCGCGCAGCGCTTTCAGGCGTTCCTTCTGGCGCACGCCGAAGCGTTGTTCTTCGTCGACGATCACCAGCCCGAGGTCGTGGAATTTCACGTCGCTCTGCAACAGCTTATGGGTGCCCACCACCACGTCGATGGTGCCGGCGGCGAGCTGGTCGAGCGCGGCGCGGGTTTCCTTGGGCGACTTGAAGCGCGACAGCACTTCCACCCGGATCGGCCAGTCGGCGAAGCGGTCGCGGAAATTGCGGTAATGCTGCTCGGCCAGCAGGGTGGTGGGCACCAGCACCGCCACCTGCTTGCCGGCGTTGGCGGCGACGAAGGCAGCGCGCACCGCGACCTCGGTCTTGCCGAAGCCGACGTCGCCGCAGACCACGCGATCCATTGGCGTCGGCTTGCCCAGATCGGCGATCACCGCGTCGATGGCGGCGAGCTGGTCGGGCGTTTCCTCGAACGCGAACGCCGCCGCGAACGGTTCGTACAAGGCGCGGTCCAGCGGCAGCGCCAAGCCCTGACGCGCGTGCCGACGCGCCTGGATTTCCAGCAACTCGGCAGCCACGTCGCGCACCTTTTCGGCAGCGCGGCGCTTGGCCTTCTCCCAAGCCTCGCCACCCAGCGAATGCAGCGGCGCGGTCTCCGGCGAGGCGCCGCTGTAGCGGCTCACCAGATGCAGTTGCGCCACCGGCACGTACAGCTTGTCGCCCTTGGCGTACTCGATCTGCAAAAACTCGGCGCGCTGGCCGCCGGCATCCAGCGTCACCAGACCCTGATAGCGGCCAACGCCATGATCCTCGTGCACGATCGGCGCACCGATCGCGATCTCGGTGAGATCGCGGATGATCGCTTCGGGCTCGCGTCCGGCGCGCTTGCGGCGGCGCGGTTGTGCGGCGCGGTCGGGGTAAAGCTGGCGCTCGGTGAGCACGCACAGCGGCGGCTCGATCAGCGCGAAGCCATCGTCCAGCGGCGCCACCGTGATCGCCCAGCGCGGCGCGGACGGGGCGTCGATGAACGCATGCCAGTCGGGCACCGAGGTCGGCTTCAGCCCTTCGGCATCGAGCCATTCGATCAGCGCCTCGCGGCGGCCGGCCGAATCCACCGCCAGCAGCACCCGGCCCGGATAGTGGCCGAGGAAGGACTTCAACGCGCTCGCCGGCTCGCCCTTCTGAGCCAGCGGCAGTGTCGGCGCAGGCTGGTCGCCGAGCGCCAGCGCCTGCTCGCGCTGCGGATGCGCGGGGACGCACAGTTCGATCCGTTGCAGCGCATTGAGCCGGGCGCGCAGATGTTCGGGCGGCAGGAACAATTCATCCGGCGCCAGCAGCGGCCGCTCGACATCGTGGCGGCGCTGCTCGTAGCGCTGCCCGGTGTTGGCCCAGAAGCTGTTGACCGCATCGAGCGTGCCCTCGCCCAGCACCGCCAGCGCGTCCTTGCCCAGATAGTCGAACAGGGTCTGGGTGGCCTCGGCGCCGGCGCGCGCGTCGTCGCCCGGCGCAAAGAACAGCGGCAGGTAGTATTCGATGCCGGCCGGGGCGACGCCCTGCTTCAGATCCTGGTACAGCGGGCAGCGGCGCGGATCGATGTCGAAGCGCTCGCGCAGGCGCGAACGCACCGCATTGCAGGCCGCATCGTCGAGCGGGAACTCGCGCGCCGGCAGCAGCCGGATTTCCTCCACCGGATGCTGCGAGCGCTGGGTTTCCGGATCGAAGCCGCGGATCGACTCCACCTCATCGTCGAACAGCTCGATCCGGTACGGCTCCGCCGCGCCCATCGCAAAGATGTCCAGCAGCGCCCCGCGCACCGCAAAATCGCCCGGATCGAGCACCTGCCCGACGTTGCGATAGCCGCTCGCCTGCAAGCGCTGCTTCTCGGCGTCCAGGTCCAGCCGCTGGCCCTTGCGCACCATCAGCGTATTGCCGGCGATGTAGCGCGTCGGCGGCAGCCGCTGCATCAGCGTGCTCACCGGCACCACCAACACCCCGCGCGTCACCTGCGGCAGCCGGTACAGCGTTGCGATGCGCTGCGACACGATGTCCGGATGCGGGCTGAACTGATCGTAGGGCAGGGTTTCCCAATCCGGGAAATGCAGCACCGGCAGATCGCCCGCAAACACCCGCAAGTCCTGTTCCAGCGTATGCGCGCCATGGGTATCGCGCACCACCGCCAGCAGCAGCCCCGCATG
>JANRIF010000263.1:0-8672 GCA_033765245.1 Lysobacteraceae bacterium
CCCATGCCGCCGGTGTTGGGGCCGGTGTCGCCATCGCCGACCCGCTTGTGATCCTGACTCGTGGCCATCGGCAGTGCGTTGCGGCCGTCCACCAGGCTGATGAAGCTGGCTTCCTCGCCGTCGAGAAATTGCTCGATCACCACCCGCGCACCGGCATCGCCAAACGCATTGCCGGCCAGCATGTCGTGCAGCGCCGCCTCGGCCTCGGCCAGTGTCATCGCCACCACCACGCCCTTGCCGGCGGCCAGGCCATCGGCCTTGATCACGATCGGCGCGCCCTGCGCGCGTACGTACGCCAGCGCCGGCGTCAGTGCGGTGAACACCGCGTAGTGCCCGGTCGGGATGCCGTGGCGGGCCAGGAAATCCTTGGCGAACGCCTTGGAGCCTTCCAACTGTGCCGCCGCCGCCGTGGGTCCGACAATGCGCTGCCCCGCCGCACGAAAGCGATCCACCACGCCCGCCACCAGCGGCGCTTCCGGCCCGACCACCGTCAGCGCCACGCCGTCGCGTTCGACCAGCGCCAGCAAGCCATCGATGTCGGTGGCCGCCACGGCGACGTTGCGGCACTTGCCTTCGCGCGCCGTGCCAGCATTGCCCGGTGCCACCAGCACCTCGCTCACGCGCGCCGACTGCGCCAACTTCCACGCCAGCGCATGCTCGCGCCCGCCGTTGCCGATCACCAGAACTTTCATGCGGTTCCCCGAAGTCCGATAAGCCCGTCGATCGCGCGCCGGCTCAATGCCGGAAATGCCGCCGCCCGGTGAACACCATCGCCATCCCGTGCTCATTGGCTGCCGCGATCACCTCGGCATCGCGCATCGAACCGCCCGGTTGAATCACCGCTGCAATCCCCGCCTGCGCCGCCGCGTCGATGCCGTCGCGGAACGGAAAGAACGCATCCGATGCCATCACCGCACCAGCCACCACCAGACCCGCTTCCTCCGCCTTGAGTGCGGCGATCTTCGCCGACACCACGCGGCTCATCTGTCCGGCGCCGATGCCGACCGTCCGACGGTCGCGCGCGTACACGATGGCGTTGGACTTGACCGCCATCGCCACCTTCCAGGCAAACAGCAGGTCGCGCAGTTCGTCGTCGCCGGGGGCGCGCGCACTGACGATCTTGAGGTCGTCGACGTCCAGCGCATCGCTGTCGGCATCCTGCACCAGCATGCCGCCGACGATACGCTTGGTGTCCAGTCGCGGTACGTCGCCGCCCAGGTCGCCGCATTCGAGCACGCGCACGTTGGGTTTTTTCGAGAACTGCGTCAGCGCCTCGGCGTCGATCATCGGTGCGATCACCACTTCGACGAACTGGCGCGCCAGGATGTCGGCTGCCGTTGCCGCGTCGAGCGGGCGGTTGAAGGCGATGATGCCGCCGAAGGCCGACGTGGGGTCGGTGGCGTAGGCGCGCCGGTACGCTTCGTGCACGTCCGCAGCCACCGCCACGCCACAGGGGTTGGCGTGCTTGACGATCACGCAGGCGGGCGCGGCGAACGCCTTCACGCACTCGAGTGCGGCGTCGGCATCGGCGAGGTTGTTGTAGCTCAGTTCCTTGCCCTGGCGTATGCGCGCAGTGGCAACGCAGCCGTGCGCCGGGGCGTCGGTCTCCACGTAGAGCGCGCCGCGCTGATGCGGGTTCTCGCCGTAGCGCAGCGGCGTCGCCAGTTGCAGCGGGATATGTAGCGTGCGCGGCCAGGATTCGGGCTGGGCCGGATCGGCGGCGCGGGCTGACAGCCACTGCGCTATCTGACCATCGTAGGCGCCGGTGTGGGCGTAGGCCTTGGCGGCCAGCGCGCGACGCTGCGCGGTGTCGGTGCCACCGGCGCGCAACGACGCGACCACCGCGGCGTAGTCGCCCGGATCGACCACCACGCCGACGCGCTGGTGATTCTTGGCGGCGGCGCGCAGCATCGCCGGGCCGCCGATGTCGATGTTCTCCACCGCGTCGTCGTACGTGCAATCGGGTCGCGCCACCGTGGCGGCGAACGGATACAGATTGACCACCAGCAGGTCGATCGGCGCAATGCCGTGCTCGGCCATCACTGCGTCGTCGATGCCGATGCGGCCGAGCAGACCGCCGTGGATGCGTGGGTGCAGGGTCTTGACGCGGCCGTCCATGATTTCCGGAAATCCGGTGACGGCGCTGACGTCGGTCACCGCGACCCCGGCTTCGCGCAAGGCCTTGGCGGTGCCGCCGGTGGAGAGCAGCTCGACGCCGAGCGCGGCCAGCGCCTGCGCCAGTTCGAGCAGACCGGTCTTGTCGGAAACGGACAACAGCGCCCGGCGCACTGGCTGGCGGGAATCGGACATCGGGGAGACCTCGGTGGGAGGCCGGGAATTATACCTGCGCGATCGGGGGGATCAGGCGAGCCCGTACTGCTTGAGCTTCTTGCGCAAGGTGGCGCGATTGAGCCCCAACGCCTGCGCGGCGCGGCTCTGGTTGCCGCCGCAATGGCGCAGCACCTCCACCAGCAGCGGTATTTCCACCTGCTGCAGCACCAGCGCGTAGATGTCCTCGCCGGGCTGCTCGCCCAGATCGAGCAGGTAGCGTCGTACCGCGCCGGCGACGCATTCGCGCAGCGAGGGCTGTGAGCTGGCGGCCACGGCGGCGCCGCCAGAGCGTAGCGAAACAGGGGCATTCACGAACTGGCGACTCCTGGCGTTCTGGCAAGCGTTCCGTTGCTCTGCCGCCGACGCGGGGGCGTCGGGCGGTGGGTCAGTGTACTGCCAACGTCGGCGCGCATTGCAAGCGGATGCGCGAGTGCGACCGGACGGTGTCGTTGCGACGGCACCTATTCGCCGCACCCGCGCGCGCTTGCGTGCGCATCGTCGCGCGCCATCGGAAGGATGGCGTGCAAGTGCCTGAACATGGCGTAGGTTCGGGGTGCTGCATACGTATGCAGCGGGTGATTGCCACGCCATTTCTGGCGCAGTGCATCAACGAAATGCGAATTCGAACGACAGCGTCGTGCGTCCGGGGTCGAGCACGTCGATACGCGCATTCGCCGATTGACCCGGCGCCAGCATTGCTGCGGCGGGCGCCGCGCCCAGGTATTCGGCCGGGCGAAAGCGCCGCGCGCCGGTCACCTGGCCGTTGAGGTCGAGCAGGCGCAATTCCAGTTGCGGCCAGGCTTGCGCGAACGGCGCGGTGTTGCGGAAGGTGGCGCTGATCTGCAGCGTATCGTCGGCATCCGGGTGCGGCCGCACGTCACGCGTGACGATTGCGAACTGGGTGGGATCGCGCCACGGCGGCAGCCGGCAGCCCGCGACATCGCACACGCCGACCAGCCACGGCCGCCAGCGTGCGTCCTGCGCCAGCCGCTCGCGTTCGGACCACACCAGTTGCAGCGCCAGCAACAGCGCCAACGCCAGCGCCACCAGACGCCAGCGCGGGCTGGTGCGCGGATGCAGCGCGCGCGCGATGAAGCCGGGCAGATTCGGGTCGGGGCCGTCGGTGAACAACTGCGTCTGCGCCGGATCGGGTACGCCGGGCACCGGCATGCCACAGGCGTCGCACACCGCCGCATCGGCCCGCAACACGGCATCGCAGGAACGGCAGTGCGACGGGGAGGGCGCTGGGTTCATGCGCGGATTTTCTCACACCGAACGCTGAAGCAGGCGCGCGCGCAGGGCGGCATAGTCGGCCGGCAGCGGCTCGGCATGACTGGGCCCGGCCAGCAGTGCGGCCAGCGCCGGCGGTGGGTCCGGTACGTGCGTCAGTAGCGGTGCCAACACCGTGTCGAACTTGGCCGGATGCGCGGTGGCGACCAGCGCGAAATCGCCGCTTTCGCCGGCGGCGCGGCGCCGTTCCAGCGCCACCAGCGCGCACGCCGTGTGCGGGCAGACCACGGTGCCGTACTGGCGTTCGCTGCGGGCGATGGCGTCGCGGATCGCGGCATCGTCGACGCGCTCGACCCGCAGTTCGGCGCGCAGCGCGGCATCGCTCGGATACAGCGCGCGCAGGCGCTCGAAGTTGCTCGGCGCCCCCACGTCCATCGCATTCGCCAGCGTGGCGATGCCGGGGCGCGGCGTGTAGGGCGTGCCGCTGAAATACTCGTCGAGGGTAGTGTTGGCGTTGCTCGCCAATACGATCGGCCCGATCGGCAACCCCATGCGCCGCGCCAGCAGCGCCGCCAGCGCATTGCCGAGGTTGCCGGTGGGCACCACGAAACCCAGCGGCCGCCGGTGTGCACGCCAATGTTCCAGGCTGGCCTTGGCGTAGTAGCTGGTCTGCGGCAGCAGCCGGCCCAGGCTGATCGAATTGGCCGAGGTCAGGCGCAGGTGTTGCGCCAGTTCGGCATCGTTGAGCGCGCGCTTGACCAGCGCCTGGCAGTCGTCGAAGTTGCCCTGCACCCGCAGCGCGTGCACGTTGGCGCCGAACGCGCCCAATTGATGCGCCTGACGCGGCGACACGCGGCCGTCCGGATACAGAATCCACACCCGCACGCCGGGCTTGCCGGCGAAGGCCGCGCCGACCGCCGCCCCGGTGTCGCCGGATGTGGCCACCAGCACCTGCAGTTCGCGCGCCTCGCCGGGGACGGCGATGCGCAGCAGACAGGCCGCCAGAAAGCGCGCGGCAAAATCCTTGAATGCGGCGGTGGGGCCGTGGAACAACTCCAGCACCCAAGTGTCCGGCGGCGTCAGTGGGTGTAGCGGTGCCGGCAGATCGAGCGCCTGCGTGCAGATCGCAGGCAGTTCGGCGGCCAACGGGTCGCCGGCGAACAGCGGCGCCAGCAGGCGCTGCGCAATCTGCGGCAGGGTGCGGTCGTCGGCGAAATCGTCCGGCGCAAACCGCGGCCAGCTCTGTGGCAGATACAGCCCGCCATCGGGTGCCAGACCGGCGCTGAGCGCCGCCGACAGGCCCACCGCAGGCGCGTTGTCGCGCGTGCTTACGAATCGCATGCCAGCACCTCCGCGCCGGGGCTGTTGATGGGGGCGACATACAGCGTGCTGTCGAGGCCGACGTCGGCGAACGCTGCCCGCATGGCGCTGCCGGCCTGCTCGGCGGCGGCGCGTCGTTCGAACCAGGCGAACACGCTGGGACCGGCGCCGGAGATGCTGGCGCCCAGCGCGCCGGCCGCAAGTGCGGCCTGCTTGACCGCATCGAAACCCGGAATCAGCGCGGCGCGCCGGGGTTCGACCAGTACGTCGCGCAGTCCGGCGCGCACCAGCTCGGCATCGCCGCGCTGGCAACCAGTGAGGAACAGCGCGAGCTGGGTGCTCTGCGCCACGAATTCGGACAAGCGGTAGTCGCCCGCCAGCGCTTCGCGCGCGCGTCGGGTCTCCAGCACGAAATGCGGATGCACCAGCGCCACGTGCCAAGCCGTCGGCACCGCCAGCGACACCAATCGATCCGTGGTGGCCAGCACCAGCCCGCCGAGCAGGCACGGGCCGACGTTGTCGCCATGTGCGCTGCCGCTGGCAACCGCTTCACCGGCCAGTGCGTACGGGTACAGCGCGGCCAGTGGCAGCGGTTGCGCCAGCAGGGCGTTGGCGGCCACCACCGCCGCCACCGCCGAGGCCGCCGAACCGCCCATGCCCGAGCCCAGCGCGATGCCCTTCTCGATCTCGATGGTGAAGCCAAACGGCAGTTGCAGCGCTTCGCGCATCGCCAGCAGCGCGCGCGCCGCGGTGTTGCGCTCGGGCTCGCGCGGCAATTCGGTCAGGCAACCGCCGATCGCATCCACGCGCACCTCCGGCGCCGCGATGCGGCGTACCCGTACGCGGTCGCCGGCGCCTTGCAGCGCATGTCCAAGCAGATCGAATCCCACCCCGACATTGCCGATGCTGGCCGGCGCGAACGCCAGCGCGCTTTGCGTCTGCGCGTGGCTCACAGCTTCGCTCCCAGCGCCGCCGCCAGCCGCAGCAGATCGCCGAACACCCCCGCAGCGGTGACGTCCGGGCCGGCGCCCGGGCCTTGCACCACCAGCGGGTTGGCGTGATAGCGGTCGGTCTGGAAGCGGATGGAGTTGTCGGTGGATTGCAGATTGGCGAACACGTGATCGCGCGGCAGCACGCGCAGCCCCACTTCGGCGGTGCCGGCGGCGTCGCAGCGCGCGACGTAACGCAGTACGCCGCCCGCTTCGCGCGCCTGCGCCAGCCGCGCCGCCATCGGCCCATCCAGCGCTTCGGCGGCCGCCAGGAAGGCGCGGCCATCGCCGCGCATCAGCTCGGACGGCACCAGGCTTTCGACGCGCACGTCGCCCAGCTCCAGCGACTGGCCCGCCTCGCGCGCCAGGATCACCAGCTTGCGCGCCACGTCCACGCCGCCGAGGTCGTCGCGCGGATCGGGTTCGGTGTAGCCCATTGCGTGCGCCTCGCGCAGCAGTGCCGAGAACGGCTGGCTGCCGTCGTAGCGGTTGAACAGGTAGGACAAGGTGCCGGAGAGCACGCCTTCGATCGCACGCAGTTGATCGCCGGTATCGAGCAGGTCGCGCAGGGTATGGATCACCGGCAACCCGGCCCCCACGCTCGCCTCGTAGCGAAAGCGCGCGCCGCTGTGGCTGCTGGCGGCGCGGATCGCGCGGTAGCGCGCCAGTGGCCCGCTGCCGGCGTGCTTGGCCGGGGTGATGATGTGGACGCCGCGGCGCAGCCATTCGGGATAGCGTTCGGCGATGGCGTCGTTGCCGCTGCAATCGATCAGTACCCGGTGCGGCAGGTGCTCGGCATCGAGGTGACCGATGAAGGCGTCCAGGTCCAGCGGTTCGCTCTCGCCCGGCGCATCCAGCCAGGCGGTGGGGTCGAGGCCGGCGTCGGAGCGCCATTGCCGGTGCGAGTTGGCGATGCCGCGCAGACGCAGGTCCAGTTGCGCCTCATGGCGCAGACGCGGCAGCGCCGCCGCCAGTTGCGCCAGCAGCGCGCGGCCGACGTTGCCGGGGCCGATCACGCCCAGCGAGACGGTTTGCGCCGACAGCCAGAATCCGGCATGCACCGCGCGCAGCGCACGCGCCGCATCGTGTTCGGCAATCGCCACCGACAGGTTGCGCTCGGATGCCCCCTGCGCAATCGCACGCACGTTGACGCCGGCGCGCGCGAGATGATGGAACAGACGCGCCGCCACGCCGGGCTGGCCCGACATGCCCTCGCCGACGGCGGCGAGCACCGCGATCCCGGTTTCGACGCGGATGTCGTCGATCAGGCGCTCGCGCAGCGCTTCGGCAAAGGTGCGTCGCAGCGCCTGCTCGGCGCGCGCGGCATCGGCCGCCGGCAGCACGCAGCAGATCGAATGCTCGGACGAGCCCTGCGAGATCATCACCACCGACACGCCTGCCGCACCCAGCGCACCGAACACGCGCTCGGCGACGCCGGGCACGCCGATCAGGCCGTTGCCCTCGATGTTAAGCACCGCCATCTTCGGCTGGATCGACAGCCCCTTCACCGGCGGATCGAGCTGGCGTTCGGTGCTCAGACGGGTACCCGGCAGTTCGGGACGGAAGGTGTTGCGCACGATCACCGTGATGTTGCGCGCCACCGCCGGCACCAGCGTCATCGGGTGCAGCACGTTGGCGCCGAAATACGCCAGTTCGGCGGCCTCGGCGTAGGACACCGCATCGAGCGTGACCGCCTCCGGCACGTAGCGCGGATCGGCCGAGAGGATGCCGTCGACGTCGGTCCAGATGTGCAGTTCGTGGGCGCCGAACAGGGCCGCGAACAGCGCTCCGGAATAGTCGCTGCCGTTGCGCCCGAGCGTGGTGGCGCGGCCTTGCGCGGTGCGTGCGACGAAGCCGGTCACCACCACCCACGGCCCTGGATGCTGCTGGCGCCATGCGTGCAAGCGTGCGCTGCTGTCGTCCCAGTCGATGCTGCCGCCCAGCGTGTTGGCGGCGCCGGTCGCGCGCACCGTCAACACCTCGCGCGCATCCAGTCGTTCGGCGTCGATGCCGATGTCGGCCAGGTAGGCTTGCAGCAGGTAGGCCGAAAACACTTCGCCCAGACCCTGGATGTAATCGAGCGCTTCGCCGACCGCGATGCCGAGCACCGACAGCGCTTCGAGCTGCGCGCGCAAGCCGGCGAAGGCTTCGTCGAGCCACACGCACACGCGGCCGCGCCGGTCGCCGTCGCGCAGCGCATCGGCGGCGGCGAGGTGACGCTGGCGCAGCGCGGTCCAGACCGGCTCCCATTGCGGATCGCGCGCGCCGGCGCGCTGCGCCATCTCGATCAGGCTGTCGGTACTGCCCTTGAGCGCGGACACCACCACCACCGCGCGCGCCTCCGGCCGCGCCGCCAGCAACTGGGCGACGTGGCGCAGACGCTCGGCGCTGGCGACGCTGGTGCCGCCGAACTTGTGCGCGATCGGGGCTTCAGCGGAATTCTCGGAAACGACGGCGGACATGCAGGCTCCTGGGTCGGCCCGCTCCGTCCTGGTGCGTGGGGATGCAAGCCCCGCGCATCGGGCGGGGCGGGGCCATCGGGGGGACGTACTACCCGGCCACACGCACCCGCAAGCGGGTCGTAGTGGTGGTACCGGGCGTGGTGGCGATGTTGCGGTGCATTAGGGGATAGAACACTGTGGCTTGGGGGATGTCAAGCTGCGGGACTCGGGACTCGGGACTCGGGACTCGGGACTCGGGACTCGGGACTACAAGCTTGCGCGATGTGGCTGTCGCTCCCTCCCTTTCGCCGTAGGCGAAGGGGGTGATGGGCCGCGGCTGACGAGCTGCCGGTGGCAGCTC
>JANRIF010000279.1:0-21018 GCA_033765245.1 Lysobacteraceae bacterium
CGGCGCCGCGCAGGCACAGCTCTACGCGGTCGGCCTCAGCGAAGCCGACATGGACAAGGCCCAGGTCGGGATCGCGAGCCAGTGGTTCGACGGCAACTCGTGCAACATGCACCTGAACGACCTGGCCGCGCGCGTGAAGCAAGGCGTCGTCGCCGCACAGCTGGTCGGCATGCGCTTCAACACGATCGGCGTGTCCGACGGCATCTCGATGGGCACCGAAGGCATGAGCTTCTCGCTGCCGTCGCGCGATCTGATCGCCGACTCGATCGAGACCGTGATGGGCGCGCAGTGGTACGACGCGCTCGTCGCGTTGCCGGGTTGCGACAAGAACATGCCGGGCTGCCTGATCGCGATGGCGCGCGTGAATCGTCCGTCGCTGATGGTCTACGGCGGTACGATCAAGCCGGGTCGCGGCCGGCGCGGCGAGCCGCTCGACATCGTGTCCGCGTTCCAGTCCTACGGCGAGTTCATCGCCAAGCGCATCGACGAGGACGCACGCTTCGACATCGTCCGGCACGCGTGCCCCGGCGCGGGCGCCTGCGGTGGCATGTACACCGCCAACACGATGGCATCGGCGATCGAGGCGCTCGGCATGGCGCTGCCGTACAGCGCGTCGATTCCAGCCGAGGATCCCGGCAAGATCGAGGAGTGCCTGCGCGCGGGCGCCGTGGTGCGGAACCTGCTCGAGCTCGATCTGAAGCCGCGCGACATCATGACGCGTGCGGCGTTCGAGAACGCGATCACGGTCGTGTCGGTGCTCGGCGGCTCGACGAACGCCGTGCTGCACCTGCTCGCCATCGCGCACGAGGCCCATGTCGATCTCGACATCGAGGACTTCAACCGCGTGGCCGACAAGGTGCCGCACCTCGCCGACGTGAAGCCCTTCGGCCGCTACGTGATGAGCGACGTCGACAAGATCGGCGGCATCCCCGTCGTCATGAAGGCCCTGCTCGACGCCGGCCTGCTCGACGGCGACTGCCTCACCGTCACGGGCAAGACGATGGCCGAGAACCTCGCCGACATCGCGCCGCCGGACCCGGACGGCAAGATCCTGCGTGCGCTGTCCGACCCGATCCACCGCACCGGCGGTCTGGCGATCCTGCACGGCTCGCTGGCCCCCGAGGGTGCCGTGGTGAAGACCGCCGGGTTCGACACCGACGTCTTCGAGGGCAACGCCCGCGTGTTCGACGGCGAGGCCGGCGCCATGCAGGCGGTGGAGGACGGCACCCTGCAGAAGGACGACGTCGTCGTCATCCGCTACGAGGGGCCCAAGGGCGGGCCCGGCATGCGCGAGATGCTGCAGGTCACCGGCGCGATCAAGGGCGCAGGCCTGGGCAAGGACGTCCTGCTCATCACCGACGGCCGCTTCTCCGGCGGCACCACGGGCCTGTGCGTGGGCCACGTGGCCCCAGAGGCCGTCGACGGCGGTCCGATCGCGTTCGTGCGCGACGGCGACCGCATCCGCCTCGACGCCGCCAACCGCACCCTCGACCTCCTCGTCGACGACGCCGAGCTCGAGGCCCGTCGGGCCGGGTGGACCCCGCCGCCGCCCAAGCACCAGCGCGGCGTCCTCGCGAAGTACGTCAAGCTCGTCGGCTCGGCCCGCTACGGGGCCGTCCTCGACTGACGCCGCGATCTTGAGGTTCGTCGCTCTCAAGGTGGACCCGGGTCCGTCGATGTACGGAGAGTGACGAACCCCCAGCGGTCGGGCCTGCCCGGCCGGCGTCGTCCGGCGTGGCTGCTCGTGCCGGTCGTCGCCCTCGTGATCGCCGCCGCCGCGGCGGCCGCCGTCCTGTTCGACGGCGGTCCCGGCAGCGGGTTCGGCTACGTCGCGGTCATGGCGGCAGGGGCCTCGGCCTCGCTGTTCGTCGCGGGCTCGCGCGCCGGCGGACGGCTGCGCGCGTCCTGGTGGCTGCTGGGGTCGGCCTCGGCCGCGATGTCCCTGCAGCAGGTGATGCTGGCGCTGGCCGCCGACGGCACCACGCCGGTCGTGCTGCGCCTCGTCCCGGTGGTCCTGGCCGCCTCCGCGCTTCTGACCTTCCCGGGCACGGTCGCGGGCCTGCGCGGCTGGGTGCTCCTCGGCCTCGACGGCTGGCTGGTCGGCGGCTCCATCTTCGTGGTCGTGTGGCTGGCCATCGTGCCGCCGTCGCGTCTCGTCGAGGCGCCGGCCGACGTCGCGCTCGGATCGCTCTGGCTCGTCGCGGACCTCGCCGTCGCCTCCACCGTCCTGGCCCTGCTGCGCCGGCTGCCCCGCGGGCAGCGCGTGGGCGCGGGCGTCATCGCCGCCGCAGGCGGTCTCATGGCGCTCGGCGATGTCGCGCGGGCCGTCGCCGAGGGCGCGGGCTGGGGCGCCGGCACGACCGCCTGGTACGTCGCCGCCTGGGCCGGGGCGCTGTTCCTGGCAGGTCTGAGCCCCTGGATCTCGCTGGACCCCTTCGCCGCGGGCGCCTCGCGCGAGCCCAACGGCCGCGCCGTCCGGCTGCCCTACCTGGTGGCCTGCCTCGCCGTGGCCGCCACGACGGTCGCATGGGCGCTCGGCCGGCCCGGCGACCCGCTGCTGTCGGTGGTGGTGCTGACCCTGCTCTGGTCGCTCGTCACCAGCCAGGTGCTGCTCGCCGTGGAGAACCGCGCGCTCGTCGCCCAGGTGAGCCACCAGGCCGACATGTTCCGCATGCGCGCCACCCAGGACGGCCTCACCGGCCTGCCCAACCGCAGCGAGTTCACCGGCCGGGTCGACTCGCTGCTGCACAGCCCCGGCCGCGGCCACGTGGCCGTGCTGTTCATCGACCTCGACGGGTTCAAGGACGTCAACGACTCCTTCGGCCACGCCGTCGGCGACGAACTGCTCATCGAGGCGGCCACCCGCCTCGCGGCAGAGGTGCGCGACTCCGACGTCGTCGCCCGCTTCGGCGGCGACGAGTTCGTGGCCCTGCTCTCCGACTGCTCGGACGAGGAGGCCGTGGAGGTCGCCGAGCGGCTGCGCTCCTCGCTCTCCGAGCCCTACCGCGTGGGCCACCGCGACGTCGTGGTGTCGGCGTCGATCGGCCTGGCCCGGCCGGACGCCGACGACGACGCCGAGTCCGCGCTGCGCAACGCCGACCTCGCGCTGTACAGCGCCAAGGAGAGCGGCCGCGACCGGGTCTCGGTCTACGAGCCCGCGATGCACGCCTCCGTGCTCCGCCGCCTGGACGCCGCCGCGCGCCTGCGCCACGCCCTGGCCCACGACCGGCTCACGCTGGCCTACCAGCCGATCGTGGACCTGCGCACCGGCGACGTCTACGCGATGGAGGCGCTGCTGCGCTTCGACCACGAGGACTTCGCCGACTGGGCGGTCACCGAGGTCATCGAGGCCGCGGAGGAGAGCGGCCTCATCGTGCCGGTGGGCGGGTGGGTGCTCGACGCCGCCGTCGGCAGGCTGGGGGAGTGGCGCCGCCACGGCATCGACGTGCGGATGAACGTCAACGTCTCCGCCCGGCAGCTCGAGGCGGGGGGCGACTTCGCGCAGCAGGTCGAGAACGCGCTCATCTGCTACGGCGTGCCCGCCTCGTCGCTCACCATCGAGATCACCGAGCACCAGCTCGTGCGCGACCTCGAGCACTCCACCGGCGAGCTCGAGCGCATCCGCCGCCGCGGCGTGCGGGTCGCGCTCGACGACTTCGGCACCGGCTACTCGTCGCTGTCCTACCTGACGCGGCTTCCGCTCGACCAGATCAAGATCGACAAGTCCTTCATCCACAACCTGCCGGACAACCTCAATGACGCGGTGGTGGTGCAATCGATCATCACGCTGGCCAGGAGCCTGGGGATTTCGGTGGTTGCCGAAGGCGTCGAATCCGAGGCGCAGCGGGTGTTCCTCGAACAACATGGTTGCCCGACATATCAGGGCTACCTGTTCAGCGAGCCGGTGCCCCTGGCGGACTTCGAGAAGCTGCTGGCGCGCCAGTAGCGCGGGTCACGCGCCGCACAGGCATTGATCGTCGGTGGGCCGACACGCCCCGCTTGCGCAATGCGCAGCGCATTGGCGACACTGGCCCATTACCCCGCATGAGTCCGCGCCGCCGCGATGCCCATCACTTCCGACTACCCCCGTGATCTGACCGGCTACGGCCGTCACCCACCCTTCGCCGATTGGCCCGGACAGGCGCGGGTGGCGGTGCAATTCGTGCTGAACCTCGAAGAAGGCGGCGAGAACTGCGTGCTGCACGGCGACGCAGGCAGCGAGCAGTTCCTGTCGGAAATCATCGGCGCCGCCAGCTACCCGGACCGGCACCTGAGCATGGAGTCGATCTACGAGTACGGCAGCCGCGTCGGCGCCTGGCGCATCCTCGACGAATTCGCGCGACGCGGCCTGCCGCTGACCGTGTTCGGGGTGGCGATGGCGATGCAGCGCAATCGCGAACTCACCCAGGCGTGCGTCGAGGCCGGACACGAGATCGCCTCGCACGGCTGGCGCTGGATTCATTACCAGAACGTCGCTCCCGAGGTCGAACGCGAGCACCTGGCGCGGGCGGTGCAGATTCACCGCGAACTCACCGGCGCCGCGCCGCTGGGCTGGTACACCGGCCGCGACAGCCCCAACACCCGGCGCCTGGTGGTCGAACACGGCGGCTTCGCCTACGACTCGGATTACTACGGCGACGAGCTGCCGTTCTGGACCCGCGTGACGCTGAGCGACGGCAGCGAGCGCCAGCACTTGGTGGTGCCCTACACGCTCGACTGCAACGACATGCGCTTCGCCAGCCCGCAAGGCTTCAACAGCGCCACCCAGTTCACCGACTACCTGCGCGACAGTTTCGATGTGCTGTACGCCGAAGGCGAGCGCACCCCGCGCATGCTCTCGATCGGCATGCACGGCCGCATCCTCGGCCGTCCCGGCCGCTTCATCGCGTTGCAGCGTTTTCTCGATCACATCGCGAAACACGAGCGGGTGTGGGTGTGCCGCCGTATCGACGTCGCCCGGCATTGGCAGCAACGGCATCCGGCACCATGACGTTGCTGGCGTTGCACCAGCGGCAATACTACGCATGGCTACTGACTCGACGCGCTGCGAGCGACTCCGTGGAGTCACTCGCATCCACTCTGGTCGACTCACAGGTCGACCTCAACCCGCACCAAGTCGATGCGGCGCTGTTCGCGTGCAGCAATCCACTCTCGCGCGGCGTCATCCTGGCGGACGAAGTCGGGCTCGGAAAAACCATCGAAGCCGGACTGGTCATCTCGCAACGCTGGGCCGAGCGCCGTCGCCGTATCCTGATCATCGTCCCCGCCAACTTGCGCAAGCAATGGCATCAGGAGTTGCAGGACAAGTTCAGCCTGCAGGGCCTGATCCTTGAGACCAAGAACTACAACACCATCCGCAAACAGGAACGCCAGAACCCATTCCTGATGGAATCGGGGCCGGTTATTTGCTCGTACCAGTTTGCGAAGTCCAAAGCAGACGACATCAAAGACATCGATTGGGATTTGGTCGTGCTCGATGAGGCGCACCGTCTGCGCAACGTCTACAAGTCCAGCAACGTCATCGCCAAGGCCCTGAAGGAAGCACTAGCCCACGTTCACGCCAAAGTACTACTGACCGCCACGCCGCTGCAGAACTCACTGCTGGAGCTCTACGGCTTGGTCAGCATGATCGACGACCGTGTCTTCGGCGACATCGACAGTTTTCGATCCCAGTTCACTGCCCAACCCAGAGAGCAGGCATTCGCCGCACTGCGAAGCCGGCTAGCGCCGGTCTGCAAGCGAACGCTGCGCCGCCAAGTTCAGCAGTACGTCCCGTACACCACGCGCAGGGCAATCGTCGAGGAGTTCACTCCCTCCAGCGCGGAACGCGAACTATCCAGCCTCGTTGCAGACTACCTGCGGCGGCCCAATCTCAAAGCGCTGCCGGAGGGCCAGCGCCAGTTGATCTCGCTGGTGCTCTGGAAGCTGCTTGCGTCCTCCACCCACGCCATTGCCGGGGCAATGGAGACCATGGCCAAGCGATTGCAAGGGGAGCTCGACGAGTCCCCGGACGTTCCTGACCTCGCCGAAGTGCTGGACCAGGACTATGAATCGCTCGACGAGCTTGTCGATGAAGGCAGCGCCGACGAGCGCAACGGGCAAGACCCGAGCAGCGCACCGCCGACGCCCAACGAGCGCGACGCGATAGCACAAGAAATTGCCGAACTTCGGCATTTCACGCAGCTTGCGACCAACATCCGAGAAAACGCCAAGGGCAAAGCACTTCTGACCGCCCTGGAGCGCGCATTTGCTGAACTGGAGCGGTTGGGCGCACCCAGGAAAGCGATCATTTTCACGGAGTCCCGGCGCACCCAAGAGTACATTTTGTCGCTGCTGGCTGACACGCACTACGGCGAGGGCATCGTCCTCTTCAACGGCACCAACAGTGACGCTCGAGCTCAGGCGGTCTACAAGGATTGGCTCGTGCGGCACAAGGGTACCGACAAAATTTCTGGCTCCAAGACGGCGGATACCCGTGCGGCCCTGGTCGAACATTTCCAGGAGCGCGGCACTGTCATGATCGCGACCGAGGCGGGCGCGGAAGGCATCAACCTCCAGTTCTGCTCCTTGGTCATTAACTACGATCTGCCCTGGAATCCGCAGCGGATCGAACAACGCATCGGGCGCTGCCATCGCTACGGCCAGAAGTACGACGTGGTGGTGGTCAATTTCGTCGACCGCAGCAATGAAGCCGATGCGCGCGTGTACGAATTGCTGGCGCAGAAATTCCAGCTCTTCGAAGGCGTTTTTGGCGCCAGCGATGAAGTGCTGGGCGCAATCGGCTCGGGCGTGGACTTTGAGCGGCGCATTGCTGACATCTACCAAAACTGTCGCGACCCGGAAACCATCAAGGCCAGCTTTGAGCAGTTGCAACTCGACCTGTCTGGCGAGATCAGCGAAGCGATGGTCAAGACTCGCCAGCTTCTGCTGGAAAATTTCGACGAGCAAGTGCAGGACAAGCTTCGTGTGCGGGCCGAAGACAGTCGCGCTGCACGCAGCAAGTACGAACGGATGCTGATGGATCTGACCAGCGCGGAGCTGGCCGACTGCGCCACTTTCGATGAGGACGGATTCGTTCTGCGTTGCCAGCCGCAGGGTGCACCGCAAAGCAGCTTGGCCGCACACGAAACACAATTCGATCTTGGGCGGTACGAGTTGCCCCGGCGCACGGGCGAGGCGCACCTGTACCGCATCGGCCACCCTCTGGCGGCATGGGTGACGCATACCGCCAAGGAACGCTACCTGCCCGATGCGCGGCTGGTGTTTGACTACGATGCCTACGGTTCAAAAGTCAGCACGCTCGAACCCTGGCGCGGCAAGACCGGGTGGCTCACGCTGAAACTGGTTTCAGTGGAAGCGCTGGGCAGCCAGGAGCAGCATTTGGTGGTGGCCGCCAGCACGGCGGAGGGTGCGCTGCTCGCAGAGGACGACCCGGAAAAACTGCTGCGCCTGCCTGCCACCACGCAGGAGCCAAGCCTGTTCCATGCCTCCGACGCGATGCTGATGGCCGATGCGGAAACCCGCAAGACTGCGCTACTGCGCGACATCAACCAGCGTAACCTCGGCTACTTTGAGCTGGAAGTTGAAAAGCTCGACGCTTGGGCCGACGATTTGAAGCTCGGTCTGGAACAGGAGATCAAAGAGATCGACCGCGAGATCAAGGAGGTGCGTCGCAGCGCCGCCACCGCGCCCACGCTGGAAGAGAAGCTGTCATGGCAAAAGCAGCAACGTGAACTGGAAACCAGGCGCAGCAAGTTGCGCCGCGAGCTATTCCAAAGACAAGATACCATCGAAGCAAAACGGAACGACCTGATCACGCAAGTTGAAACCAAATTGCAGCAGAAAGTGCAAGAAAAAGCGCTGTTCACCATCGAATGGGAGTTGGTCTGATGGTCATAGCGATCGATTCACGCTCAATAGACAACAGGCGGCAATTGTGACAACGCCATCCGAAGCACTGACCGCAGTGGTCGTTCCCTTGTTGGTGCAGGGCAAATTGTTTCTGCCGGAGGACGCCGCAAAATACAAAGCCAAGCTGGCTGCCGGTGGCATGAAGCCGGAAGACTGGCTTCTCGCCGTGGAGAAGGCGTTGGACAAGGAACGACCTCAATGAACACCCCTCGGCTGATCGACGTGATGATCGAGAACCTGAGAGGGTCTGTCACGCCCTTCACCCTGCCATTTGAGAAAGGCAAGAAGCTCACCATCATCTATGGTGAGAACGGCGCGGGCAAATCTACGGTGGCCGACGCCATCGATCTGCTCGGGAACGGCACGGTGGGATCGCTGGATACTCGAGGGCTTGGTAATACGCGGCGGTATTGGCCCTCGGTCGGAAAGACGGCCGCTGACGTAAAAGTCACGCTGAAGACGGCCGATGGGGAGTGCTGCGTTCTGCTGAACAAGAACGAGGTTGTTGTGACGAATGCGGCGCTTCGACCCCAGGTAGCTGTCCTGAGACGAAGCCAGATCCTTCAGCTCATCGAAGCAAAGCCCGCAGAGCGCTACGCTGCTATCAGTCGCTTCATAGACGTCTCGGGCGTCGAAGTCTCGGAGTCAACACTCCGCAGGCTAATCCTCGATAAGGGCAAGGAGTACGACGAGGCGACAACGCGCGTTTCTGAGAACAGGCAAGCCATTGAGCGGTTTTGGAGCGAAGCAGGAAGCCCTGGTTCGTCTGCCGCCGTCTGGGCAGGACGAGAGGTTCAGCGGGACCAGAGCCACCTCGACAAACGCAAGGCAAGCATTGATCGGCTGATCAGTTTGTGGGATCGCCTCGTCGCACATCCCCACAAATTTGACGGGCTCGCCAATCAACTCAAGGACGCTGAAGCAGTGCAACAGCAAACCCAGAACGAACTGGGCGTGCTGAAGGAGGCGGTGGCGAGCGACTACCTGGAAGTGCTCGAACTCTTGAAGGCGGCACAAGCCCACTTCCAAAAGCATCCGAACCCGACCGCGTGCCCGCTATGCGAGAGTAGTGAAAAGGCCAAGGGCTTGGCTGACGAGGTCAATAGACGCATCCAATCCCAAGGGCTCTACAGTAAGCTGGAGCTGGTCAAGAAGGCAGCGACCGCCAAGGATGCGGCCGTCCAGCAGGCCAAGCAGCGGGTGGAGGACTCGTGGGCCGCTGCCGTTGAAGATGCTGCTTCACTTGAGGCGTACTGCAACAACGGCGAGGTGCCTGTGGACGTGGCGATGCCGACGTTCCCCTTGCCAGCGGACATTGCCGAATGGGGGGTATGGATCGCGGTAGACCAAGACAAGCGCGTCCAATGGGTAGACGCTTCCCAAGCCTGTGTGGCCGACAAAAAGTTTATTGCGACACTGCGCACTTCGTTGGCTGCCCTAGCAAACAACGAGAAGCACGCCAAGGAACTCGAAACGCTCGTGCCACACCTCAAGAAGGCACTGGAACTGGTAGAGCGCGAGCGCAAAAAATTCTCCGACAACATCCTGAACGCCATCTCGACCAGGGTCGGCGAACTCTACGAAGTCATACACCCCGGTGAAGGTCTCAACAAGATTGTTCTGGCACTGGATGCCGGAAAGCGAGCCTCATTGGAGATTGCTTCGGAGTTCGGCGGAAAGCAAGATACCCCGCCGCAGGCCTACTTCAGCGACTCGCACCTTGACACCCTGGGCCTATGCGTCTTCCTGGCCCTAGCAGAGCGCGACGCTCCCGAAGACAAGCTGCTGGTGCTGGATGATGTGCTGGGCAGTGTGGACGAACCGCACGTTGATCGCATCATTGAGATGATCTACGAGGTGACCGCGAGGTTTCGGCATTGCGTGGTGACGACCCACTATGGGCCTTGGCGACACAAGTACCGTTGGGGATGGCTGAAGAACGGACAATGTCAGTTCGTGGAGCTGTCACGCTGGTCGCTACAAAAGGGCATGTCGCACAGCCGGAGCATCCCGGAGGCTGAAAGGCTGCGCATTTTGCTTCGTGATGCCTCGCCAGATCATCAGGCGATCTGCGCGAAGTCCGGCGTCATTCTTGAGGCGGTCCTGGACTTCCTGACCCAACTCTATGAGTGCAGCGTTCCACGAAGGGCAGGAAGTCACTACACCCTGGGCGACCTCCTGCCCGCCATCGATGGCAAGCTGCGCAAGGCTTTGCGAGTCGAGCACCGACACCAGGATGCCTCTGGCGCGGTGACCTACCTACCACGGCCGCTAGAGCCGCATCTCACCGAGCTTGTCCGGATCGCTCAGGTCAGGAATGTGACGGGATGCCATTTCAATGCACTGTCCTTCGATCTTCTAGACAGCGATGCCGTCGCTTTTGGAGCCGAGGTGCTCGCCCTGGCGGATACGTTGATCGACCATGACGCTGGCTGGCCCAAGAACGACAAATCTGGCAGCTACTGGTCTACGGCCGGCGATACGCGTCGCCTGTATCCGTTGAAGAAGCCGAGTTGACGAGCTAATGAGCAACAAACAAAAACTAGAACTAACGTGGATCGGAAAGGAGAAGCGGCCGAAGCTGGAGCCGCGCATTCTGTTGGAAGACCCGAGCAAGTCGTACCACGCCAGGCATCGCGTTTCGGAGAGTGACATCTTCGACAACCGGCTGATCTTTGGCGACAACCTGCTGGCGTTGAAGGCATTGGAGCAGGAGTTCTCGGGCAAAGTAAAGTGCATCTACATCGACCCGCCCTTTAATACGCAACAGGCGTTTGAGCACTACGACGATGGATACGAGCACTCCATCTGGCTAGGGCTCATTCGTGATCGCGCTGAGTCACTTCGGCGATTACTGTCCGATGACGGAACACTCTTCGTTCACATCGACGACAATGAGCTTGGCTACCTGATCGCATTGCTTGACGAAATTTTTGGTCGACGCAATCGCATTGGGGTAGTCACCTTCAAGCAGAGTTCGGCCTCAGGGCCGAAATCCATCAATCCAGGGCTTGTAACGACGAATAACTACATTTTGTATTACTCGAAGAATAAGGATGCCTGGTCTCCGAACCGAGTCCATGTTCCCGGACCTCGCGATGACAGATACTCAAAGTACATAGATAACTATGAGCACAATTTTCAATACTGGTGCCTTATCGGACTTCGTGAGGCATTCCTTCGAAGCAACAGACTGAAATCGTGGGATGACGCCAAAGCGAAATTCGCAGATCAGCTCGAAGCCAAGTTGGTCGATTTTGTCGTGACCAACGCCCACCGAGTTGTTCGCACCGCACGGGTTTCTCCCAAGGATGTCAATGAGTCGGCGAGAGATGCCCTTGCTCGATCAACCGCTGACCGCACCAAGGTTTATCGATCTGCGCGAGAAGGCAAGGATGACTACTACTTCCTCGGGGGCGAGCAGCTCATCTTCTACAAAGCCAAGACTCGCATCATTGACGGTAAATCAACGACCGCTTCACCTCTAACGAATCTTTGGGATGACTTGCTATCGAACAACTTGCATAACGAAGGGGGCGTTTCGTTCCCGAATGGAAAGAAGCCCGAGGCGTTAATCAAGAGATGTCTTGAACTCTCCACGACAATAGGGGACATCGTTCTTGATTCATTTGCTGGTTCCGGCACCACCGGCGCAGTCGCTCACAAGATGGGCCGTCGCTGGATCATGGTCGAGTTGGGCGAGCACTGCCACACGCACATCATCCCGCGCCTGAAGAAGGTCATCGACGGCGAGGACCAGGGTGGCATCTCCAAGGCGGTCAATTGGCAGGGCGGCGGCGGCTTCCGCTACTACCGGCTGGCGCCCACGCTCATCGTGAACGATCGCTGGGGCAACCCGGTCATCAATCCCGAATACCACGCGGCGCAACTGGCCGAGGCCTTGGCCAAACTGGAAGGCTTCACTTACGCGCCGTCGGAAACGCACTGGTGGCAGCACGGCCATTCCAGCGAGCGCGATTTCATCTATGTCACCACGCAGAACCTGTCTGCGGAGCAACTGCAAGCCCTCTCCGATGAGGTGGGCAACGAGCAGAGCCTGCTGGTGTGCTGCGCCGCTTTCCATGGTGTGGCTGCCGCCAAGGCGTCGGAGCGCTGGCCGAATCTGACGCTGAAGAAGATCCCCAAGATGGTGCTGGCCCGCTGCGAGTGGGGACATGACGACTATAGCTTGAATGTCGCGAATTTGCCGATGGCCACACCCGAAGAGAAGGTACCCTCACCTCAGTCCGCGCCCACAGGTGGGCGCGGTCGCAAGGCTGCCAGCGGCACGCCAGATATGTTTGGCGATGAGGAGGGCGCGCCATGAGCAAGAAACCCGCTGCGATTCCTGCGGACTACGCCGACTGGCTGGCTGACATCAAGGCACGCGTGGCGACGGCGCGCCAGCGCGCGGCGCTTGCGGCCAATGCGGCGCTGATCCGGCTTTACTGGCAGATAGGTCGCGACATTCTGCAGCGCCAATCTGCCCAGGGTTGGGGCAGCAAGGTCATCGAGCGGCTGGCGCGCGATTTGCGCGAGGCCTTCCCTGAAATGAAAGGTTTTTCCGCGCGCAATCTCAAGTACATGCGGGCTTTCGCCGAAGCGTGGCAGGACGCCGAAATTGTGCAGCGGCTTGCTGCACAATTGCCGTGGTTCCACCTTTGCACCTTGCTTGACAAGCTCAAGGTCCAGAGCGAGCGGGAATGGTACTTGGCGAAAGTCATCGAGGAGGGCTGGTCACGTACCACGCTGGAACTCCAGATACGCAACCGCCTGCACGAGCGCCAAGGTCAAGCCATCACCAATTTTGACGCACGCTTGCCTGCGCCGCATTCGGAACTGGCGCATGAAACCTTGAAAGACCCGTATCTGTTCGACTTTCTGGGCCTGGGCGATGAAGCGCATGAGCGTGCAATCGAAAATGCGCTGGTGCGGCACATCACCCATTTCCTGCTGGAGCTGGGCAGCGGGTTTGCCTTCGTGGGACGCCAGTTCCGCTTGGAAGTCGAAGGCGACGAGTTCTTCATCGACCTGCTCTTCTATCACACGCGGCTCAAGTGCTACGTGGTCGTGGAACTGAAGGCCACGGCCTTCAAACCCGAACATGCGGGGCAACTGAATTTCTACCTGACCGCCGTGGACAAGCAGGTCAAGGCCCCGGACGACAGGCCCACGATCGGCCTGTTGTTGTGCAGAACCAAGAACCGGACGGTGGCCGAATACGCGCTGTCCGGCATCGACAAGCCCATAGGCGTGGCCGAATACCAACTGGTGCGTGCGCTGCCGGAACCGCTTGTGACCAGCTTGCCGACGGTGGAGGAGCTGGAAAGCGAACTGGGGGCGATTGGCGATGAAGCGTCCGAGGAGGCAACTGGTAAGCGCAACTTACAATTTGGCGGGGAACAAAAAGGGAAAAATGAATGAGCGCCCGGGTTCAAAACCACATCGCCGGCCGCCTGTCCCTGCGCCCCCCTCAGGCGGAATCGCTTTCCAGGTTGGTGCGCGCCATCGATGCCGCGCCCGAGCTATTGGGTCACGAGCGCGATGTTTCGGCGATTCTCTCCACGTTGAAGGCGCAGTTCGCAACGCTGGAGGACTTCGAGCGCGAGTTTCCGTCGCTGTGCTTCGCACTCGCCACCGGCGTGGGCAAGACCCGCCTGATGGGCGCGTTCATCGCCTACCTGCATCTGGCGCACGGCATCAACAACTTCTTCGTGCTGGCGCCCAACCTGACGATCTACAACAAGCTGATCGCCGACTTCACGCGCAACACGCCGAAATACGTATTCAAGGGCATCGCCGAGTTTGCGCAGCAGTCCCCGCTGATCATCACCGGCGACAACTACGACCAGACCGGTGCGGCGGTGGACGCACAACCACAGGGCTTTGCCCATGATGTACGCGTCAACATCTTCAACATCTCCAAGATCAATTCCGAAGTGCGTGGCGGCAAGGAGCCTCGCATCAAGCGGATGCGCGAGGTGCTGGGCGACAGCTACTTCAACCATCTGGCCAACCTGCCCGACCTCGTGCTGTTGATGGACGAATCGCATCGCTATCGGGCCAGCGCTGGCGTGCGCTCCATCAATGAGCTGAAGCCGCTGTTCGGTCTTGAGCTGACGGCGACGCCGTTCGTGGAATCGACGCGCGGCCCTGTTCCTTTCAAGAACGTGGTGATGGATTACCCGTTGGCGCAAGCGATGGAAGATGGCTTCGTCAAAGAGCCCGCCGCAGTCACCCAGCGCAACTTCGACGCCAAGGCGCATACGCCGGAGGAGATCGAAAAGATCAAGCTGGAAGATGGCATACGCCTGCACGAGACCACCAAGGTCGAGCTGCTGACCTACGCCCGCGAGAACGGCGTCAAGGCGGTGAAGCCATTCATGCTGGTGATTGCGCGCGATACCACGCACGCTGGGAAACTTTTGGCGCTTCTGGAATCAGACGCCTTCTACGAGGGGCGTTATCAAGGCAAGGTGATTCAGGTCGACTCCAGCCGCACCGGCGCGGAAGAAGAAGAGATGATCACGCGCCTGCTTGCAGTAGAAAGTGTGGACGAGCCGACCGAGATCGTCATCCACGTCAACATGCTCAAGGAGGGCTGGGACGTGACCAACCTCTACACCATCGTGCCGCTGCGCGCGGCCAACGCCCGCACACTGATCGAGCAGTCGATCGGTCGCGGGCTGCGCCTGCCCTATGGCAAGCGCACGGGCGTGGCAGCGGTTGATCGCCTCAACATCGTCGCGCACGACAAGTTCCAGGAGATCATCGACGAGGCCAACCGGGGCGATTCACCGATCAGGCTGAAACAGGTGATCCTCGAAGCGCCGAGCGCCGACGACAAGAAAGTGAGCGTCCAGGTCGGCTCCGGTGCGATGACGCGGCTGGGGCTTGCCTATGCGCCCCCCATTGTCGGTGCCCCGACAAATGCAGGAACCGCTCCGGCCGGCCCAGTCGCTCCGCCTGTATTTGCTACGGAACGCGAGCGCCAAGCTGCTCGTGTTGTGATGGAAGTCATCGGCAAATACGAGGTCAAGCGCGATCTCGTCCCGACCAGCGGCGCACTGCTCAACGCGGAAGTGCAGGCGGCCATCCTGGCTGAGGTGACCGAGCGCATGAAACCGGCTCAGGGAGAATTGCTGACGGATGCCGATGACGGGACGCCCGCACTCGACCTGTCTGCCGTGGTGTCCAAGACCACCGAGATCGTCGTCCGGCAGACCATCGACATTCCCCGTATTGCTGTTGTGCCAACCGGTGAAGTCACCACGGGCTTTCATCCGTTCAAGCTCGACGTCAGCCAGTTGCATCTTCAGCCGGGCGTGCGCGAGATCATCATCCACAACCTGCACACCAATGAGCAGGACACGCTGGCATCGGAAGTCGGCCTCAAAGAGCAGCGCCTGGAGGACTACATCGTCCACGCACTGGTGGACTTCGATGACATCGACTACTTCACCCACGCCGATCTGCTCTATGACCTCTCCGCGCAGATGGTGCAACACCTGCAAGGCTACCTATCGGAGGCGGACGCCAGAGGCGTGCTGGATCGGGATCGCCGCTTGATCGCTCGTGAAATTCACGCGCAGATGATGGCGCACTTCTGGGAAGAAGCGACCGAGTACGAAGTGCAGGTCAGCCGTGGCTTCACGGAACTGAAAGCCTGCAACTACACGGCTACCGCAGGTCAGGCCGCAAGCGCTCCCGGCGCTTTGACGGCATTCACCCCATCCATGGGGGTCACGGCTCACCACTTCCGGGAAACTGTCACCGATCTGGGCCGCATCAAGCAGATGCTGTTCGGCGGCTTCGCGCGTTGCCTCTACCCGTTGCAGAAATTCGACTCCGACACGGAGCGGCGCTTCTCGGTAATCCTTGAGCGCGACGCGTCGAAGTGGTTCAAGCCTGCCAAGGGCCAGTTCCAGATTTACTACAAACTGGGCACCGAGCAGCCGGAGTACATCCCCGACTTTGTGGCAGAGACGGATTCGACGATCTTCATGGTGGAAACCAAGGCCAGAGCCGACATCAATACGCAAGAAGTCCAGGCAAAGGCCGCTGCCGCTGCGCGCTGGTGCAAACACGCCTCCGATTACACAACCACCATCGGCACGAAGCCCTGGAAGTATCTGCTCGTGCCGCATGACGAGATTGTCGAGTCAAAGAACCTGCCAGCCTATCTGCGCTTTGAAGTAAAGTTGGACGGTGCGCCTCTGACGACTCGATCACCCGGTCAGAGCCCGACCCCATGAACCTCGACCAACTCAACCACCTCGACCACGCCGCCTTCGTCGCCACCCTCGGCGGCATTTTCGAACATTCGCCGTGGGTGGCGGAGCGCGTGTTCGCGCAGCGGCCGTTTGCCGGCGTGGGCGCGCTGCATGAGGCCATGTGCGCCGTGGTGGATGCCGCCAGCGCTGCCGAGCAACTGGCGTTGATCCGCGCGCATCCGCAGCTCGCCGGCAAGGCAGCGGTGCGCAAGGAACTCACCGCCGCCTCGCTGAGCGAGCAACAGGGCGCGGGACTGGACCAGTGCACACCCGAGCAATTTGCCCGCATCACCGCGCTCAACGACGCCTACCATCGTCGTTTCGGCTTCCCCTTCATCCTCGCGGTGCGCGGGCACACCCGCGATAGCATCATCGCCGCCATGGCCGAGCGCATCGACAACCCACCCGAGCACGAACACGACCAAGCGCTACGACAGATCGCCCGCATCGCGCGTTTTCGGCTCGCCGACCTCATCCAGGACTGAACCATGGCCTTGCCCGCGCTCGACCCCGACGCCCCCGAATTCACCCGCCGCCACGTCAACCTGGCCGATGCCCGCCTCGGCGCGCAGGCGCTGGCCTGCAGCGACGATTTTTTCGCGGCGATGGAACGCATGCTCAATCCCGAGCCGGCGGTGTTCGTGCCCGGCAAGTACGATACCAACGGCAAGTGGATGGACGGCTGGGAGAGCCGGCGCAAGCGCGTCGCCGGCCACGATTGGTGCATCGTGCGGCTGGCGCGTCCGGGCCGCATCCACGGCATCGATCTCGACACCAGCCACTTCACTGGCAACTTCCCCCCGGCCGTGTCGCTCGAAGGCTGCTGCGGCGACGGCGATCCGGACGCCAATACCGCATGGTTCGAGCTGCTGCCGGCCAGCAACCTCGGCGGCAATCGTCACCACTATTTCGCCATCGATGAATGCCGCGTCATCACCCATGTGCGGGTCAACCTGCTACCCGATGGCGGGCTCGCGCGCCTGCGCCTGTACGGCACCCCGCGGTTCGACGCCGATGCGCGCGATGCCGACGGCTTGATCGATCTGATCGGCGCGCTGCACGGCGGCACCGTGGTCGCAACCAACAACCAGCACTTCGGCCTGGCCAGCAATCTGTTGCTGCCCGGTCGCGGCGTGAACATGGGAGATGGCTGGGAAACCCGGCGCCGCCGCGAGCCCGGCAACGACTGGTGCATCCTCGCGCTGGCGCATCCGGGCCGCATCGAGGCCATCGAAGTGGACACCTGCCATTTCAAGGGCAACTACCCGGATCGTTGCAGCATCCAGGCGGCGTTCGTACCGGCCTCCACGCCCGAGTCGCTGGTGACGCAATCGATGTTCTGGAATGTGCTGCTGCCCGAACAGAAGCTGCAGATGGATCACCAGCATTTCTACGCCGCTGAAATTGCCACGCACGCGCCGATCAGCCACGTGCGTTTCAACATCTTTCCGGATGGCGGCGTCTCGCGCCTGCGATTGCGCGGGAGGCCGGCATGAGCGCGCCAGACCTGCACGTGTTGCGCGTCGGGTCGCTTACGCACGCGACGTTTGCCCCGTTCGGCGACGTCATCGATGTGGCCAGCGCCGAAACGGTCTACACCATCAACGAGGGCACCGCGCAGCGCTTTCACGACCTCGCACGCATCGACACCGGCGCCAATGGCGGCCACCCCATCGTCAGCCTGTTCCGCGCCCAGGCGCGCGCGCTGCCGTTCGTGGTGCGCATGCTCGAACGCCACCCGCTGGGCAGCCAGAGTTTCATGCCGCTGGGTCCGCATCCGTATCTGGTGGTAGTGAGCGAAAGTCTCGACACCATCCCGCGCGCATTCCTCGCCCAGCCCGGACAAGGCGTCAACCTGCATCGCGGCGTGTGGCACCACCCACTACTGGCGCTCGACGCCACCAGCGATTTCCTGGTGATCGACCGCGGCGGCCCCGGCGCCAATTGCGATGAGGTGGAACTATCCGCTCACTGGCGAATCGATCGGCTCGATGCGTGATCCGCCGTCCTCCGGCGTGGCGCTGCGCGTGCCGACGATGGGGTCTGGTCGCGATCCCGGATTACGCCGCAGGGCCTGCCCCGGATTCAGTCCGGGACCATAATCCAGGGCCGTTGTCCGCGAACCGGCAAACCCGGACCGGCGCGGGGCGCGCAATCCGGGGAGGCATCCCGTCAACGCGATGACGATGCCGCCGACCAGCGTGCAATGATCGCGCGCTCGTCGTCCGTCAGCCCAGTCAGATTACCCGGCGGCATCACCCGCAGCACCGCCACCTGCTGGTGAATCAGTGCGGCGCGGGCGTCGATCTGCGCCACGGTATCGAACATCGCGCCCTTGGGGGCGCTGGGCATCAGGGTGGGTTGCGCGGAATGGCAGGCGGTGCAGCGGCTGGCCAGGATCGGCAGGATGTCGGCGGTGGTGGGGATGCTGGCGTCGGCGGCGCGCACGGAATCGCCGGCCGCGCGCGGCGCCAGCCACGCGAACATCGCCAGCAAGCCGGCGGCACCGGCCGCCAACAGCCACCAGGCGCGGCCGCCGCTGTGCCAGAGCACGAAGAACTGGCGGATCAACGCGCCCGCGAGCATGAACCCGGCCAACACCAGCCAGTTGTGCGCATGCGCGAACGCCGGCGCGTAGTGGTTGCTCAACATCGCAAACACCACTGGCAGGGTGAAATAAGTGTTGTGCACCGAGCGCTGCTTGCCACGCCGGCCGGGCAAGGGGTCGATCGCGTCGCCGCGCGCCAGCGCCGCCACCATCCGCTTCTGTCCGGGGATGATGACGAAGAACACGTTGGCCGACATGATCGTCGCCAGCGCCGCGCCCACCAGCAGGTACGCGGCACGCCCGGCAAACAGGTGCGTGGCGGCATAACTCAGCCCCAACACCAGCAGCGCCACCAGCGCGCCCAATGCGGCGTCGCGAAAACCCAGCAGGCGGCACAGGCCGTCGTACACCAGCCACGCCAGCAGCGGGAACGCGAACGCCAGCAGCACCGCCTGCATCGGCGACAGCGCCGCCACGGCAGGATCGATCAGATAGATCGCCGGTGCCAGCAGATACAGCACGCCGAACAGCGCAAAGCCCGACATCCACGTGGTGTAGGACTTCCACTTCGACCAATGCAGCGTCTCCGGCAATTGCGGCGGCGCCGGCATGAATTTGCGCTTGTGATAGAAGCCGCCGCCATGCACCGACCACGACTCGCCAGCGACACCGGGCTCCGGCGTCTTGGGTGCTTCGAGCGAGCGGTCCAGCATCACGAAGTAGAACGACTCGCCGATCCAGGCGATCGCCGCCACCACGTGCAGCCAGCGCAACGCGAAACCGGCGGCTTCGATCCAGAACGGGCCCACTCAACTGCCCCGGTAGGTGCTGTAGCTGTACGGCGACACCAGCAGCGGCACGTGGTAGTGCGCGCTGGCATCGGCGATACCGAAGCGCAGCGTCACCACGTCGACGAAACGCGGCTGCGGCAGGTGCAGCCCGAGCCCGGCGAAGTAGTCGCCCGCGGCGAACTCCAGCTCGTAGATGCCCGCCTGCAACGCCTCATCGGCCAGCAGCGGCGCGTCGCAACGGCCGTCGGCATTGCTGACGAAACGGCCCAGCAACGCCCGGCCGCCATCGGCGCAGCGGTACAGCGCAATGGCGATGCCGGCGCCGGGTCGTCCGTGCGCGGTATCCAGCACATGGGTGGTGAGCTTACCCATCGACGCCGACGCTCAGTCCGTGCGCAGCGGAAAAGGTCACGCACCACGCATCGAGCCGAGCCAGATACTCGCGCTTTTGCTCGCCGGTGGCGAAGCTGGCCTCGAAGCTGTTGCAGGCCAGCGTGAGCGCGTGTTCGACATTCAGGTCCAGTGCGGCAAACGTCTCGACGAAGTTCTGATTGAGATAGCCGCCGAAATACGCCGGATCGTCGGAATTGATGGTCGCAACCAGGCCCTGGTCCAGCAACTGCCGCAGGTTGTGATCCTTCAGCGTCGGGAACACGCACAACTTGACGTTCGACAACGGGCACACCGTCAGCGGAATGCGCTGTTCGACCAATCGCGCCACCAGCGCCGGATCCTTCAGCACCTGCACGCCATGGTCGATACGTTCGGCCAACAATGCATCGAGGGCACCGCTGATGTACTCGGGCGGGCCTTCCTCGCCGGCGTGGGCAACGCGCCGCAGGCCCAGCGCCTTGGCGACGCGAAAGGCCTTGGTGAACTTCTCGGGCGGGTTGCCGACTTCGCCCGAATCCAGACCGACGCCGATGAACTTGCCCAGGTGCGGCAGGCACTGCTGCAACGTGACCAGCGCTTCTTCCTCGCTCAGATGCCTCAGGATGCACAGGATCAGCTCGGCGCGGATGCCCAGTTCCTCCAGCGCACGGTCCGCCGCCCGACGCAGGCCGTCGATGATCGCGGCTATCGGCACCCCGCGCGCGGTGTGCGTCTGCGGGTCGAAGAACAGTTCGGTGTGAATGATGTTGTCGGCCTTGGCGCGCAGGAAATACGCCCATGCCATGTCGAAGAAATCCTGCTCGGTCAGCAGCACGCTGGCGCCGGCGTAATAGATGTCCAGGAAGCTCTGCAGATTGGTGAAGGCGTACGCGGCGCGCAGTGCCTCGACGTTGGGGTACGGCAGGCTCACCCCGTTGCGTTGTGCCAGCTCGAAGATCAGCTCCGGCTCCAGCGAACCCTCGATGTGGATGTGCAACTCGGCCTTGGGCATGCCGCGTACGAATTCGGCCAGCAGGTCGGGAGGCAAGTGCAGTGCATTCATCGACGATCCCCAGTGTTTCGTGAACCGCAGAGTCTGCCCGAAGCGGGGGGAAAGGCAAAG